>NZ_JBLIWA010000025.1:0-112208 GCF_047525675.1 Streptomyces sp. 796.1 | reverse complement strand
TGCGGGCGCGGGCACGGCCGGCTGCTGGCCGCTCTGGCCGGTGGGCTGGCCGGTGGCGGGGGCCGCGGCGGGGGCCGGCTCGCCCGGGGTGGTCTGCGGCTGCTGAGGGGTGGTCATCGGGCGTCCTCGCTGTCGCGCTCGGTCGGTTCGGCGGGGGCGGCGGGCTGCTGCGCCGCGGGGGCGGGGGCGTCGGCCGGCAGCGCGCGCAACTGAGTGGTGCGCGGCGAACCACCGGCGGGCGCGGCGGGAACCCCCGCCACCGGCGCACCGGGCACGGGTGCACCGGGCGTCGGCCCGCCGGCCGTGGCGCCGGCCGCCACCGGCGCACCGGGTGCGGGCTGCCCGGGCACGGCGCCGACCGGCACCGGCTGGCCCTGCTGCGGGGCGTACGGCTGCTGCTGGTACGGGTGCGGCTGGCCCGCTGCGTACGGGTGCTGCTGTCGCGGGTCGGCCGGCGCGGGCTGGCCCCAGCCCTGCGGGGCGCCGGGCTGCACCGGCTGGCCGGGCGCGAAGCCCTGCTGTTGGAGGCCGGCCCGCGGGTCCTGCGTCGACCGGTAGTCGACGGCGGCCTGCGTCATCCGCATGTACGCCTCCTCCAGCGACGCCTGGTGCGGGGCGAGCTCCCACAGCCGCACGTCCGCGTCGTGCGCGAGGTCGCTGATGCGCGGCAGCGCGAGGCCGGTGACGCGCAGCGCGCCGTCCTGCTCGGGCTGCACCTGCCCGCCCGCCTTGGTGAGCGCGGCCACCAGCTTCTCGCGCTGCTGCGGCTCGGTGTCCGGCGTGCGCACCCGGGCGAAGTCGGCGGAGTTGGCCGAAATGAAGTCGGAGACGCTCATGTCGGCGAGGAGCTGGCCGCGGCCGATCACGATGAGATGGTCAGCGGTCAGCGCCATCTCGCTCATCAGGTGGCTGGAGACGAAGACCGTACGACCCTCGCCGGCGAGCTGTTTCATGAGGTTGCGGACCCAGAGGATGCCCTCGGGGTCGAGCCCGTTGACCGGCTCGTCGAAGAGCAGCACCTGCGGGTCGCCGAGCAGGGCCGCCGCGATGCCGAGCCGCTGGCCCATGCCGAGCGAGAACCCCTTGGAGCGCTTTTTGGCCACGCCCTGGAGGCCGACGACGCCCAGTACCTCGTCCACCCGACGGGCCGGAATGCCGGAGAGCTGCGCGAGGCAGAGCAGGTGCTGGCGCGCGCTGCGCCCGCCGTGCACGGCCTTGGCGTCGAGGAGCGCACCGACCTGCCGCGGCGCGTTCGGCAACTGGCGGAACGCGTAGCCGCCCACCGTGACCGTGCCCGCGGTCGGCTTGTCGAGACCGAGGATCATGCGCATCGTCGTCGATTTGCCGGAGCCGTTGGGGCCCAGGAAACCGGTGACGGCGCCCGGCCGCACCTGGAAGGACAGGTTGTGCACGGCTGTCTTGGCGCCGTAGCGCTTCGTCAGGCCGACTGCCTCGATCAATGATCCGCCCTCGCGATCGGTCGGGGCGTCAGCCACCTGACGGCTCGCCCCCGTGAGGGTTAGGAGGATAACCGGCTGCTGACGGTTCCCTTCCACCAGCCACTGCCGTCTGTGCTGGGGCGAAGTTTCCGCTTATGTCGATCCATGTTGGCTTTCGCGGACTGTCGTGATCACACGGAGCGGCCGTACGAGTCGGCGGCGTGAGGGCGCCCCGGCCGCGCCCCGGAACCCCGTCCTCCGCCCACGCCGCCCGCCCGCCCCGCCGGGCCAGGGCGCCCCCTCAGGCGTCCCGCTTCTTCAGGGCCACGGCGCCGCCGATCAGGGCCGCGAGCACCCACAGGGCCATGATCGTCAGGCCGCCCCAGGGCCCGTACGGGGCGTCGTCGTCGGTCCTGACGACCTGCATGACCCGGGAACCGGCCTGGTCGGGCAGGTACCGGCCGACCTTCTCGGTGGCCGGGACGTTGCCCAGGATGTTGGAGATCAGGAAGAAGAACGGCATCAGGATGCCGAGCGAGAGCATCGGGCTGCGCAGCATCACGGTGACGCCCATGGCGAACATCGTGATCAGCGCCATGTACAGCGCGCTGCCGAGGACCGCCCGCAGCACCCCGGGATCGCCGAGCGCCGCCTTGTGCTCGCCGAGCATGGCCTGACCGGCGTAGAAGCTGGCGAAGCTGATCACCACGCCGACCGCGAGCGCCACCGCGGTGGCCACCGCCACCTTGCTGAACAGGAAGGTCAGCCGCTGCGGGACCGCCGCGAGCGAGGTACGGATCATGCCGGTGCTGTACTCGTTGGAGACCACGAGCACCCCGAAGACGATCAGTGCCAGTTGGCCGAGGCCGATGCCGGCGAAGCTGATCAGGGTCGGGTCGAACTGGATCTTGTCCTGGCGCGACATGTCGTCGTAGTCGTTCTTGCTGAGCGCGCTGAGCAACATGCTCAGGGCCAGCGTCACCACCAGCGCGAGGACCATGGTCCACACGGTGGAGCGCACTGACTTGATCTTGGTCCACTCGGACTTGAGGACCTGCGTCGTGACCGCCATCGTCAGGACCCCTTCTTCCGCTGCCAGTCGGCTCCCCAACCGCCCTGCTGCCCGGGCCCCTGCTGGCCCGGCCCCGGCTGTCCCGGCCCGGGCTGTCCCGGCCCGGGCGGATACCCCTGCGCGGGCGGCTGACCCTGCGGCGGGTACCCCTGCGGAGGCTGGCCGGCGACCGGACCCGGCGGCGCCGCACCCCCGTACGCCGCCGGGGCGCCCGGATGCGCGCCGGCCGGCCCCGAGTGCGCGTGGTACTCCACCGACTCGGCCGTGAGCTGCATGAACGCCTCTTCGAGCGAGGCTTGCTGGGGGCTCAACTCGTGCAGCACCACCTGGTGCCGCGCGGCCAATTCGCCCAGGTGCGCCGCATCGGCCCGGTCCACCTCCAGCGCGCCGTCGGCCGCGACCAGCGCCGTGTACCCCGCCCCTGCCAGCGCCTCCCGCATCCGCTCGTGGTCGGGCGTGCGCACCCGTACGTAGGAGCGCGAGTTCTGCGCGATGAACTCCGCCATCGAGGTGTCGGCCATCAGCCGCCCCTGCCCGATCACCACCAAGTGGTCGGCGGTCAGGGCCATTTCACTCATCAGGTGGCTGGAGACGAAGACCGTACGGCCCTGCGACGCCAGGTTCTTCATCAGGTGCCGGATCCAGTGGATGCCCTCCGGGTCGAGCCCGTTGACCGGCTCGTCGAACATCAGGATCTCCGGGTCGCCCAGCAGTGCGGCGGCTATCCCGAGCCGCTGCCCCATGCCGAGCGAGAACCCCTTGGAACGCTTCTTGGCGACCGAGGACAGCCCGACCGTGTCGAGCACCTCGCTCACCCGACTGGTGGGGATGCCGTTGCTCTGTGCCAGACAGAGCAGGTGGTTGTAGGCGCTGCGCCCGCCGTGCACGGCCTTCGCGTCGAGCAGCGCGCCGATGTGCTTGAGCGGATCGTTCAACTGCCGGTAGTGCTTGCCGTCGATGCGGACCTGCCCCGCCGTGGGGTTGTCCAGGTCGAGCATCATGCGCATGGTCGTGGACTTGCCGGCCCCGTTGGGCCCCAGGAAGCCGGTGACGATCCCCGGGCGCACGGTGAACGTCAACCCGTCGACGGCGAGCTTGTCGCCGTAGCGTTTCGTCAACCCCACAAGCTCGATCATGCAGGCCACGCTAAGGGCCCTGAGGCGTACACGCCACCCCGCAGCACACAGCGCCTCGTACCACATTCCGTGGTACGAGGCGCTGTGTGCCTAGCGAAACAAGGTTGCGACCCGTCGGTCACCTCTCGGCTACCGATCGATCCCATGGCAGACGACCAGTGGCAACCGACCGCCCGTGAGCGGTGCCACCCTCGTCGGCGCCGGCGACCCCACCGGTCGGCCGGCCACCCGGGAGCGCTACCGGGAGCCGACCCGAGGTCGGCGCCCTCGGCCCGGCGCGGTCAGCGGCTCTGCTGCGCCGGGACGCCGCGCTGCACCGAGTCCTCCTCGGGGGCGCCGGCCGCGGCCACCGCCGCACCGGTGAGCGTCGCCAACATCTCGCGGACGTTGGTGAGTTGGGCGTTGATGCTGTCGCGGCGGTTGGTGAGCGCCGCGAGCTCGCGCTCGGACTCGCTGCGCACCCGGTCGGCCTTGGCGTTGGCGTCCGCCACGATGTCCTCGGCCTGGCGCTGCGCGGTCTCCACCGTCTGCCGGGCCCGCCGCTCCGCGTCCGTACGCAGCTTCTCCGCCTCAAGCCGGAGCTGCTCCGCGCGGTGCTCGATCTCCGCGAGCCGCTTCTCGGCCTTCGCCTGACGGGACGCCAGGTCGCGCTCGGACTGCTCGCGGCGCTTGGCCAGGTTGGTCTCGAAGTCGGCGGCGGCCTGGGCGGCCTTGGCGCGGGTCTCCTCGAAGAGGGAGTCAGCCTCCTCCCGCTTGGACTGGGCGTCCTTCTGCGCGTCCGTGCGCAGTTGGCTCGCGTCGGACTTCGCCTTCTCGACGATCCGCGCACCCTCGTCCTCGGACTTCGCCTTGCGCTCGGCCGCGAACGTTTCGGCATCGTTGCGCACCTGCTGGGCGGCGGACTCGGCGAGCTCGCGGTGCTGCTCGGCGGCGCGACGGGCCTCCTCACGCAGGTCCTTGGCCTCCTCCTCGGCGAGCCGGAGGATCTTCTCCACCCGCGCGCCGAGACCCGCGTACGACGGCTCGGAGTCGTTGACCTGGGCCTGTGCGTTCTGCGTTTCGAGGTGCAGCTCCTCGATGCGCTTTTCCAGGGAAGTGATGCGTGCCAGGGCGCTGTCTCGGTCGGCGACGAGCTTGCTGATGCGGTCGTCCACCTGACCGCGGTCGTATCCACGCCGCACGAGCTCGAAGCCGAAGGGGGAGGAAGTGTCGCTCATGGGGTTCCTGTCGAAAGAAGACCGGTGAGGTGATAGGGAGAATCCTAGGGGGGCGGACGGCGTGTCTTCGAGTCATTGCCCGTTTGATCTGGAGAATGACCCCTCATTTGAGTGGCTAGCCGTCAGACTGCTTGCCACTTGAACGAGTCGCGCCCGCGCCCGCCACTGATTTCGCGCCCCCGTTGTCCTTGCCGCTCCCGCCGCCGGCCGCCGGAGCCTCGAAGGATTCGAGTGCTTCCAACACGTCCTGGACGCGGGAGATCTCCGCGTTGATGTCCTTGCGGCGACGGACCAGCAGCTCCAGTTCCCGCTTGCCGTCGTCGACCATTCGCTGTGCCTCGCCCGCTGCCTCCTTCCGCATGCGCTCGGCGTCGCGCACCGCCTCGGTCTTCTTCGCCTCGGCCTCCCGGATCAGCCCGTCGGCCTTCTTGACCGCGGCGATCCGGACCTTGCTGGCCTCGCTGCTCGCGTCGGACAACAGGTCCTTGGACTTCGCCTCGGCCGCGGCCAGTTGCTCCTCGGCGGCCTTCACCAACTTGTCCGCCCGCTCGCCGGCCGACTTGAGCGCCTCGGCGGACTCCCGGCGCGCCCGGTCGTGCAACTTCTCGACCTCGCCCTCGACCCGGGTGCGCAACTCCTCGGCCCGCTCCCTTATGGCCGTCGCGTCGCCGCGCGCCTCGGTCAGCATCGTGTTGGCGTCCGTACGCGCCTTCTCCACCCGCTGGTTGCCCTGCGCGGTGGCCTCGGCCACGATCCGGTCGGCTTCCTTGCGGGCCACGCCCACCATGGTGTCGGCGCGCTCCTCGGCCGCGGTGGCCGCCCGCAGCGCCTCCTCCTGGGCCCCGGCGATGAGCTGGTCGGCCTGCTTGGCGGCCTCGGCGCGACGGGCCCCCCCCCCCTCCGCGCGCACCCGCTCCGCCTCCTTGGCCGCCCCGGCCACCAGCCGGTCGGCCTGCTTGGCGGCCTCGGCCCGGCGCTGGTTGGCCGCCACCCTGGCCTCGTCCAGGGTGCGGTCGGCCTCCTGGCGGGCGGCGGCCATCGCGTCGGCGGCCTCCGCCCGTACCCGCTTGCTCTCCGTCGCCACCTCGGTCCGCAGCCGCTCGGCCTCGGTCGTGGCGTCGCCGACGAGCTTCTCGGACTCCTTCGTCGCCTCCGCGATGAGCCGGTCGGCCTGCTGTGCCGCGTCCGACCGGAGCCGGTTGGCGTCCGTACGGGCCTCGGCGCGCGAGCGCGCCGCGTCCTGCTCGGCCGCCGCCAGCGCGTCCGCCGCCTCGGTCCGCAGCCGCTGCCCCTTGGCCGTGGCGTCCGCCACCAGCCGCTCGGCCTCGGCGCTCGCCTCGCCCACCAGCGTGTCCGCCTGTTGGGCGGCGGTGGCCCGCAGCCGCGCCGCCTCCTCGCGGGCGTCGGCGCGCATCCGCTCCGACTCGCCGATCGCCTCCGAGACCGTGCGCTCCGCCAGGGCCTTGGCGGCCTCGGTCTCCTCGCGCGCCTCGCGGCGCACCCGCGACGCGTCGCTTGAGGCCCGCTCCCGCTCGGCGTACGCGTCGGCGCGGACCCGGTCCGCCTCCGCCTGGGCTTCCGTACGGGTGCGCTCGGCCGCGTGCTCGGCCGCCGACCGCAGCCCGGTGATCTCCTCCTCGGCCTGCTCCTGGAGCCCCGCGACCGTCTCCCGCACCTGCTGCGCGGTCTGCTCGGCGGCCGACACCAACTCCGTCGCCCGCTGCTCGGCCTCCTCTTGCAGCCGCTGCGCCTCGGCCTGCGCCTCCGCCACCCGGTTACGGGCCGCGGCCAGCAACTCCTCGCTCTGCGCCTGGGCCCGCTCGCGCTCGCGCTGCGCCTCGCCGCGGGCGTCGGCGAGCAGCTCCTCGGCCTCCCGGCGGCGCCGCGTCGCCTCCTCCTGCGCGGCGGCCAGCGCCTCGGCGGCCTCGCCGGCCAGCCGCTCGGCCGCCGCCTTCGCCTCGCCGCGCACCCGGTCGGCGGCCTCCTGGGCCTCCGTCCGCAGCCGCTCCGCCTCGGCCGCCGCCTCACTGCGCAGCCGCACCGCGACCGACTCGCCCTCGGCGCGGGCGGCCGACGCGTCCGCGGTGGCCTCCGTCCGCAGCCGCTGGGCCTCCGCCTCGGCCTGCTCCTGGAGGGCGCGCAGCCGCTCCGCGGACTCCGTGCGCAGCCGCTCGGTCTCCTCGGCGGCCTCCCGACGCAGCTTCTCGGCCTCGGCGCGCGCCTCGCGCAGCGCCTCCTCGGCCGCACTGACCCGCTGCTCGGCCTCGCCGTGCAGCCTGGCCCACTCGGCCTCGGCCTCGGCCCGCCGCTCGGCGGTGGTGCGCTCGGTCTCCTCGCGCAGCCGCTGGGCGGCCTCCGCGGCCTCCGCCTTGATCTTGCCGGCGCCCTCCTCGGCGGCGGCCACCAGGTCCTCGGCCTCGCCGCGGGAGCGCTCAAGGGCCTCCTCGGCCTGCTTGCGCAGCGCCTGGGCCCGCTCGGCGGCCTCGGCCCGCACCCGCTCGCCCTCGGCGGTGGCGCTCGCCCGGCTCTCGGCGGCGTCGGCCTTGGCCTTGGTCAGCAGCTCCTCGGCGGTCTTGGCCGCCTCCTCGATCTGCTGGAGCGCGTCCCGGCGGGCCTCGCCGCGGATCTTCTCGCCCTCGGCGACCGCGTCGGCCCGCAACTGCTCGGCCTCGCCGCGCAGCCGCCTGGCCTCCTCCTGGAGCTCGACCGTCTTGGCCCGGTACTCCTTGGTGTCGTCCTTGGCCGCGCCCTTGAGCTGCTCGGCCGTGTCGTGCGCGGCCTCCCGCAGCCGGTCGGCCTCGCGCTCGGCCTCGGTCCTGATCCGCTCCGCCTCGGTGGCGGCGGCCTTGGTGGTCGCCTTGGCGTCGTCGGCGGCCTTGCTCAGCACCTCTTCGGCCGTACGGGCCGCCTTGGCCAACTGGGCGGCCGACTCCTCGGCGGCCTCGGCCCGCGCCTTCTCCTGCGCCTCGGCGACCAACCGCTCGGTGTCGGACCTGGCGTCGTCCCGCAACTGCTCGGCCTCGGCGCGCAGCGCCTCGGCCTCCTTGGTGGCCTCGCCGACCAGCCGCGCGATCTCCGCCTTGGCCGTACGGGTGCGCTGCTCGCCAGCCGACTCGGCGGCCGATAGCTGCGCCGCCGCGGCCTCCTTGGCCTCGCTGACCAGCTTCTCGGCCTCGGCGCGTGCCTCGCGCAGCGCCGTGTCGGCCTCCTGCATGCGCTGCTCGGCGCCCCGGGTCAGCTCACCGGCCTGTCGGCGGGCCTCCTCGGACTCGGTCGCCGTGGTCGTCCGCAGTTGCTCGGCGTGGTCGGTGGCCTCCTGCGCCTGCGTGGACGCGGCGTTCAGCAGCCGCTCGGCGTCGGTACGGGCCCGCCGCAGGATCGCTTCCGCTTCCGAGCGCGCGCTCTCGCTCTCCGCGGCCAGCCGCTCCCTGGCCTGCTCGGCCAGCCGCTGGGCCTCGGCCCTGGCACTGCTCAGCGACTGCTCGGCCTCGGCCCGCGACTCGTCCAGCAGCCGCCTGGCCTGCGCCTCGCTGCGGGCCCTGAGCTGCTCGGCCCAGGCCACGTTCTCGTTGACGTGCGACTCGACGGTCGCCCGGCGCTCCGCCAACTCCTCGTCCAGGCGCTGCCGGCGGGCGACCGCCTCGGCGTGCAGCTCGGCCTCAAGGCGCGACTGCCGTTCGGCCTGCTCCTGGAGCAGCCGTTGGGTCTGCGCCCGCACGTCGCGCAGCTCGCGCTCGGCGTCCGCGCGGAGCTGGTCCGCCTGCGCCTGCGCGTTCCGCAGCATCTGCTCGGCCTGGTAGCCGACGTTGGCCGAGTCGTACGCGGGACGGGACGCGATGGTGCGGCGCGCCTCGTGCAGCTTGGCGCGCAGGACTTCGACCTGGTAGCCGAGGTCGTCGGCGTGCTGGACGGCCTTCTCCCGCTCGGTCTTCAGCCGTTCCATCTCGGCTTCGAACTGCGAAAGGTGATCGTCAGGCTCGTAGCGGTCGTAGCCCCGCACTGCGCGGTCCCATCCGTCCCCTGGTCGCGTCGGCGGCCTGCCCCGCCCCGATGCCGGGGTGCACGGAGCTGGCCCTTCCGAAGAAATGGTGTCAGATCATCGGCGTAGCTTGGGCCGAGCCCCCAACCCGCGCCCCGGCCGAGCTTGCACTCTACCGGCCGGGGGAGGGGTGAGTCAGTGTTCGGTCTGGTCGGGGGAGGCGGAGGTGACCAGTTCGGTGAGCACGCCGTGGCAGTCCTTGGGGTGCAGGAAGGTGATCCGCGAGTCCATCGAGCCGCGCCGGGGCTGCTCGTACAGGACCCGTACGCCCTTGTCGCGGATGGCCGCGGCGTCCCCGTCCACGTCGGCGGTGCCGAACGCGATGTGGTGCACGCCCTCGCCGTTCTTGGCCATCCACTTGCCCACCGCCGAGTCCTCCCGGATCGGTTCGAGCAACTGGAGGTAGGAGGCGCCGCCGTCGGAGGTCTCGTTGATCTTGAGCATCGCCTCGCGCACCCCCTGCTCCTCGTTGACCTCGGAGTGGAACACCTCGAAGCCGTAGGTGGCACGGTAGAACTCAACGGTCTTGTCGAGGTCGAAGCAGGCGATCCCGATGTGGTCGATTCTCGTCAGCATGCCCCCAGTGCACCGCCGGCACGGCCGGTCACGCAACGTGCGCGCGATCACATCCTCGGGCCGGTGACCTGTCGCGCACCCCTCAGTACATTGACGGATAACCCTCGTTAACATCCCTGACGCTTCCGAAGGGGCCGCACCATGACTGGTACGACCGGCACTACCTCTGTGATCGTGGCGGGCGCCCGTACGCCCATGGGCCGGCTGCTCGGCTCGCTGCGCAGCTTCTCCGGAGCCGACCTCGGCGGGTTCGCCATCAAGGCCGCGCTCGACCGCGCCGGCATCGGCGGTGACCAGGTGCAATACGTGATCATGGGGCAGGTGTTGCAGGCCGGCGCCGGGCAGATCCCGGCCCGCCAGGCGGCCGTCAAGGCCGGCATTCCGATGAGCGTGCCGGCGCTGACCGTCAACAAGGTCTGCCTCTCCGGCCTCGACGCGATCGCCCTGGCCGACCAGCTCATCCGCGCCGGCGAGTTCGACATCGTCGTCGCCGGCGGCCAGGAATCGATGACCAACGCGCCGCACCTGCTCCCCGGCTCCCGTGAGGGATTCAAGTACGGGGCCGTTCACATGCTGGACTCCATGGCGCACGACGGGCTGACCGACGCCTACGAGAACATCCCCATGGGCGAGTCCACCGAGAAGCACAACAGCCGGCTCGGCATCGGCCGCGCCGCTCAGGACGAGATCGCCGCCCTCTCCCACCAGCGGGCCGCAGCCGCGCAGAAGAACGGCCTGTTCGAGGCCGAGATCACGCCGGTGGAGATCCCGCAGCGCAAGGGCGAGCCGGTCGTCTTCAGCCAGGACGAGGGCATCCGCGCCGACACCACCGTGGAGGGCCTGGCCAAGCTGCGCCCGGCGTTCACCAAGGACGGCACGATCACCGCCGGCACCTCCTCGCAGATCTCCGACGGCGCCGCCGCCGTGGTCGTCATGAGCCGCGCCAAGGCCGAGGAACTGGGCCTGGAGTGGATCGCCGAGATCGGCGCGCACGGCAACGTCGCAGGCCCCGACAACGCGCTCCAGTCGCAGCCCTCCAACGCGATCAACCACGCGCTCGGCAAGGAGGGCCTCGACGTCGCGGACCTCGATCTGATCGAGATCAACGAGGCGTTCGCGGCCGTTGCCTTCCAGTCAATGAAGGACCTCGGCGTATCCGCGGAAAAGGTGAACGTCAACGGCGGTGCCATCGCGCTCGGCCACCCCATCGGCATGTCGGGCGCCCGGCTGGTGCTGCACCTGGCCCTGGAGCTCAAGCGGCGCGGCGGCGGCGTCGGGGCTGCGGCGCTGTGCGGCGGCGGCGGTCAGGGCGACGCGCTGATCGTGCGGGTGCCCAAGAAGTAGCCGGCCCGCGCCCCCGCCACCGGCCCGATCGGCCGGCCGGCCCGTACGAGCAGAAGCAGAAGGAGAGCGGCACGATGGTGGACGTCCCCGGCCTGGTGGAGCAGGCGAGGCAGGGCAAGCCGCGCGCGGTGGCCCGGCTGATCTCGCTGGTGGAGGGGGCGTCCCCGCAGCTCCGCGCGGTGATGGCGGCGCTGGCGCCGTTGACCGGCCGGGCCTACGTGGTGGGCCTGACCGGCTCGCCCGGCGTCGGCAAGTCCACCTCCACCTCGGCGCTGATCACCGCGTACCGCAAGATCGGCAAGCGGGTCGGGGTGCTGGCCGTGGACCCCTCGTCGCCGTTCTCCGGCGGCGCGCTGCTGGGGGACCGGGTGCGGATGGGCGACCACGCCTCCGACCCCGGCGTCTACATCCGCTCCATGGCCACCCGCGGCCACCTCGGCGGCCTGGCCTGGTCCGCGCCGCAGGCCATCCGGGTGCTGGACGCGGCCGGCTGCGACGTGGTGCTGGTGGAGACGGTGGGCGTGGGCCAGTCCGAGGTGGAGATCGCCTCGCAGGCCGACACCAGCGTGGTGCTGCTCGCGCCCGGCATGGGCGACGGCATCCAGGCGGCGAAGGCCGGCATCCTGGAGATCGGCGACGTGTACGTGGTCAACAAGGCCGACCGGGACGGCGCGGACGCCACCGCCCGCGAGCTCAACCACATGCTCGGCCTCGGCGAGGCGCGGGCGGCCGGCGACTGGCGGCCCCCGATCGTGAAGACCGTCGCCGCCCGGGCGCAGGGCGTGGACGAGGTCGTGGAGGCGCTGGAGAAGCACCGGGCGTGGATGGAGGAGCGCGGCGTGCTCGCCGAACGCCGCCGCGAGCGGGCCGCCCGCGAGGTCGAGACGATCGCGGTGACGGCGCTGCGCGAGCGGATCGGCGACCTCAGCGGCGACCGCAGGCTCAGCGCCCTGGCCGAGCAGATCGTGGCCGGCGCCCTCGACCCGTACGCGGCGGCGGACGAACTGGTGGCCGGCCTCACGGAGGGCTGAGCCGGGCCGCGACTAGCCCGGCCGGGCCCGGGTCGGTTCGCGGCGCGGCGTGGTGCGTTCGGCCGTAGTGCGCGCCGCACCGGGGGGCGCTGGCCCGCCACCGCACTGCGGTTGGGGGCGCCCGGCGGCCCCCGCGTCCCGTGGGCGGGCGCCGAGCGCCTGCGGCTGCTGGGGCCGGGCGCCGGCCGGGGCGGCGCAGGCTCCCCGGGGGCCGGGCCGGGGGGGCCGCAGCCATCGGCGGCCGGCAGCGCGACTGCGGGGCGCGGGTCGTGCGGTCTGTGGGCGGGCCGATGGGCGTGCACGGCCGTACGGGTACGGGACACGGCCCCGCCCCCCACCGTCGTACGCCGCCTACCCGTACGCCCCTGGCCGGGGCCGCCGGCGGCCGTACGCCAACGGACGTACGGGTACGGGCGATGCCCCGCACCCCACAGACGTACGCCCGCGGGGGCCGGCCGCCCAACGGCCCGATCGTTGGCGACCAGCGACCAGCGACCAGCGACCAGTCGAGCCGCCAACCAGCTCAACCGTCGCCCGTCAGCCACCCCCACCGACAGCCACCCCGCCCACCCGCCGCCGGTCCTCCTCGCGGTCCTCGCCGGGTGTCGCCGCGGGGCGGCGTCAGTCGTCGTCGTGGTCGTCGTCCGCGTGCCACGTCACCTTGCCCGATGACAGGTCCACGCTGAGCTCGCGGTCCTTGCCGTCCTTGCCGAGGACGTCCACGTCCCAGCCGGTGGGCAGACCGTCGTCCAGGTCCACCGAGATCACCACGCCCTGCGTGGTGCGCAGGGCCTCCCGGACGGCGTCGGTCGCGGAGACCGTGGTCGCCTTCAGGGCGCGCTTCAGTTCGGCGGCGTCGTCCTCGTGGGCGCGGTGGTCCCGCAGCACCTTCCCGTTGTCGGCGGCCACCTCCAGGTCGTACCAGTGGCCGTCCCTGCCGAGCACGTCCACGTCCCACACCGCGCGGCCGGCCTCCGCGTCCAGGTCGATCGAGACCACGGTCCCGGGCCTGGCCCGCAGCGCCGCGTCGATCGCCGCACCCACCGAGAGGGTCGCGCCCCGCAGCGCGCGGTCCTCGGCGTCGTCGCCGCGGTCGCCCTGGTCCGTACGGTCGCCGTCCCGGTCGTCGTCCCAGCCGTCCGTGTCGCCGCGCCACCGCTTCAGGTCATCGGCCAGCCCGTCGGTGTCGCCGCGCTCGGGCCGGTCGTCGTCGGCGTCATCCGCCGCCCGGTCCTCGCCCCCACCCCTGACCTCGGCCTTCGCCCCGTCCTTCGAGCCGTCCGCGGCTGCGTCATCGCCCACCCGGCCGGAGCGGTCGGCGGCGACCCGGGTGCCGGAGGTGCCGCCGTCGCCGCCGTCGGTGAAGGCCACGGCCGATGCCGTGCCGCCGCCGATGAGGACCGCAGCGGCGATGCTGGCGATCGCGATCTTGCGCTTCATGAGGTTTCCTCCCAGGTGCCACCCGTGCCGGTGCCGGCCCGTCGCTTGACGCCACCCACGCTTGCGCAGCGACGCTGAAGGGAAGCTGAAGACGGCTGAAGGACTCTTCAGCTTCGGTTTGCGAGGCTGTGCGCATGCGCCTGTTGATCGTGGAGGACGAGAGGCGGCTCGCCCTGTCGCTGGCCAAGGGGCTGGCGGCGGAGGGGTTCGCCGTGGACGTGGTGCACGACGGGACCAGCGGGCTGCACCGGGCCGGCGAGGGCGCGTACGACCTGGTCGTGCTCGACATCATGCTGCCCGGCATGAACGGGTACGCGGTCTGCGCCGCGCTGCGCGCCGCCGGCAACGAGGTGCCGATCCTGATGCTCACCGCCAAGGACGGCGAGTACGACGAGGCCGAGGGCCTGGACACCGGCGCCGACGACTACCTGACGAAGCCGTTCTCGTACGTGGTGCTGCTGGCCCGGGTGCGGGCGCTGCTGCGCCGGCGCGGCCCCGGCGCATCGCCGGTGCTGCGGGTGGGCGCGCTGTCGGTGGACCGCGGCACCCGCCGGGTGCTGCGGTCCGGCGTCGACGTCACGCTGACCGCGCGGGAGTTCTCCGTGCTCGAACAACTGGCGCTGCGTGCCGGCGAGGTGGTCTCCAAGGCGGAGGTCCTGGAGCACGTGTGGGACTTCGCGTACGAGGGCGACCCGAACATCGTCGAGGTCTACGTCAGCGCCCTGCGCCGCAAGCTGGGCCCCGACCTGATCGAGACGGTGCGCGGCGCCGGGTACCGGTTGGTGGACCGTGGCTAGCGCGCTGCGTCTTGCGCTCGGTTCGGTACGGGCCAGGGCCGCGGTCGGGTCCACCGCGGTAGTCGCGCTGGCGCTGGTGCTGGCCGGCCTCGCGGTGCTCGCCGTCCTGCGCGAGAACCTGCGCGAGCAGGCCGACCTCCAGGCCGACCTGCGGGCCCGGCAGGTCGCCGCGCGGCTTGCGACCGGCGCCGGGCTGGAGCTCGACGAGGACCCGCCGGTGCAGGTGGTGGACGAGGACGGGCGGGTACGGGCGGTCAGCGAGGACCTCACCCGGATCACCGGGACCGGCCACGGGAGCGTCGAGGTCGCCGCGCCGCTGACGCGCCGCACCGCGGCCCCCGACCGGGACGGGGACGGCACGGGCGAGGACCCCGCGGACGAGGGCCGCGACGGAGGCCGCGACGAGGGCCGTGACGAGGACCGCGACGACGATGGTGACGGCGGCGTCGGCGAAGCCGCCCGCGAGGCCGCCGAAGAGGCCATCGAGCGGGCCGCGAAGGAAGCGGCCGATGCCATCGAGCGCGGCGATGACCTGCCCAGGCTGTGGCCGGGACAGGGCGAGATCCACGACGAGACCACGCACCACCAGGGCTCGGCCACGGTGGACGGCGAGCGCCGCGACTACCGGTTCGCCGCCGTGCGCGTCACCACCCCGGGCGACGAGTCGCTGACCGTGTACGCCGGCGCCCCGCTGGACACCGAGCGGGACGCGGTCGGCACCGTACGGCGGGCGATGCTGGTCGGGCTGCCGGTGCTGCTCGTCGTGGTGGCGACGGTGACCTGGCTGGTGACCCGGCGCGCGCTGCGCCCGGTGGAGGACATCCGGCGCGAGATGGCGGCCATCACGGCGAGCACCGACCTGTCCCGGCGGGTGCCCGAGCCGCAGGCCAGGGACGAGGTGGCGCGGCTCGCGGTGACCACCAACCAGACGCTGGCCGCACTTGAGGGCGCCGTCGAGCGCCAGCGCCGCTTCGTCGCCGACGCCTCGCACGAGCTCCGCAGCCCCATCGCCAGCCTGCGCACCCAGCTCGAAGTGGGCGTCGCGCACCCCGAACTCCTGGACCCCGAAGGCACCGTCGCCGATGTGGTGCGGCTCCAGCACCTCGCCGCCGACCTGCTGCTGCTCGCCCGGCTCGACGCGGGCGAGCGGCCCGCGCCCGTCCTCCTGCCGCTGGCCCCGCTGATCCGCGCGGAGTTGGCGCAGCGCACCGGCGACCGGATCGCGGTGCGCGTCGAGGAACTGGCCGACGTCCAGATCAGCGGCTCGCGTTCGCAACTGGCCAGGGTGCTCGGCAATCTGCTGGACAACGCGCAGCGGCACGCGGCGCACACGGTCACGGTGGCGCTGCGGCGGGAGGGTGCGGAGCGGGCCGGGTCCTCGGCGACGCCCGGTGCCGCGGTCGTCGGCCGGGCACCGGGTTCCCCCGCCGGCTGGGCGGTGCTGACCGTCACCGACGACGGGGTCGGCGTGCCGGAGGCCGAGCGGGAGCGGATCTTCGAGCGGTTCGTCCGGCTGGACGACGCGCGCAGCCGCGACGACGGGGGAGCCGGCCTCGGCCTCGCCATCGCCCGCGACGTGGTGGTGCGGTACGGCGGCGCGCTCACGGTGCGGGACGCGCCGGGCGGCGGCGCCTGCTTCGTGGTGCGGCTACCGTGCGCCGCACCGCCGGCACCGAAGGGGCCTGCGGGGCCTGCCGGCGGGTGAGCCCCGTGCGGCCTGCGGGGCGCTGAGCGTACGGGCCGGCGGGCGGTGTGGGCTGGCCGGTACGGCGGGTGGGCGGTGCGCGTGCGCGGGCCGGTGCGGGTGCGTTAGCCGGGGCCTGCGGCGGTACGGGCCGGGGGCGCCCGTCGGGGCCGACTGAGTCTTCGGCCTCGGCGGGCGCCGGTCGGGTCCAGCGCGGGGGCGCCACCCGGGATAGCCCTGTGCAGTCGGGTGCCGCCCTGTTCAGCCCAGCCCAGGCCAGACCAGCCCCAGACCAGGAAAGTGCTGGTCAGCCGGTCTTGCGGCGGGTGCGCAGGTGGTCGGCGACGGGGGCGAGTGCGGTGTGCAGCGCGTCGATGCCCTGGGCGCCCAGCAGGTCGATGAAGTGCTGCCGCACCGAGGCGACGTGGTGCGGGGCGACCTCGCGCATGGTCTCCCAACCGCGGTCGGTGAGCACCGCGTACAGCCCGCGGCGGTCCGACTCGCAGTTCTCGCGCCGGACCAGGCCCGCGTTCTCCATGCGGGTGATCTGGTGGGACAGGCGGCTCTTGGACTGCAAGGTGGCGGCGGCGAGGTCGCTCATCCGCATCTTGTGGTCCGCGGACTCGGAGAGGTTCACCAGGATCTCGTAGTCGTTGTTCGTCAGGCCGAACGGCTGGAGGTCCCGTTCGAGCTGGTGCATGAGCAGACGACTGACGTCCAGGTGCGCGCGCCAGGCGCGCTGTTCCTCGTCGCTGAGCCAGTTGGTGCCGTTCTCGGTCTCCATGTGAGCGATTCTACCTAGAGAAGTTGAATTCTGAACCAATGGATCTATGCGGCTGCTTGAGGTCACGCGTTCGACGTTACACTCCGCAGGCTATCGATCACGAACCGGTACCCCTGCCTGGTCGGGGGAGGCGCCGGTGGCGATCTCGGCCATCAGTTGCTCGGTCGACTGGAGGAGCACGGTGCCCGCTCCCACGAACTCAAACTGGTGCTCCTCGCCCGAGGTTCCGCCGAATCCCGTGTGCGCCCTGATGCCACCCAAAAAGCCCTGGAGGTACGCGTGGTCGTAGTGGTGGCAGGGCGAGGGGCAGTCGGCCCAGCCCACCAGCGCCTGCGGGTCCACCCGCAGCGGCGGCTCCATGAAGACCACCGGACCGTTGGACGCGGCCACGAAGGTCCCGGTGCCGATCAGCGTCAGGAAGCCGGGCACGATCGACTGCTTCAACGACAGGGAGGGCTGGAAGGCCAGCAGATTGCCGGACCTGATCGTCAGGTTGCCGTCGTCCAGGTCGTACGAATTGACGTCGAAGGCCCGGTCGGCCAGCACCATCTTGCCCCGCCCCTCGGCCACCACCCAGTCCGCCGCGTGCAGGGGGGAGTGGAAGCTGCGGGCGATCAGCCGGTCGAGCCGGCCGAGCCCCACGCCGTGGAAGTCGATGTCGCCGTAGTAGGCGATCATCTTGCCCTTCTGGAGGAACCACTGGCCGTCCAAGGCGACGCTGAACGCGTACGCGTTGACGTTGTCGCTGGCGGGCAGCGAGTGCGCGTCGAAGACGACGGGGCCGGTCATAGCTTCTCCTCGGACGCCTGGACGTACACGGTTCCGGTGCCGGACAGGACGAGTTGGAAGCCCTCGCCCGAGCCACGGCCGACGAGTTCGCGCCAGCCGATGGCGGTGGTGAGCTTGTTGCGGACCTGGCCGCGGTGGGCGACGTACGCCTGCGGGTCGACGTGGATGTCGCGGCCCGGCGCGATCGGCAGCTCGATCACCCCGCCGTGCGCCATCACCGCCACCGAGCCGTGCCCCTCCAACGTGGTGGTGAACAGGCCCTGCCCGGTCACCTGGCCGCGCACCATGCCCATCACGCCGCCCTGCGAACCCATGAACATCGTCCCCTGCCGCAGCGTCCCGTCGAACGCCAGCAGCCGGTCGGCCTCCACGTACAGCGTCTCGCCGGTCAGGTCCACCACGTGCACGTGGTGGCCGCCGTGCCCGAACAGCACCGAGCCGCTGCCCTTCACCGTCATCAGCGGCGTCGCCTCGTTCGCCACCCGGCGGCCGATCATCGACATCACCCCGCCCTGCCCGCCGGTGATGCTGGGCGTGAACGACACCTCGCCGCGGTAGGCGAGCATCGCGCCGCGCTGGCTGAACATGGTCTGCCCGGGCATGACCGCGGCCTCCACCATCCGCGAGTTGAGCACCTTGAACGGCATCAGACCTCACCCCCGACCGTGTTGCGCTCGCTGGGCTGCACGTACACCAGGCCCTCGCCCTCGAAGCGGATCTGGAACGCCTCGCCCGAACCCTCGCCTATGAAGCTGCGGAAGTTCACGCCCGACTGGAAGTGCTGCTGGAGGTGGCCGGTGTGGGCGACGTACGCGCCCGGGTCGACCCGCAGCGGGTAGTCGGGCGTCACCCGCAGCACGACCGCCTGCCCGTCCGAGACCAGCGCGGCCTGGCCGCTGCCCTCCACGGTGGTGGTGAACAGGCCGTTGCCCTGCGAGGCGCCGCGCAGCCCGGTGAAGGTGGTGCCGGTGCGCAGCGCGCCGTCGGTGCACAGCAGGTTGCTGGCCTCCACGTACAGCTTCTCGCCGTGCAGCGTGACCAGGTTGATCTCGCTGGCCCGGTCGGCGAAGTAGCAGGTGCCCTGCCCCTTGACCTCCATGACCTCCATCTGTTCGCCGGTGAGCCGCCGGGTGACCATGCCCCGTAGACCCTCCCCACCGCCGGTCTTCTTCTTGAAGGTCATCTCGCCGTCGTACGCCACCATCGAGCCCTTCTTGGCCTTGACGGTGTCGCCGGTCAGATCGACGGCGAGGACCTTGCTCCCCTGGAGCCGAAAGTGAGCCACGGCCCGACGCTATCGCCCAGCGCCCGGCGTCGGACAGATCCTGACCGATCGCCGGACAGCGGACCCCCGAGCAGTGATCGTCCAGGTAACTGTCACAATGGCAGAGCTTGTGAAGGCGGGCACAAGGGGTGTCCGCGCCCGCCGCCGCAACACGGTCCTCCCGCCTCCTCAACCCCTGAAGGTGCCCCCGTGGACATCAAGACCGCCTCCGCCCTGCGCCGGCTCCGCCTGGTCTCCGCGCCGGAGGCCATCTCCTTCCTGATCCTCATCCTCTGCTCGGTCCTCAAGCGCACCACGGACTTCAACGCGGTGCCGGTCATGGGCATGGTGCACGGCGTGCTGTTCGTGCTGTACGTGATCTTCTGGGCCGACTCCTGGAGCCGCACCCGCTGGTCGCTGCGCACCGCAGCCCTGTACTTCGTCCTGTCCGTGCTGCCCACCGGCGGCTTCTTCGCCGAGCGCAAGCTCAAGCGCGAGGCGGAGGCCGGGGTCATCGCCGCCAGGGCCCGCAAGGAAGGCATCGTCAACGCATGATCGTCGCCTTCTCCGTCACCCCGCTCGGCGTCGGTGAGGACGTCGGTTCCTATGTCGCCGACGCCGTGCGCGTGGTCCGCGAGTCGGGCCTGCCGCACCGCACCGACGCCATGTTCACCTCGATCGAGGGCGAGTGGGACGAGGTCATGGACGTCGTCAAGCGCGCCGTCGCGGCGGTCGAGGCCCGCGCCCCGCGGGTCAGCCTGGTCCTCAAGGCCGACATCAGGCCCGGCGTGGTGGACGGCCTGACCTCCAAGGTGGAGACCGTCGAGCGACACCTGGCTGACGGCTGACGGCTCCCCACTGACGGCTCTGCCCCGGCCGGCACGGATGCGGCCGGGGCGGAACTCTGCCGGATGAACCCTGGCCCGGGCGGGGCGGATCTAGACCGAGCTGCCCGGTCTCCGGCGGGACAGACCGAGACGGAGCCGCCCGCCGTGGTGCGTCCGCCCCCCCCGCCGCCCGCGGGCTCACTGCGCGCCGCGGCGCCAGGCGTCGAGCGTGGGGTCGAGTTCCGATTCGTACTCCCCGGTTCCCCGGCAGTGCTTGCAGGTGCCGGCCCGGCCGACGGTCAGCGTGTCGTTGCCGAAGGGGTCGACGCCCGGTGCGTACGCGTACATGTGGTGCACGGTGCCGGTCCCGTGGCACCACGGGCACTTCGTGCCGGTGGGTTCGGCGTCGGGGGCGTAGTCGCGGTCGTTCATCGGGACCGCCCCTGCGCCAGGCCCTGGCGCGGGCACGCGCCCCAGGTGTCCGGGGTGGGGGCCTGCTCGCCCTGCGTCTCACTCTGGTACTGCACGATCACCCCTCGTCCGTGGTGGGAAGAGCAGACCCGCGTCCCTGAGCGTGGCCCTTCCCGCGCGATGTTCCGGTCCCGCACTCGCTGCCCGTCCCCTCCCCTTCGGTCACCGGCAGGCGCGGCGCCCCTCATGATGTCCCGGCCCGACCCCGCCCGGCGGCGAGGCGGTGGTAAGCGGTGGTAATCAGCCCACCGGACGGACGGTGCGGACCGGGTACGAGCCGGGCGGCTCCGGCCCCCCGCGGGCGCCCCCGCCGGCTCCCGGCCGGCCCCCGACCGCCCCGCAACGGGCCGCGACATACGACCTGAGGATGAGGTAAGGGCCACCTAACGTGGCCTAGGGTCGCGGCCATGAACAAGATCACTCGCGGTCTGACGACCACGCTCGTGACCCTGGCCATCGCCGTGCCGGCCACCCTCACCAGCACGGCGGTGGCCGACCCGCGGGGTCCGGCGGCGACCGACCGGGCCGACCTCGCCCCCGGGGCGCACGTCGCCGGCGGGACGGGGGACGCCAAGGGCGTCACGCTGCGCCTGCCGCGGCCGACCGGCGCGCACGCCGTCGGCCGTGACGTGCTGCACCTGGTGGACGAGGACCGCAAGGACCCGTGGGTGCCCACCGCCGACCGCGAGTTGATGGTCTCCCTCTACTACCCGGCGGCCCCCGGCACCGGCCACCGGGCCGGCTACCAGACCGAGGCCGAGTCCAAGGCCCTGCTCGACGCCCAGGGCGAGGTCGGCAAGTTGTTGACGCCCCGGGAGCTCAGCAGCACCCGCACCAACGCCCGCGCGGGCGCCCGCCCGCTGCGCGCCGGCGGCCCGTACCCGCTGGTGGTGCTCTCGCCCGGGTACACCATGCAGCGCTCCTCGCTCACCGTGCTGGCCGAGGAGCTCGCCAGCCGCGGCTACGTGGTGGCCAGCGTGGACCACGCGTACGAGTCGGGCGGCTCCAGCTTCCCCGGCGGGCGGCTGCTCGACTGCGTCTCCTGTGAACAGGTGCTGCCGACCGAGGAGTTGCGCCGGGTCTCCGACGGCCGGGCGAAGGACGTGTCCTTCCTGCTCGACGAGTTGACCGGGCCGCGGGCCACCTGGCGGCACGCCAAGCTGATCGACTCCTCCCGCATCGGCATGGCAGGCCACTCCATCGGCGGCGCGGGCACCGCGGCGACCATGGCGGCCGACCCGCGGGTGCGAGCCGGGGTCAACCTGGACGGCACTTTCTTCACGCCGGTGCCGGGCGGCGGTCTGGGCGGCCGGCCGTTCCTGATGATCAGCAGCGACATGGCGCTGATGCCGCCGGACCTGGACGACACCTCCTGGCAGGACGCCTGGCAGCGGCTCGACGGCTGGAAGCGCTGGCTGTCCGTGCGCACCGCGGGCCACCTCAGCTTCACCGACTGGCCGGTGCTGGCCGAGCAACTGGGCTACCAGGACCCGGCGATCCCGCTCTCGGGCACCCGCTCGCAGCAGATCACCCGCGGCTATGTGGGCGCCTTCTTCGACCAGCACCTGCGCGGGGTGCCGCAGCCGCTGCTGGACGCCGAGAGCCCGGCCAACCCGGAGGTCGTCTTCGAGAAGAAGGGCTGAGCCGTGCCGCCTCCGGTGCCCCCGCCGGCCACTGGCGGGCGGCGCCGGACGCGTACCGGACGGTGCGCGGGCGGCGTACGGGACGGCCCGTGCGGCGTACGAGAGGGGCCGCGTTCGGCCCCGCGCCGGGGCGAGTGGGAAATGCGGCCGAACTCTGAGACGGGGCTGACCAGCATATGACTGGCGGATAGGGTCGGTGCCGTGGCCAAACCGCTCAGTCTCCCCTTCGATCCCATCGCCCGGGCCGACGAACTCTGGCAGCAGCGCTGGGGACCCGCGCCGGCGATGGCCGCCATCACCTCGATCATGCGCGCCCAGCAGATCCTGCTCGGGCAGTTGGACGCGACCGTCAAGCCGTACGGGCTGACCTTCGCCCGGTACGAGGCGCTGGTGCTGCTCACCTTCAGCAAATCCGGTGAACTGCCCATGTCGAAGATCGGCGAACGGTTGATGGTCCACCCGACCTCGGTCACCAACACGGTGGACCGGCTCGTCAAGTCGGGCCTGGTGGCCAAGCGGCCCAACCCCAACGACGGGCGGGGCACCCTCGCCTCCATCACGGACCAGGGGCGCGAGGTGGTGGAGGCCGCGACGAAGGACCTGATGGACATCGGCTTCGGACTCGGCACCTACGGCGCCGAGCAGTGCGAGGAGGTCTTCGACCTGCTGCGCCCGCTGCGGGTGGCGGCCGGCGACTTCGACGACGCGGCTGCCGCGGCCGACGGCCCGCCCGCCGGGCCGCCTGTTGCGGGCGCTTCGTAGTGCACGCCTCGTAGCGCAGCGGCGAGCGGCGCGCAGGGCCGGCCAAGATCCGTACGGAACGGGCCGTTACGCTCGTATCCATGAAGCGAAGCGTGTTGACCCGCTACCGGGTGATGGCCTACATCACCGCCGTGATGCTGCTGGTGCTCTGCACCTCCATGATCTTCAAGTACGGCTTCGACAAGGGCGCCGACGCGACCCTGGTCATCTCGCAGATCCACGGCGTGCTGTTCATCATCTACCTGATCTTCGCCTTCGACCTGGGCCAGAAGGCCAGGTGGCCGTTTGGCAAGCTGCTGTGGGTGCTGGTCTCCGGCACCATCCCGACGGCCGCGTTCTTCGTGGAGCGCAAGGTCGTCCAGGAGGTCGAGCCGCTGATCACCGCGGAGACCGAGCCCGCCAACGCCTGAGCGCCGGCCCGGACCGCGCCCCGGCTCCGGGGCCCGCGTCCGCTCGGCGCCGCCCCGCAGCCCCGGCTGCCGCGCGACACGTGCGTACGACGCGTGACGCACAGCGGGGGACGTACGACGCAGGGCGCACCACGCATCACGTACGACGTGTGACGTGCCACCCCTCTCGTCCGCCGGGTGGGCCACGGCGCGCGGTGGGGGCGGCCCGCGGTGCGGGCGATCCGGCGGACGGCGGGGGCCCGCTTCGCCCCGGTCGGCCGCTGGTGCCGCCGGACGATGCCGCTGAGGGCGGCGTTCGCGCAGGTCACGGCAGTGAGCGCGACAAATGAAGAGCTTGACGGAGGGGCGTGCCGCGGCGCGCCCCTCCGTGTCGTCCGGGGCCGGGGCGGGCCGGGCCCCGGCGGTGCGGGCGCCGCGGCGGCCGGCCACCTGGCGGGGCCGGGGCGGGGTGTGGGCCATGTGACGCGGCCAGCCATCGACAATTACTAGGACGTCCAAGTAAATTTGCTGGCATGGACGCCGAAGGCATTGAGGACGGCCGCCGTCGCTGGCAGGCCCGGTTCGACGCGGCACGCAAGCGTGACGCCGACTTCACCACGCTCTCCGGAGACCCCGTCGAGCCGGTGTACGGCCCCGCCCCCGGTGACACCGTCGCCGGTTTCGAACGCATCGGTTGGCCCGGTGAGTACCCCTTCACCCGTGGCCTGCACCCGACCGGCTACCGCGGTCGGACCTGGACCATCCGCCAGTTCGCGGGCTTCGGCAACGCCGAGCAGACCAACGAGCGCTACAAGATGATCCTCGCGGCGGGCGGCGGCGGCCTCTCGGTCGCCTTCGACATGCCGACCCTGATGGGCCGCGACTCCGACGACGAGCGCTCGCTCGGCGAGGTCGGGCACTGCGGCGTGGCCATCGACTCGGCCGCCGACATGGAAGTCCTGTTCAAGGACATCCCGCTCGGCGACGTCACCACCTCGATGACGATCAGCGGGCCCGCGGTGCCGGTGTTCTGCATGTACCTGGTCGCGGCCGAGCGGCAGGGCGTCGACCCCGGCGTCCTCAACGGCACGCTCCAGACGGACATCTTCAAGGAGTACATCGCGCAGAAGGAGTGGCTGTTCCCGCCGCAGCCGCACCTGCGCCTGATCGGCGACCTGATGGAGCACTGCGCCGAGCGCATCCCCGCCTACAAGCCGCTCTCCGTCTCCGGCTACCACATCCGCGAGGCCGGGGCGACGGCCGCGCAGGAGCTCGCGTACACGCTCGCCGACGGCTTCGGCTACGTCGAGCTCGGCCTCTCCCGCGGCCTCGACGTGAACACCTTCGCCCCGGGCCTGTCCTTCTTCTTCGACGCCCACCTGGACTTCTTCGAGGAGATCGCCAAGTTCCGCGCGGCCCGCCGGATCTGGGCCCGCTGGATGCGCGACGTGTACGGGGCGACGTCCGACAAGGCCCAGTGGCTGCGCTTCCACACCCAGACCGCCGGCGTCTCGCTGACCGCGCAGCAGCCGTACAACAACGTGGTGCGCACCGCGGTCGAGGCGCTGTCCGCGGTGCTCGGCGGCACCAACTCGCTGCACACCAACGCGCTGGACGAGACCCTCGCGCTCCCCAGCGAGCAGGCCGCGGAGATCGCGCTGCGCACCCAGCAGGTGCTGATGGAGGAGACCGGCGTCGCCAACGTGGCCGACCCGCTCGGCGGCTCCTGGTACGTGGAGGCGCTGACCGACCGGATCGAGGCCGACGCCGAGAAGATCTTCGAGCAGATCAAGGAGCGCGGCCTGCGGGCGGTGCCCGACGGGCAGCACCCGATCGGCCCGATCACCTCCGGCATCCTGCGCGGCATCGAGGACGGCTGGTTCACCGGCGAGATCGCCGAATCCGCCTTCCAGTACCAGCAGTCCCTGGAGAAGGGCGACAAGCGCGTCGTCGGCGTCAACGTCCACCACGGCTCGGTCACCGGCGACCTGGAGATCCTGCGGGTCAGCCACGAGGTCGAGCGGGAGCAGGTGCGCTCGCTCGCGGACCGCAAGAGCCGGCGCGACGACGCCGTGGTGCGCACCGCGCTGGACGCGATGCTCGCCGCCGCGCGCGACGGCTCCAACATGATCGAGCCCATGCTCACCGCGGTCCGCGCCGAGGCCACCCTAGGTGAGATCTGCGGCGTGCTGCGCGAGGAGTGGGGCGGCTGGACGGAGCCGATCGGCTTCTGACCGGCTCCCGCACCGCACGACCCATGACGCACGGCGGTCCGCGCCCCCCGGGGTGCGCGGACCGCCTTCGTGCGTACGCCGCCGGTGCCCGACGTCCGCAGCCGGTGCCTCACCCCAGGCGCGCGTACCAGTTGGCGTTCTGGCCGATCGCCCGCAAGTAGGTGTCGCCGTGGTCCAGGTCGCCGTGGTCGATCACCTTGGCGCGCACGCCGCGCTCGGCCAACATCCCGGCGCACGAGGTGGCGTTGCCGATCGGCACGTCGCGGTCGCCGGTGGAGGTGTGCAGCCGCACCGGCACCCGCGGCTGCCACTCGCACGCCCCGTCGTTGCGCGCGATGACCTCGGCCAGCTTGCCGGTGGGGTGCTTGAGCCGCGTGGCCCACTCGTCGGTCAGCAGCGCCTTGATGTTCGGCGCGAGCCCCCGCGCGATCTCCTCCTCGGTGTGGTCGTTGTCGAAGAGCGCCTCGATGGTGCTGGCGTACGGCTCCCGGTAGACCTCGCGCGGGTCCCCGTACAGGTGGTGCAGCCGGTTCTGGGCGGTGAGGAAGTACGAGAGGTAGTAGACGGCCGAACCGTCCTCGATGCGGCCGTCGAAGAGGGCCGGTAGCTCCTGGCCCGCGATGTCGTACGGGCCGGCCACCGGAGCCAGCGAGCGCAGCCTGAAGTGCCGGTCGGCGCCGCGGGCCAGCTCCTTGCCGACCGCCATGGCGACCTGCCCGCCCTGCGAGAAGCCCGTCACGTGCACGTCGCGGGTGAGGGTGCGGCCGTGCTGGGTGGCGGCGGTGCGGGCAGCGCGCAGCGCGTCGATCGACGCGGTCACCGAGGACGCGGTGTCCACGTACGGATGGGTGCCGGGCCCGGTGCCAAGGCCCAGGTAGTCGGGGGCGACGGCGGCCCGCCCGCCGGAGGCGTACAGCCAGGCGCCCAGGGTGGAGTAGTCGCCGCCGGTGGAGGGCGCGCCGCCGCGGTAGCCGGTGGTGCCGTGGTGCTCGGCCACCGTGGCCAGGCGCTTGGCGCCGCCGTCGGGCAGGACGAAGAGGGCGGACGCGGTGGTGGGCTGCCCGGTGGGGGAGACGGTCGCGTAGGTCAGGCGGTACGCGGCGATGCCGTACCGCACCGAGTCGGCGTCGGTGCCGTTGGCCCGGACGACCTCGGCGACCTTCTCCCGGGACACCTGCTGGAGCGGGGTCACCGAGAGCAGCGTGCCGCGGGCCCGGTCGGTGGGGCGGGCGGTGTCGGCGGCGGACGGGTGCGGGCCAGCGGGGGCGTTCGGGGTGCTCGGGGCGGACGGCGCGGGCGGCGCGGCCAGGGCCGGGGCGGCGCACACGGCGGTCAGCAGCGCGGTGGCCAGGGCGGTCAGCCCGACGCTGGTACGGGCGGTGAACCGGCTCTCACGTGAGGTCATGCCTTGATCGTTGAGCACGCCGGCCCCGGCCACCATCGGGTGCGTCCCCCTCTTGGGGGTGGGTTTCCCCGTAGGGGAATCCGGGGGCAGACCGCACCCGCCGGGGGTTGACCCGGAGCGGCTGCGGGTGCGGTCTGCGGTGGTGGGGCGCGGAGTTGTGGGGTGCGCACCCGTGGGGGCGGGTGGTGTGCGGGGGAGTGCGGGCGCGCGGTGCGGCGCCGGCTGCGGGCGGGGGCTCAGCCGTGGCGGGCCAACCACCGTGCGTTGTCGGCGATCGCGGCCCGGTACGCGCCGAAGTGCGGGACCTGGCCGTGGTCGATGACCTCGGCGCGGGCGCCGTGCTCGGCGAGGGCCGCGACGCAGGAGGTGGTGTTGCCGATGGGCACGTCGCGGTCGCCGGCGGCGGTGTGCAGGCGCACCGGGACGCGCGGGCGCCAGTCGCAGGTGGTGTCGTTGCGCGCGACCACATCGGCCAGCTTGCCGGTCGGGTGCTTGAGCCGCTCGATCCACTCGTCGGTCAGCAACTCCTGCACGGTGGGCGCAAGCCCCCGGGCCACCTCCTCCTCGGTGTGGTCGTTGTTCAGCAGCTCCTCCACCCGGTCCGCGTACGGCTGCCGGAACACCTCGCGCGGGTCCCCGTACAGGTGGTGCAGCTTGTTCTGCGCGGTGAGGAAGTACGAGAGGTAGAAGACCGCCGAGACCTGGTCGACGCGGCCGTCGAAGATGGCAGGCAACTCCTGGCCGCCGATGTCGTACGGGCCGCTGACCGGCGTGAGCGAGCGCAGCCTGAAGTGCCGGTCGGCGCCGCGGGCCAGCTCCTTGCCGACCGCCATGGCGACCTGCCCGCCCTGCGAGAAGCCCGTCACGTGCACGTCGCCGGTGAGCGCGCGGCCGAGCCTGGCGGTGGCGGTGCGGGCGGCGCGCAGCGCGTCGATCGACGCGGTCACCGAGGACGCGGTGTCCATGTACGGGTGGGTGCCGGGGCCGGTGCCGAGCCCCAGGTAGTCGGGGGCGACGACGGCCCGCCCGCCCGAGCCGTACAGCAGCGCCCCGAGGTCGGTGGCGTTGTCCCCGGTGGAGGGCGCGTCCTCGCGGTAGACGGTGGTGCCGTGCATCTCGGCCACGGTGGTCAGCCGGTGCCCGCCGCCCTCCGGCAGGACCAGCAGCGCGGACGCGGTGGTGGGACGGCCGGTGGGGGTGCGGGTGGCGTAGTCCAGCCGGTACGAGGCGACGCCGTGGCGTACCGCGCTCACGTCCACGCCGGCGTCCGCCAGCGTCCGGCTGACCTCGTCCCGGGAGAGCCGGGGGAGCGGGGTGATCGAGTGCAGGGTGCCGCGGCCGGCGTGGGCCGCGGTGGTGGTGCCGGTCGCGGCGGTCGCGTCCGCGGCGCGCTGCGGCGCCGGGCCGGGGGCGGCGAGCGCCGGCGTCGCGCAGACGGCGAGCAGCACGGCGGCGGCGGTCACGGTGGTACGGCGGCGGGCGCGGATCGGCCCCGCCGTGCCGGCAGTTGAGGTGTGGTGTCGGCTCATGTGCTCATCCTCGCCCGGCGCCGCGCGGCGCGGCAGCCGGTTACCAGCCCGCCGCGCGGGTGCCTCACGAGCACCGTCACCCTGGGGAAATCCCCACCCCGACGGGGGGCTTGGGCCCTGTGGGGCTCTTCTTTTCCTGGGGAGCTGGGGAGCTGGGGAGCTGGGGAGCTGGGGAGCGCTGGGGGCTGGGGGAGGCGGGGCCTTATGGGGCTCGTGGCCCCCAGCTTCTTCTTGGGGGCTGGGGCTGTGGGTGGTTCAGATACCGGTGCGGCACGGGTGGCGTGGGCGGTGCGGGAGCCGCGGGCCCGTCGTGGCGGGCCGTCAGCCCTCGCCCGGGCCCGCCGTGGCGGGCCGTCAGTCGCCGTCCGCGGGGCGGGCCGACACGGGGCGGCGGCCGTCGGCCCCGTTCCCGGACCCGGCACCGTTCCCCTTCCCGTTCTTGGCCCCGGGCCCGGCTCCGTTCCCGATCCCGGCCCCGGACTCGGATGCGGCACTGGCCGCGGCCACCGCATCCCCCTCAGGCCCGGCCCCCACGCTCGCCCGCACCCCCGTGACCACCAGCGTGCTGAAGGTCGCGGCCCACTCCGCGTCCACCGGTTCCGCGCTGACCAGGGCGCGGTGCACCACCGTGCCCGCGATCAGATCGAAGATCAGGTCGGCCTGGCGGGCGGCGACCGAGGCGTCCTCGTCGAGCGGGAGTTCACCGCGGGCCTGGGCGCGTTCCCGGCCGAGCAGCACCAGCCGCTTCTGCCGTTCGACGATGGCGTACCGGATGCGGTCCCGCAGCGCCTCGTCCCTGGTGGCCTCGGCGACCACCGCCATCAGCGCGGTCTGCGTCTCCGGCCGCTCAAGCAGCGCGGCGAACTGGAGCACCACGCCCTCCACGTCGGCGTACAGGCTGCCCCGGTCGGGCAGTTCCAGGTGCTCGTCGAAGAGGTCCGCCACCGCGTCCACGACCAGTTCGTTCTTCCCCGCCCACCGGCGGTACAGGGTGGTCTTGGCGACCCCGGCCCGGGCGGCGACGTCGCTCAGCGTCAGCTTTCCCCAACCCAGTTCGACCAGCGCGGCACGGGTGGCGTCCAGGATCGCCCGGTCTGCCTCCGTGCTGCGGGGCCGACCGGTCCGGCCGGTGCTGCGGCGGTGCGTGGGACACGGCATGCGGGCGACCTTACCCCCGGGTAACCAAAAGAAGGTGGAGCGTCGTGAGCGAGATCACGAACCGTATCCTCCCAGCATCTTGTGGGCCGCCCGGGACCGGCAGTTACGCTACGACCCGTATCGAAAGAGTGGCAGCCACGCTCCGCGGCCACGTCGGCTGACCAGCTTTGACCAGGGTGGATTCCGGTCGGAGCGAGGTCCAGGGACGCGGCCGGCAGACTTCTCGGCGCCGGGTGGGGACCCGGCGCCGGCACCCGGCCCTTCGGGGTCACGCCGGGCCCCGCCCGCGCTCCGCACACCGGCGGCGCGTCTTCGAGGGGCCCGGTGCACGCATCGCACGAAGCGTTTTCCGATCGCCGCGCGGAAAGGAGAGGATGTACTCATGCAGCCACGGAATTTGCCCATGGGAGTAGTCGACCTCGCCGCGGTCAAGGCGGCCGGGGAAGCCAAGCAGAAGGCGGAGCAGGCACGGGCCCAGCAGGCGGCCCAGGGGGGCGCGGCCCCCGGCTCCGTGCGACTGGTGCTCGACGTCGGCGAGGCCGACTTCCAGCAGGAGGTCCTCCAGCGCTCCACCGAGGTCCCCGTCGTCATCGACTTCTGGGCCGAGTGGTGTGAGCCGTGCAAGCAGCTCAGCCCGATCCTGGAGCGGCTCACCCGGGAGTACGCGGGCCGGATCGTGCTCGCCAAGATCGACGTCGAGGCGAACCAGGCGCTGTTCCAGCAGTTCGGGGTGCAGGGCATTCCGGCCGTCTTCGCGGTGGTCGCCGGCCAGCCGGTGCCGCTGTTCCAGGGCGCGGCCCCCGAAGCGCAGGTCAGGCAGGTCTTCGACCAGCTCATCCAGGCCGCCGAGCAGCAGTTCGGCATCGTCGGGCTCACGGTGGACCCGGATGCGATCGCCGAGGGCGCCGAGGAGACCGAGCAGCCCCCGGGCCCGTACGACGCGGCGCTCTCCGCCGCGCACCAGGCGCTGGACGCGGGCGATCTGGCCGGCGCCGAGCAGGCGTACCGGAACGTGCTCACCGACGACCCGAACAACGCGGAGGCCAAGCTCGGCCTCGCGCAGACCCAGTTGCTCGGCCGGGTGCAGGGGCTGGACGCGCAGCAGGTGCGCAAGGCCGCGGCCGACGGGCCGACCGACGTGCCGGCCCAGCTCGCGGCGGCCGACCTCGATCTGGTCGGCGGTCACGTGGACGACGCCTTCGGGCGGCTGGTGGACCTCGTGAAGCGGACCTTCGGGGACGATCGGGAGGCGGCCCGGGTGCGGCTCCTCGAACTCTTCGAGGTGATCGGCGCCGATGACCTCCGCGTCGTCGCCGCCCGCAGCGCCCTGGCCCGCGTGCTGTTCTAGCCCCGCGGCCGACCTCAGGTCCGGCCCCGCATATTCACACCTTGGACACACCTCGATCCAAACGAAGCAGCGGTCGCGCTTTACCAAAACTTGGTAAACGCGACCGCTGTTACTCGTAGTAAGTGGACCGCGGATGTATGTCCTTCTTTGGTGCGGCATATCCGTTACTTTCCGACCAGTTGCCGGCGACCCTCGGTGTGCGGCCGATATCGGCCAGCGCCGGTTCGGTTATCCGCGCGTTACTCGCAAGTAATGAACCCCTTGTGTCGACGCCGTGGATGGACCACGATCGGCCAAGCTCGGTCCATTCCCACAGCACGGCAGCCAGTCGGGGCTGGGGGGTCGTGGGTCCCCACCGAGCGGGTCGGCGGCAGGTGGGCCGGCTTCTGGACAGGGGGGTCTCTGCCCACCGCGGCAGGGCCTGTCCGGCAAGGTCGCGCGCCCAGCGCGGCAGTGGTTGTCGCTCGGGGGTGATCGCCGGTGATCCGGGTGCACCCTGCCCGGCGCGGGCGCTCTCCTTCCCGAGGACGTAGCACTTCTCCCATCTCAGACCAGACCGCTCCGGTCACAGCGGGCGGCCTGGCTCCGGAGATGTACGTCCGAGAAGGAGGAAAGTCATGGAGTCCCTGGCTCGTGGCGGGACTAGATGGAAGCGGTTCGCCGTCGTCATGGTGCCGAGCGTCGCTGCGACGGCCGCCATTGGCGTGGCCCTCTCGCAGGGGGCGCTGGCCGCTTCGTTCAGCGTCTCCGGTCAGCAGTTCAAGGTCACCGCCGGAGAGCTCGACGGTAGGGGGTTCGTCCAGTACGGCGCGATCGACACACAGCGCGGGGGCAAGAAGATCCCCGTCGCCGTGTCGGCCTTCGATAGCGCCACGATCAAGAACCTCTGCCAGTCCGTCGTCATCCCGGTCCCACTCTTCGGCGACGTGTCGCTGAAGCTGTCGGCCGGTACGAAGGCGGGCAACCCGGTGAAGGCCAAGAACCTCTACATCGATCTCGACCAGTTGAACGCCGATGCGACGTTCACTGACATCAACATCGGTGTGGCGGCCGGAGATACGAAGTACGGCCCTGGCGTCAAGAAGGGCGACGCTGCGGACCTCGGTTCGTTCGCCCAGGAAGCCGACAGGGCGCAATTGAAGGATGTCAAGCAGACCGCCTGGGCGACCAGCGCGGGCACCTTCAAGCTCTCGGGCCTGTCGATGAACGTGCAAAAGGGCAAGCACGAGTGCTACTGAGGCACTGAGGCGGGTGGGGGGCATCGCCCCTCACCCCCGTGCTCACGCTGTGAACACTTGCGATCGACGATGCGATCGCCAGCCCCAGGGAGCTGTTTTCGATGAGTGCCGAGTCGCCGGGGGTTTCGATGGGCGCCGAGTCGCCGGGGGCGCGTGACCGGGTGGGCCAGCTACGGGCGGCGTTTCGCGCGTGGCGCTGGCAGCGTCCGTTCTGGGCGGGGCTGTTGACCCTGCTCGGCGGGCTCCCCATCGCGTACTTCCCGTACGCCAACCTCACCATGGGCCAGTTGACCATCCGGATGTCCACCACCGCCGGGTCCGGTTCGCTGATCATCGGCGTGTTGTTGGTGGTGCTGGGCCTGACCATGTGGTTCCAGTCCGCCACCCGGGTCTTCGCGGGGGTCGCCGCGATCCTGCTCGGGCTGGTGTCGTTGGTGGTCTCCAACTTCGGGGGCTTCCTGATGGGTTTCCTGCTCGCGCTGTTCGGCGGCGCGCTGGGCGTCTCCTGGGCGCCGGGCGAGGTGCTCGCCGCCGAGTCGGGCAAGGGCGCGGACCAGGACGCGCACCATGATCTGCATCCGGACCCGGACCCCGGCCCCGGCGTCCAGCCCGCGCCGGCCGTGCAGTTGGGGAAGGAAGCGCAGATCGCGGGGCCCGAGCCGATCGTGGGCGAGGAGGGTGCGCCGCAGCCGGCGGAGGCCGAGACCGGGCCGGACGCCGGGGCCACGCCGGACCAGGAATCCAGGAATGGGAGGCATCGTGCGGGGTGAAGAGGGGGCACCGGGGGGCGAGCCGCGCCGCCGGACCAAGGCGGGGCCGCGGCACGCCGCCCCGAAGAAGTCGATGCTGACCCGGTTGCAGGTGCCCGCGGGCAAGGCCATCGCCTTGGCGGCCATGCCCACGGCGGTCCTCATGGGCATGGGGCTGACCCCGCAACTCGCCCAGGCCGACACCCAGGCCAAGGACCGCTTCAAGCCGGGGCCCTGCGTGACCCAGCCGGACGAGCCGCAGGACGGCACCGAAGGCAAGGACGACAAGAACGCCAAGGGCAGCAAGGACGATAAGGACGGCAAGGCCGGGCAGGACGGCAAGGACCCGCAGGACGCGAAGGGTTCGGACGGCCGGGGCGAGGGGACGCAGGGGCGTACCGGAGCACCGGATGGCGACCGCACGGACCAGGGCGACCAGCAGGACGCGCCCAACACGGGCCAGCAGCCCGGGAGTTCGCCGACGGGCGGGCCGTCGTCCGGCGCCGCGCGGACCCCGGACGGCTCCGGGACGAGCGCGGCGCCGCAGCCCGCGGCGCACGAGCCGTCGTCCGGCGTCACCCAGGCCCCGGAGCCGCCGGCCGCGAAGTCGCCGGCCACGGACGCCGCGGACCCGGAGCCCGCCGCCACGCCGAGCCCCTCGCGCCACCCGCTGGACCCGCTGGGGCTGGGCGACGCGCTGAAGGACCTACTCGGCGGCGGCAAGCACGCGACGCCGACCGCCCCGCAGCCGAGCACCACGCCCAAGCCGAGCGCCACCCCGCGGCCGGACGCGACCGGTGACGGCGCCGACGCGCCGTCGACCCAGCGGCCGACTCAGCGGCCCACGACGGCGCATGACGAGCCGTCAGGCAAGGGCGGAGACGGGTCGGACGCCACCGCCGACGGCGCGGCCAAGGACCAGGCCAGCACGGTCCAGGAGAAGAAGGAGCAGTTCGAGAAGGCGCAGCGGGAGGCCGACGCCAAGGCGGAGCGGGAGCGTGCCGAGCGCCGTGCGCGGGGCGAGGAGTCCGCGAAGCCCGGCGCGACCGCGGGAACCCACGGGTCTGAGGGGGCCGAAGGGACCGCGGACGATACCGGATCGAAGGACGGCGACGAGGGCGACAAGGGCGGCGAGGGAGACAAGGACGGTGCCGAGCCGAGCGCCGGGCCGACCCTGCCGTCCCCCGACGACCCGCAGCCCTACCCGTGCCCCGTCCGGGACGAGGCGGCGCTGCGCAACGCCCCGCTGGAGGCGGACGCCCCGTTGCTGCCCGAGGACCCGTGGATTCTGGAGAGCAGCCTGCTGGCGCTGCACGGCCTCAAGTACGACGGCATCGTGAAGGTGAAGACGTTCAGCGGCCGGGAGAAGGCGGTCCTGAAGTTCACCGCGAGCTCGATCGACATCCACGACCTGAAGCAGACCGTGGTCGGCCCCGGCAGCGCGACCACCCACGTGGACGCCCGCCCGGGCAGCAACTCGACCATGCGGAACGGCACCGTGACCATGTACACGGAGGAGCTGAAGGGCAATCTGCTGGGCATCATCCCGGTCACCTTCAGCCCCGACGCCCCGCCGCCGCTGACCTTCCCCGAGCTCTTCTTCACCAAGGTGCGGGTCACCCAGGCGGGCCAGTTCGGCGGCACGCTGACGGTGCCCGGCATGCACCTGTACCAGACCGGCAAATAACGGGCGACACCCGGCGGCACCGGAGCGCTACGCGCGTCCCGGCCGACACGTCCCGGCCACGGGCCGCACACTGACCCTTTCGGGAGCCGCACAAGACCGTGGGCCGCGCCACCACCATCGGGGGCGCGGCCCACGGCCGTGCCGGGCGCCGTACGGGCCGGGGTCGATCGGGCTCGCGTACGGGAGGGTGTCGGCCTGGGCCCGTACCCGTGGATCGTCCACGGGCCGGTGTGCGACGGGGTCAGCCGCGGGCCCGTACGGATGGGCCGGTCGTGGGCCCGTACAGCAGACGGGGCCGGACACCGTACGGGATGGTGCCGGCCGTGGGGCCCGTACGGCACGGAGCCGTTCGTGGTCCGTACGGGACGGGCTCGGTCAACTGCCGTACGGGGTCCGCCCGCGCCACCGGGGCCAGGGGCCGGCCGGGGGCGCGGGCGGGCCGTCGGGCAGCAGGTGCCCGCGTGGTGTGCCTCAGTCGCCCAGGTGGTGGACCCGGACCATGTTGGTGGTGCCGGGGACACCGGGGGGCGAGCCGGCGGTGATGATCATGGTGTCGCCGGTGTTGTAGCGGCCGAGCTTGAGGAGTTCGGCGTCGACCAGTTCCACCATGGCGTCGGTGTTGTCCACGTGCGGCACCACGAAGGTCTCCACGCCCCAGCTCAGCGTGAGCACGTTGCGGGTGAGGGTGTCCGTGGTGAAGGCCAGGATGGGCTGCTGGGCGCGGTAGCGGGAGAGGCGGCGGGCGGTGTCGCCGGACTTGGTGAAGGCGACCAGCGACTTGGCGTCCAGGAAGTCGGCGATCTCGGCGGCGGCGCGGGCCACCGCACCGCCCTGGGTGCGCGGCTTCTTGCCGGGCACCAGCGGCTGGAGGCCGCGGGAGAGCAGTTCCTGCTCGGCGGCGGTGACGATGCGCGACATCGTCTTGACGGTCTCCAGCGGGTAGGCGCCCACCGAGGACTCGGCGGAGAGCATGACCGCGTCCGCGCCGTCCAGGATCGCGTTTGCGACGTCGGACGCCTCGGCGCGGGTCGGTCGCGAGTTGGTGATCATCGACTCCATCATCTGGGTCGCCACGATCACCGGCTTGGCGTTGCGGCGGCACATCTCGATGAGCCGCTTCTGCACCATCGGGACCTTCTCCAGCGGGTACTCCACCGCCAGGTCACCGCGGGCCACCATGACCCCGTCGAAGGCCGCGACGACCTCCTCCATGTTGGCCACCGCCTGCGGCTTCTCCACCTTGGCGATCACCGGGACGCGCCGGCCGACCTCGTCCATCACCCGGTGCACGTCGCGCACGTCGGCGGCGTCCCGGACGAAGGAGAGCGCGACCAGGTCGCAGCCGAGCTCCAGCGCGAACTTCAGGTCCTCGATGTCCTTCTCGGACAGCGCGGGCACGTTGACGGCCACGCCGGGCAGGTTGATGCCCTTGTGGTCGGAGATCACGCCGCCCTCGATGACGATGGACCGCACCCGCGGGCCGTCCACCTCGATCACCTGGAGCGCCACGTTGCCGTCGTTGATCAGGATGGACTCGCCCTTGGAGACGTCGCCGGGCAGGCCCTTGTAGGTGGTGCCGCAGATGGTCCGGTCGCCCGCGACGTCCTCGGTGGTGATGGTGAACTCGTCACCGCGCACCAACTCGACCGGGCCGTCGGCGAAGGTCTCAAGCCGGATCTTGGGGCCCTGGAGGTCGGCGAGCACGCCCACCGCCCGGCCGGTCTCCGCGGACGCCTTGCGGAGACGGTGGTACCGCTCCTCGTGCTCCGAGTGGGACCCGTGGCTCATGTTGAAACGGGCCACGTTCATGCCCGACTCGATCAGCGCCTTGAGCTGATCGAAGGAGTCGACGGCGGGACCCAGGGTGCAGACGATTTTGGAACGGCGCATGGGGCAGATCCTATCCGTTTGTTTCAGCGCGGAATTTATAGGGCTGGTCTAGACCGATTCGGGGGCCCGGCCGCGCCCCCCGTTCCCGGCTCGCGGGACGGGTGCGGCCCGGCGCGCCCGCCGGTCAGGCCGTAACCAGCTCGTACGTCTGGGTGGCGATCTCCAACTCCTCGTCGGTCGGTATCACCGCCACCGCCACCGGGCTGGCCGCGGTGGAGATCAGCCGGCCGCTGGAGCCGCGCAGCGCGTTGCGCACGGCGTCCACCTCGATGCCGAGCACGCCGAGGCCGCGCAGGGTGGCCTCGCGCACCGCGGCCGAGTTCTCGCCGACGCCGGCGGTGAAGGCGACGGCGTCCAGCCGGCCGAGCACCGCGGTGTACGCGCCCACGTACTTGCGCAGCCGGTGTACGTAGATGTCGAAGGCGAGCTGCGCCTCCGCGTCGCCCTCGCCCATCCGGCGGCCGATCTCGCGCATGTCGTTGTCGCCGCACAGCCCGATCAGCCCGCTGTGCTTGTTGAGCAGGGCGTCGATCTCGTCGATGGACATCCCGCCGACCCGGGCCAGGTGGAAGACGGCCGCCGGGTCCAGGTCGCCCGAGCGGGTGCCCATGACCAGGCCCTCCAGCGGGGTGAGCCCCATCGAGGTGTCCACGCACACGCCGCCGGCCACGGCCGAGGCGCTGGCCCCGTTGCCCAGGTGCAGCACGATCGTGTTGAGGTCGGAGACGTCCTTGCCGAGCAGGGTGGCGGTGGCCCGCGCGACGTAGGAGTGCGAGGTCCCGTGGAAACCGTAGCGGCGTACCCCGTACCGGTCGGCGGTGTCCACGTCGATGGCGTACCGGGCGGCGGATTCCGGCATCGTGGCGTGGAAGGCGGTGTCGAAGACGGCGACCTGCGGCAGGTCGGGGCGGAGCCTGCGGGCCACCTTGATGCCGGTGACGTTGGCCGGATTGTGCAGCGGGGCCAGCGGCACCAGCTTCTCCACCTCGGCGAGCACGTCATCGGTGATCAGCGTCGGTGCGGTGAACCGGGTACCGCCGTGCACCACGCGGTGGCCGACGGCGGCCAGCGCGGGCGAGTCGAGACCGAGGCCCTGCGCGGAGAGCTGCTGGGCGACCTGGTCGAGGGCGGCCGTGTGGTCGGGCACCTCGCCCTCGCCGATGCGCTCCACGATGCCGGCGGCCAGCCGGCTGCCGTCGGCCATGTCGAGGAGTTGGTACTTCACCGATGACGAGCCGGAGTTGAGGACCAGCACCCGGGTGCGGTCGGGGGAGTGGTTCACGCGGTCGGTGCTTTCTCTGCGGGGACGGCGGGGGCTGCGGGGGCGCCCTGGGCGGGCTGTGCCTGGGCCTGGATGGCGGTGATGGCGACGGTGTTGACGATGTCCTGGACGAGGGCGCCGCGCGAGAGGTCGTTGACCGGCTTGCGCAGGCCCTGGAGGACCGGGCCGACGGCGACGGCACCGGCCGAGCGCTGGACGGCCTTGTACGTGTTGTTGCCGGTGTTGAGGTCGGGGAAGATCAACACGGTGGCCTGCCCGGCCACCTGCGAGTCGGGCAGCTTGGTGGCGGCCACGGCCGCGTCCACCGCCGCGTCGTACTGGATCGGCCCCTCCACGAGCAGGTCCGGCCGCCGCTCGCGGACCAGCTCGGTGGCCTTGCGGACCTTGTCCACGTCGGCGCCCGAGCCGGAGGTGCCGGTCGAGTACGAGAGCATCGCGATCTTGGGCTCAACGCCGAACTTGGCGGCCGTCGCCGCGGACTGGATGGCGATGTCAGCGAGCTGCTCGGCGTTCGGGTCCGGGTTGACCGCGCAGTCGCCGTACACCAGCACCCGGTCGGCCAGGCACATGAAGAACACCGACGAGACGATCTGCGCCCCCGGCGCCGTCTTGATCACCTCGAAGGCGGGCCGGATGGTGGCCGCGGTGGAGTGCACCGCGCCGGAGACCATCCCGTCGGCCAGGCCCTCCTGGACCATCAGGGTGCCGAAGTAGGAGACGTCGGCGACGACGTCGTAGGCCAGCTCGTACGAGACGCCCTTGTGCGCCCGGAGCTGCGCGTACAACTCGGCGAACCGGTCGCGCAGCGGCGAGGTGTGCGGGTCGGTGACTTGGGCGCCGGACAGGTCGATGCCCAGCTCGGTGGCGCGCTTGCGGACCGCGTCCTCGTCGCCGAGCAGCGTCAGGTCGCACACGTCGCGGCGGAGCAGCACGTCGGCGGCGCGCAGCACCCGCTCCTCGGTGCCCTCGGGGAGCACGACGCGGCGCCGGTGCGAGCGCGAGCGCTCCAGCAGTTCGTGTTCGAACATCATCGGCGTGACCCGGCTTGAGCGGGCCACCGAGATCCGCTCGGTCAGCTCGGCGGTGTCCACGTGCCGCTCGAACAGGCCGAGCGCGGTCTCGGCCTTGCGCGGCGCGGCTGCGCTCAGCTTGCCTTCGAGTGCGAACAGTTCGGCCGCGGTCGGGAAGCTGCCGCCGGGCACCGAGATCACCGGCGTGCCGGGCGCCAGCCGGGAGGCGAGGGCCAGGATGTCGGGCCCGGGGCGGGCGTCCAGGGTGAGCAGGACGCCGGCGATGGGCGGTGCGCCGGCGCTGTGCGCGGCCAACGAGCCGATGATCAGGTCGGCGCGGTCGCCCGGGGTGACCACCAGGGCGCCCTCGGTCAGCGCGGGCAGGAAGGTGGGCAGCATGGCGCCGCCGAAGACGAAGTCGCGCACGTCGCGGGCGAGCCCGGCGGCGTCACCGAGCAGCACCTCGGCGCCGAGCGTGTGCACCACCTGGCGGACGCTGGGCGCCGAGAGCGAGCCGTCCTCGGGCAGCGTGTAGCAGGGCACCGGCACCTGCTCGGCCAGCGGCCCGGCGATCTCCTCGCGGTCGGCCGGGGCGACCCGGTTGACGACCAGGGCGACCACGTCACAGCCGTGCGCCTGGTAGGCGATGTGGGCGTTGCGGGCCTCGGAGCGCACCGATTCGGCGGTCTGGTTCTGCCCGCCGACCACGGCTATCACGGCCGCGCCGAACTCGTTGGCGAGCCGCGCGTTCAGGTGCAGCTCGTCGGGGAGGCTGGTGGCGGCGTAGTCGCTACCGAGTACGAGTACGTACTCGTACTCCCTGGCCACCGCGTGGAACCGGGTGACCAGCTCGGACACCAGCTCGTCCGTGCCGCGCTCGGCCTGGAGGGCGGCGGCCTCGTCGTAGCCGATGCCGTAGACGGTCTCGGCCGGCTGGGTGAGCCGGTAGCGGGCGCGCAGCAGCTCGAAGAGGCGGTCGGGCCCGTCGTGCACCAGCGGGCGGAAGACGCCCACCCGGTCCACGTGGCGGGTCAGGAGTTCCATGACCCCCAGCTCGACGACCTGACGGCCGTCCCCGCGGTCGATCCCGGTCACATACACGCTGCGCGTCACGCGTGCTCTCCGATCCTTGGGCTGCATCGGCTCTTGGCCGTCTGTCGGCCGCCGGGCGGGTGGTGGTCCGTACGACTGGGGTACGGGGCCGCCCGTCCGGCGGTGCGGCTGGCGCCGCTGCTTGCTGTGGTGCTTGTGGCTTGTGGCTTGTGGCTTGTGGCCTGTGGGGTTGTGGGTCTGGTCTGCGGTCTGCGGGGTTGCTGGGCTGTTGGGTTTTGGGTCGCTTGCCGGGGGGTGGCCGGGGGCGCTGGGCGGGCGGCTGTGTGGGGAGGGTGGGCGTCTGCCGGGCGTCTCCGGGGAGGTGGGTGCGGGGGCCTGCCGGGTGTCTGCGTGTGGGGTGCGCGTGGGGTGGGTGTCTGCGTGTGGGAGTGGGTGGGTGTCTGTGCCTGTCGGGTGGGTGCCTGCCTGCCGGGTGGTGCGTGTGCGGTGGGTGGCTGTCTGATGTCTGACTCGTCGGGGCGCGGCGGAGTTCCGCCGTCCGCGGCGCGGGCCGGCTGAGGCGGGTCGGCCGGGGCGGAGGGGTGGCCGCGCACCGTGCCGGCCCGTCGGCGGGTCGGGCCCGGCGCGTGGCCAGGTTCCTTGCGCCGGCCGGTGTGCCGGAGCGCGGTGTCTGCCCGGTGGCCGGGGCGTCGTCGGCGTACGACTTCCCCGTTCCCGGCCGGGCTCCCCGTCCGTATTCGAACGAAGAATCACCCGTCCCGTTGGGCATCCCCTCTTGACAGTACCCGGGCGTATGGGTACGGCGCATGACCCGTGGGGTGCGCGGCGGCTGCGGGCCCGTGAAACAATCGGACGAGCTCATATGTACCTCCCCCGGCCCTCGGCCCATGGGGAACCCCAGGAGCAGGAGAAAGACCAGGATGCGCATCGGAGTGCTCACCGCCGGAGGCGACTGCCCCGGTCTCAACGCCGTGATCCGGTCGGTCGTGCACCGCGCCGTCGCCGGCCACGACGACGAGGTCATCGGCTTCGAGGACGGTTTCAAGGGTCTTCTCGACGGCCGGTTCCGCCCCCTCGACCTCGATGCCGTCAGCGGCATCCTGGCCCGCGGCGGGACCATCCTCGGCTCGGCCAGGCTGGAGCGCGACCGGCTGCGCGAGGCCGCCGAGAACTGCGAGGAACTGGCCCGCTCGTACGGCATCGACGTGCTCATCCCGATCGGCGGCGAGGGCACGCTGACCGCGGCCCGGATGCTCTCGGACGCCGGTATGCCGGTCGTCGGCGTGCCGAAGACGATCGACAACGACATCTCGGCCACCGACCGCACCTTCGGCTTCGACACCGCCGTGGGCGTGGCGACCGAGGCGATCGACCGGTTGAAGACCACCGCCGAGTCGCACCAGCGGGTCATGGTCGTCGAGGTCATGGGGCGGCACGCCGGCTGGATCGCGCTGGAGTCCGGCATGGCGGGCGGCGCGCACGGCATCTGCCTGCCGGAGCGGCCGTTCGACGTGGCCGACCTGGTGAAGATGGTCGAGGAGCGGTTCGCGCGGGGCAAGAAGTTCGCGGTGATCTGCGTCGCCGAGGGCGCGCACCCCGCGGAGGGCTCGATGGACTACCAGAAGGGCGCCATCGACCAGTACGGCCACGAGCGGTTCGCCGGCATCGGCAACCGGCTCGCCGCCGAGTTGGAGAACCGTCTTGGCAAGGAGGCCCGCCCGGTCATCCTCGGCCACGTACAGCGCGGCGGCACGCCCACCGCCTACGACCGGGTGCTGGCCACGCGCTTCGGCTGGCACGCGGTGGAGGCCGCGCACCGCGGCGACTTCGGCATGATGACCGCGCTGCGCGGCACCGCGGTGGAACTGGTGCCGCTGGCCGAGGCGGTCACCGAACTCAAGCGGGTACCGGCGAACCGGATGGACGAGGCAGAGTCCGTCTTCTAACGACTCATCGCGGTCCACCGCCTACCGACCCCTTGCCGCTGACCGCTGGTAGCACTGGTCGCTGACTGCTGGCCGTTCGCTGCGGGCCGCGTTGGTCGTTGGCTGTTGGTCGTGCTGGTCGTGCTGGTCGCGCTGGCTGCTCGCTGGGTCGTCGCCGGTCGCCCGCCTCGCCCGCCTCGTCCGCGGGTCCGCGGTGGCCCCGGGCCGGTTCGTACGGCGAGTCCCGTACGGGGAGCGGTGTACGGGCCGGGTTCGTACGGGCAGCCGCGTGCGGGACCGTTCGCGCGGGGAGCCGCGCGTGGGCCGAACCCGTACGGCAATCCTCGTTGCGCGGCCACTCCGTGCGGGGGGCCGCGTGCAGGCGGCTCCGTGCGGGGAGTCGCGCGCGGACGGCTCCGTACGGGGGGTTTAGCGCGGCCGGCTCCGCGCGGGGGGTTGAGCGCGGCCGGCTCCCTACGGGGAGTCTCACGCGGGCCGGCTCCCTGCGGGCTGGTCCGTCGCTCGGCGCGCCCCCGGCCGCCCGCTCCGTGCAGGCCGGGCGAGTGCGACCCCGCCGCGCCGCCCGGCCTGCTGCGGGTCCGGCATCCCCGACTGGCTACCGGGCCCGCGCTCGCCCCGGTGCGGCGCCGAGCCCCAACTGGCCGGCTGGCTAGGGGCGTTCCCGGGGCGAGTGGCCCCCGCGGCGCGACGTCCGGGATGCGGTCCGGGGCCGGGCGCGGGGGCCGATCGTGGTGAGCGGCCGGCGCTAGCTGGCGCGGGCGCCGCCGATCTGGGTGTTGATCCACTGCTGGTGCGCGGTCACGTCGGTGTAGACCGTGGCGTCACCGGTACCGCAGATCTGGCTGTTCGCACCGGCCCGGCTGGTCGCACCGGCGAGGCGCCACGTGCCACCCTCCTTGAGCAGCGCCGGGCCGCCCGAGTCGCCGTAACACGCGGTGCCGGAGCGGCTGCCGTACACGCACAGTTCCACGGAACTGTTGTACGCCGTGCTGCACATGCGGTCCGGGTTGATGCGCGTGTCCAACTCCTTCAGGCCGCGCGGGGTCCCACCGCAGCCGGGCGAGCCGCACGTCTGGCCCCAGCCGAGGAGCCTGGTGTAGGTGCCTTCGGCGGGGGAGGTGGCGGCGATCTCGACCGGCTGGTTGGGCACCGCGCGGGTCAGCCGCAGCAGGGCGATGTCGTACGGGCCGTTCTGGTACCGCGGGTGGCGGATGATCTGGGCCACCGAGGCCACGGTGCCGCCGGTGCTGTTGTCCCGCGAGCCGATGCGTATCTGGAAGTTCTGCGGCGACTGGCCGGCCACACAGTGCGCGGCGGTGACCATCCAGGTGCTCTTGATCAGCGAGGCGCCACAGCCGTGTCGGCCACGGACCTGCATGGAGCCCATGAACGAGTAGTCCTCGGTGGCCGGCCCGCCACCGACGATCTTGGTGCTGGGCGCGGTCGGCTGGGGCTCGGGGGCGCGGTCGGCGGCCTGTGCGCTCTGCGTGGACAGCACGGCCGCGGCGATCATGGCAGGAGCGAGCGCGATGCGCGCTACGGTGCGGAATCTCATAGCGGGGTGTCCTCCAAGGGCGATGGGGGGAAAGAGGGGGGACCCGTGCAGACCGGATACGGACGGGCCGCCCAGCCGTCCCGGGCCCCCGGTCGCCACTCACTGTGGGCCACCGGACCACTTCCGTAACAATCCCAACCTTGCATACGGTGCGCCTATGGGGCCTCGTTGCGCCACTTCGGCATCTGTCAACTCCCTTATTCATTCCGATGGTTGATGGTGCGATGCTGGCCTGCGGGTTCGTCGTGCGGGGCGTCCCGCGGGGCGGAGGCTTGCGGGAAATGATCACGGTGTGTTTACCCTGACCCGCCATGGCTGACTGGTACACGTCAGCACACTCGGGCGGTGTGCGGGCCGGCGGCCCATGCGTGCGACGGGGGCGGAATGCGGGGGCTGTGGGCCAGGGTGTGGCTGCGGTACGTGCTCGTGGGGGCATTGCTCGCGGCCGGGACCACCGGCTACGTCGTCCTACGACACGAACGACGCGCAGCCCAACTCGCCGACAACCAGCAACAGTTGGAACAAGCCTGCCGTGGCCTGCTGCCGGTGTCCGAACTGCGCCCCTACCTGCCGGCCGACTCCGCCGGAGAACTGGCCGAGTTCGGCACCCTGGCCGACGGCGGCGCCAGCCGCTCGCTCTACGACTGCACGCTGATGTGGGGCGCGAGCCACGCGAAGTGGGAACCGGACGCACTGGTACGGGTGCACGCCGTGGCCGCGCTGCCCGGCGAAGAGGACCGACTCAGCCCGCCGAACCTGGACGACGCAGTGGGCACCTGGCGCACCCCGCCAGGCACCAGCGCCACGCTGACGTACGACTCGGGACTGGGCCGCGCGAACCTCACTGCCTGGCTGCGTGTCCGCTGCCGCGGCGACCTCACCGGCCGCGTCCGCCCCTCGCGTGACCTGCGCATCAGCGTGGAACTTCCGGTACGGGCCGACTTCCCGAGCGACCTCACTCCTGCCGAGCGGCTGGCCCCGGCCCGTACCGCAGTGCGCGCCGCGAACTGGGTCACCGCCCGCCAACAGCACTGCGCCGCACCGCGGCTTTCGATGCCGACCGGGGTGGTGATGGCCAAGTGACCAATGTGGGGCGGGGGCGGCCTGGCCGTCCGGGGCAGCCGGATGAGGCTGGACAGGAGGGCGGGCTTGAGGGACAGGGCTGGTCTGAGGGGCAGGGCCGGCCTGAACGGGTGGGCCGAGTAGGGCAGGACGGGCAGAGAGAGCAGCCAGGTCCACAGGGCGAAGCGGCGCCCGCAAGGTGGCCGAGGCGTCCGGACCGGCAGAGTCGGGCTGGTGGACAGGAGGGACGGTCTGAGCAGGTGAGCCAACCAGGGCCGGAGGGACGGTCTGAGCAGGTGAGCCAACCAGGGCCGGAGGGACGGTCTGAGCAGGTGAGCCAGGCAGACCAGCCTGAGCAAGCCGAGCATGCCGCGCATGTCGCGCATGCCGCGAGGGAAGCGGAGCGGGCGCGTCGGGCCGTGCGCGAGCGGTGGCGGCGGCGGGCGCTGACCAGTGGTGCGCTGCTGCTGGTCCTCGCGCTCATCGGCGGCGGCTACTACTGGTTCGGCGGCGGCTACGACCGCCATCAGCGGGACAAGCTGCTCGCCGGCGCCTGCGACGGGGTGCTCGCCAAGCGCGAGGCACGGGCCATCCTCGGTAGCGGGCCGCTGGAGGACGGCGGGCGCGGCACCGTCCGCAAGGGGTCCTTCGCAGGTGACGACGAGCACGCCGGCCAGGGGGTCGGGGAGCGCGGCAGCGACGACCGTGCGGTGCGCGAACCGCTGTTGCTGACCTGCACGGTCAAGCGGGACCTGGAGTACCACGCGGGCAAGCCGACGGTGGAGGCGTCCGTGACGATCGGCGTCCGCGAGGCGCCGGGGCAGCTGCGCGTCGACCCCGGCTACGACCGCACCGGGCCGATCGTGCCGCGCGGCCTCGCCCCGGCGCCGCTCGGGCACGGCTGGTCGGGCCACTTCTCCCTCGACCGCAACGTCGCCGACGGCTCGGAGGCGACCACGGCGGTCCTCCTGACCTGTGCTAACAGTACGAGTGACCTGCTGGTGACGGCCAAGGTGCAGCAGGAGGACAGCACGCTGGACGACCCGCGCCACCGCGCGGCCTTCGCGCGCGTGGCCACCGCGACGGCCAAGAAGGCGGCCCGGCACCTGAACTGCGATGCGCCGCTGGGCACCGACCCGGTGACGGTGCCGTTGCCGGTGGACGAGCGCGAGTACGTGCCGCTGCGCGACGCCGAGGGCACCTGTGCCGGACTGCCGCCGACGCCGGGCACTCCCGCCGGGAAGCAGCCCGGCATCGACGTCAGGCACGCCTGGGAGAGCGCCCGCGACACGGCCCCCTACGAGGCGTGCCTGGTGGGCAGGTCCGGGGCGGCCGGAAGCTACCGACTGCGCGCCCTGTACGGGCCGTACGCCCAGGACCTGCGCTTCGTCGTGGCGGGGCAGTCCCACGGCGGGTCCGCCCACTCCGACCTCGAAGAACGGCCCGCGGGCGAGGTGGACGTGCCTCAACTGCACTTCTGGTACGCGAGTGCCCGCTGCGGCGCGGACCGACCGGCGGCGCTGTACATCGTCGATGCTCTGACGGAGGACAGCGCGAGCGAGGGGCGCGAGGACGAGCCCCGCGCCGACGTGGCGTACCAGCGGCGGGCGCTTGCCGAGTTCACCCGCCGGTCCGCCGCCGCGCATGGCTGCGCGGCGCCGGCGGTGCCGTAGCGGGGCGGGGGCGTACGAGTGTCCGGGCCGGACCGGGGCCGCTCCGGGCACGGGACGGCGGCGGTCGACCCCACGTACGGAATCGGAGCCCATGAGCACGTTCCTTTCTTGGTCCGCGGACCGACTGATGGCACGCGGTGGTCCGTGACTCCACTGAAGACGATGGGTGGTTGCGCGGGCGTATGTGCTTTTCCATACGCTGACGAAATCCGGCGCAGCGACCACGGCCACGGCGCGTTCCCTGTGCCATCCGCCGCCCCGCCAGCCGCTGCCAACCCACTCCAGCCGAGCAACCGCCGGCCTTAGGTGCCAGGGCGGGGGGCGTGGAGGGAAAGGGGGGCGGGGATCGAGGGACGGGGAGTTGGGTCGATGTGTTCCGGGACGAGCGGCCCGGAGCGCGGACCGGTACGCCTCCTCACGCACCGAAATGACCCGGCGTCGATTCGACCCGTCAAGACGAGTCGATGTCATGGGACGTGGGCTGTCACCCGAAGGCCCGCTTTTGCGTCCTCCTTGCAGAGGCATCGCAGGCAAGGAGAGCCATGAGCGTTCGATCGAGTTGGTGCAACACCCATCGGGGCCCCACCGAGCAGGCCATCGCCGTAGCGGTGATCGAGGCCAACTCAGGCCCCGGCGGCACCGTGTGGTCGTGCGCGGAGTGCGTCGAGCGGTACGGAATCGTGCCGCTCGACGAACAGTCGCCCGGCCACCCCGCGTTCCGCATCCAGTACCGCGACCGCCCACCAGCACGGGGCCGGGACGGCGGTACGGGCCCGGCAGTGGGTGTGACGGGAGTGAGTGGTGTGACCGGTGCGGCGGGTGCGGTCACGGTGGGCCGCTCGCTAGGCGCGGTGGGCCCGACGGGGGCTGGTGCGGGGGCGGACGGCCCCGACACCGAACCTCGGGGCGAGGGCCCGACACCGCGGTGCGTCCGTTGCTGAGGGGGCGTGACGGGGGCTGACGGGGACGGGTGCCGGGCCTGGCGGGGGCCGGATGGGAGCTGGCGAGGGCGTACGACTCGGTGCCGTCCCGGCCCTCCAGGATGCGCACCTTGTAGTCGACCAGCTCCAGGTCGGCCAGGTCGGGTCGGTGCGCTTCAGGGCGACGCGGAGCGCCCGGTCCAGCGCGTTGACGGGGTCGGGCGCGAGTCAACGAGGTTGTTCACCACGGTGGTTGGGGTTATTCCGGGCCCGGAGCGTGGCCCGGTTTCGGGCTGCGCTGGCTGTGGGGCCGCTGCGGGGTGAGGGCGCTCCGGGCGGGGGCCGTGGGCTGTGATGCACCCGTGCGCCGTACCGCCCTGCTGCCGTACTGCCGTGTGCATGTCGCCGGCCGGCTCGCTGCCGGGCCGTCGCGGGGCGGCGTTCCGGGAGGGGAGGGTGCCGCGCTTGCCGTGGCCGTGGCGGCTACGCCGCATATCGCCAGCGTATGGAAAAACGCATACGCCCGCGCAACCACCCATCGTCTTCAGTGGAGTCACGGACCACCGCGTGCCATCAGTCGGTCCGCGGACCAAGAAAGGAACGTGCTCATGGGCTCCGATTCCGTACGTGGGGTCGACCGCCGACGGTTGCTCGGCTGGAGTGGGTTGACGGCGGCTGGCGTGGCGGCGGGTGGCGCACAGTTCGCAGGGGCCAGGCCCAGCCGCGCCGCCCAGCGCAAGGCCGACACCGTGGAGATCCCGCCGGCCGCCCGACCCGGCGGGGCGTACGACAAGTTCGTGGCGAAGCTGGCCGCGGAGAACAGGTTCTCCGGCGTGGTGATGCTCGCGCACCGGGGTCGTACGGTGCTGTCCCGCAGCTACGGCCTGGCCGATCAGGAGAAGGGCATCCGCAACCACGAGGGGGTCGCTTTCAACCTCTCGTCGGCGGGCAAGCCGTTCGGCGCGGTGGCCATCCTGCAACTGGCGCAGCAGGGCAAGCTCCAGCTCTCCGACACGGTGGGCACCCACCTCACCGGCTTCGCCAAGGAGACCGCCGACCACGTCACCATCCACCACCTGCTCACCGGCACTTCCGGGCTGAGCACCCCGGACGAGGACCTGCAACGCGTCTACCAGAGCAGGGAAGAGGTGCACGACTTCTACGCGCGATGGGCCAGGGAGTCGAAGCAGGCGGCTCCGCCTGGCACCCCCACCGACCACGCGGGGGCCGAGGTCGCCATACCCGCGCTGATCGTGGAGGCCGTGACCGGCATGTCCTACTGGGACTACGTGGAGGAGAACGTCTTCCGGCGGTGCGGCATGCAGGGCACCGGGTTCTTCACCAGGCCGCAGTGGTTGACCGATCCGCACATCGCGCACTCGTACATGCGGCAGGCCGACGGCAGCCGGGTGGACGCCGTCCGCAACCTGGACAAGGGCAGCCCCGATCCGCACCAACTGGGCAAGAACCCGGGCCGTAGCTTCATAGATCCCCCCGGGGACGGTGGCTTCGCCACCGCGCCTGACCTGATCCGGTTCGCCCAGGGGCTGACCGACGGTACCCTGTTGGACCGGCCCTACGCCGAGATCTTCATGGGCCCCAAGATCCCGCTCGCCCCGCAGGGCGGCGGCCTGGCCCGCGGAGCCGTCCCCGCCGATGCGGCATTCGCGTCCTACATGATGCCGATCAGCCTCACCAAGGGGCAGTGGATAAACGGCCGCGCCGGAGTCAACCCCGGCAGCGTCGCCAGTTGGAACATCTACCCGTACACCGGATGGATCGGCGTCGTCCTCGGCAACCACGACGAGACGCCCTTCATGGACATCATCCAACAGGAGATGGAGGCCATCATCGGCTGACGCTGACGCTGACGCTGACGCTGACGCTGACGCTGACGCTGACGCCGAGCCGGTGCCGGCGCGGGCTGGCCGCCCGGTGGTGTGGTGCTCCCCCCGACACCCACCGGAGCCCGCGCGGCGCGGGGGCGAGGACGGCCGCGTGCCGAGTCGGCCGTCCTCGCCCCACCGCCCGCTGATCGTCGCGGCTTGCGGCGGGTCGTGGCCTATGGGGCAGAAGCAGGAACGACAAGTGAGGTCAGGGCAGTCCAGGGCAGGGTGGTGGTGCGGTGGGTCAGCCCTTCACCGCACCGCCGAGGGCAAACCCACCACCGAGCCGGCGGGCGACCAGGAGGTACAGGAGGAGCACGGGCGTGGTGTAGAGCAGCGAGAACGCCGCCAGTTGGCCGTAGACCACCGAATTGCGGCTGCCGAAGAAGGTGAACAGGGTGACCGAGGCAGGGAGTTGATCAGGGGTGAGGAGGAGCATGAAGGGGACGAAGAAGTTTCCCCACATCATGATGAAGCTGTAGACCGTCACCACCGTCAGACCAGGTCCCATCAGCGGTAGCACCACGGACACCAGTGACCGGAGCCGGGAGGCGCCGTCCGTCCAGGCGGCCTCTTCGAGGGCGATCGGAACGCCGTCCATGAAGTTCTTCATCAGCCAGATGGCGAACGGTAGTTGAGTGGCGGCCAGGAAGAGCGCGGTGCCGAGGATGCTGTCGATCAGCTCCACCCGTACGTACAGCGCATACACCGGCACCATCACCGCGGTCAGCGGCAGGCAGGTGGTGAACAGCACGGTCAGCAGGTACGGGCGGACCAGTTGGGAGCGGTAGCGGGACAGCGGGTAGGCGGCGAGCGTCGCGCACACCACCGTCAGCAGGGTGCCGCCACCACAGAGCAGCAGGCTGTTGAGGATCGGACGGAAGGTGATCTCCTCGTTCCACACCGCATCGAAGTTGTCCCAGGTCGCCGGGGACGGTGCGGAGATGCGGAGCCCCGCGTGGGAGTCGAAGGCGGCGAGTAGGAGCCAGACCAGGGGCAGTAGGAACAGCGCGGTGAGGGCGAGCAGGGCCAGATCGGCACCGCAGCGGCGGCGCAGCCGGCGTCGGGCGGCGGGAGTGCGGTGGGCTACCCGGGCCCGATGGGTGGCCGGGGCCTGCGGGGCCGTCTGACGACGGCGGCCACCGGGGTACGTCGGGGCTTGGTCGGCGATGGTGAGGGCAGCGGGAGCCGGAGCGGCAGCGACGGGCTCAGGCCCTGGCTCGGGTTCGGGCCTGGGGTCGGCTTCCGGTACGGGCTCGGGCCTGGGGTCGGGAGCGGGCACGGGCGGAAGGCCAGGTGCGGGCTCGGCTTCCGGTGCGGGCTCGGGTGTGGGGCCGGGGGCGGGTTTGGAGGCGGGTGTGGGTCCGGATGCGTGCGGGGGCTTGAAGGTGGGTGCAGGACCAGGCTCGGGCGCGGGCCCGGCTTCCGGCTCGGGTGTGGGTGTGGGCTCAGTTTCCGGTGCGGGCATGGGTGTGAGTGCGGGCCCGGCTTCTGGTTCCGGCTCTGGCTTGGGCGTGGGGTCCGGGGGCAGGTCGGGTGTGGGCATGGGTTCACACCTCCGTACGGAGCAGCCGTAGATAGACGGTGGCGAACAGGCCGCCGATGACCAACAACAGCAGGGCGACCGCCGTGCCGTAGCCGATCAGCGCCTTGAGCAGGGCCTGGTCGTACATGAACACCGGGAGCGTCTGGCTGCGGTTGCCGGGGCCGCCGCGGGTCATGGCCCAGATCAGACCGAAGACGGAGAGCGTTTGGAGGGTGTTGAGCATCAGATTGGTACCGATGGAGCGGCGGATCATCGGCAGGGTGACGTGCCACAGCCGGCGCCAGCCGCCCGCCCCGTCCACCTCCGCCGCCTCAGTGACCTCCCGGGGTACATCGGAGAGGGCGGCCGAGTAGATGAGCATCGAGAACGCGGTGCCGCGCCAGACGTTGGCGAGCGATACGGCGATGATCGGCGCACTGTAGAGCCAGTCCTGAGAGGGCAGGTGAACCCCGTCGAGGACGGAGTTCAAGGTGCCCTCATCGCGGAAGAAGGCGTAGAGGAGGAAGCCAGCGACGATCTCCGGGACCACCCAGGCCGCGATGACCACGGCCCCGGTCAGGGTGCGCACTGGGCGTGAGGCGCGCTGCATCAGCAGGGCGAGGCCGAGGCCGAGCGTGTTCTGGCCGATGATCGAGGACAGCACGGTGAAGACCAGGGTGAGCACCACGGCGTTGCGGAAGTGCCGGTCCTGGAAGGCGTGTTGGAAGTTGTCGAAGCCGACGAAGTGCGTCGAAGCGGAGCCGGTGAGCTGCATGTCGGTGAAGGCGATGACGATGCAGTACAGGATCGGGCCGCCGAGGAAGAGCAGCAGCAGGACGGTGGCCGGCGCGAGCGGCAACCAGCGCAACGGCCGGCGACCGTGATCGACGGGGGTGGGGGCGGGGATGGGGGAGGGGGAGGGGGCCCCCGATCGCGGAGTACCCGAGCCACCCCGACCGCCCCACCCACTTAGGCCGTCCCGGCCGCCCAGCCCATCCATCCCACCCTGTCCACCCAGACGGCTCAGGCGACCCCAGCCACCCCGCCCACCCGCTCTATCTCGCCGGCCCAAACCACCCCGCCCACCCGCTCCACCCCACTCACCTGAGCTACCCCGCTGGCCCAAACCACCCCACTCACCCGTCCCACCCCACTCACCCGCTCCACCCCGCCGGCCCAAACCACCCCGCCCACCCGCTCCACCCCGCCGCCCACCCACCCCACCTCGACCAAGACCAAGTCTGTTCATCAAGGTCGGTTCACCACCTTGCCGTCGGTGAGGGAGCGTAGCTCTGCGTCGTACTCTCGGGCGGCCTTCGTGGGGGAGGTGCCGCTGGTGGTGACGGTTTCCATCGCTTCGCCGATGGCTGCCGAGACCCGTGGGTATTCGGGGAGGGCGGGGCGGTAGTGGGTGTGGCGTACGAGGTCGGTGAAGAAGGCGATGCCGGGCATCGAGGTGCGGTAGCGGTGGTCGGCCGCGACGTCCTTGCGGACCGCGATCTGGGCGTCGCGCAGGGTCCACTCGACGGCGTTCGGGGTGGTCTGGAGGGTTTGGATGAGCTTCCAGGCGAGTTCGGGCTTCTCCGATTTGGCGGGGATCGCCCAGGCCCAGCCGCCGGACATGCTGACCACCCCGGGCGGCTGCCCGAACTGTGTCGGCATCGGGGCGCGGCCGAGCACCTTCGACCACCGGGGCCAGGGCCGCCCGCCGGATTCGATCCAGAACTGGCCCAGCCAGGAGCCGTCCAGGGCGATGGCAACCTTCCCCTCGGGCAGCAGCTCCGTCGCGACCCGGGTGGGCACGTTGGGGTCGACCGCTTCCGCGGGGCGCAGGCCGAGGCGCTGGCCGTAAAAGGTGTCGAGGAAGCCGAGTGCGTCCTTGAAGCCCTGGCCGCCGGTGACCCACTTGCCGGCCTTGGGCTCGTACAGCGGGTCGGTGCCGGTGCCGTACAGCAGCATTTCGAAGCCCTGCATCACCGACGCCTCGCCCGGGCCCTTGCCGGTGTACACGTTGAGGGGCGTGACGCCGGGGACCCGCGCTTTGATGGTGCGGGCCGCGGCCAGCAGGTCGGCCCAGGTGCGGGGGCGCCAGTCAGTGGGCAGCCCGGCCTTGGCGAAGATCTCCTTGTTGAACCACAGCCCGCGGGTGTCGGTGCCCATCGGTACCCCGTAGGTCTTGCCGTCCTCGGCCTTCGCCGCGGTCCTGGCCTGCGGCAGGAACTGGTCCCAGGCGGGCCAGCGGGCCAGTTCGCGGTCGAGCGGGCGCAGATAGCCGCTGGCCACATCGGAGTTGATGATGAAGGTGTCTTCGTAGACGACGTCCGGTGTGGTCTTCGCCGAGCGCATCATCTGCTGGATCTTCACCCAGTAGTCGGGCTGCGCGGCCTGGATCGGGATCAGCTTGACCTTCTCGCCGCGGTGCGTGCGCTCGAACTCCTTCTTCACCGCGGACAGGTAGGCGTCCATGTGCCTGACCTCGTTGTCCGTGTTGCGCAGGTAGACGACCTTGATGGTGTGGGGATCGTTGCCGAACGCGCCGCAGGCGGTGAGCGAGGTGGCGGCGAGCGTGAGACTGGCGGCGAGGATGAGCGGGGCGGTGGGGCGCACGGGCACGGCCTCCTTGGACACGGCGCCCCAAGGCGCGCAGGAGGCGCCGACGGGGCGCTGCGGTGACTGCCCGGTGACCGTACGTGCCACTTCGAGCACAGGTCAATGGCCGCGACCCCGGCCGGTGGCGGGGTCACTGGTACGGCGCAGTGCGGGCGGCGTCCGACGGCGTCCGGCGGGGGCCGGCGGGGCGTCGGTGCGCGTACGGGGGCGCGGGGGCGCATGAGGCGTTGCCCGGCGGCGGGGTGTGGAGCGGAGCGGCCGGGCGTGCGAACGGCCCGGCACCCTCGTGGGGTGCCGGGCCGGGCCCGTTACGGGGACGCCCCGCCCGCCGTCGGAACGGTGCGGTCAGGCGGGCCGGCCGGCGCGACGGGCAGGCGCGCGATTAGGCGCCGCGCAGCCGGTGGAACGGATGCCGGGTCAGGGCGTCCAGAAGTTGTGCGTGACCACCAGCATCGACTGGAGCTGGATGCTGGCGGAGAAGTAGTCGCCGGAGCCGGGCGAAGTGGCGACCATCTTCTTCCAGAGCGCGTCCAACCACTCCTGACCGTCACCGTCGTTCATGGCGGCGACCGCGAACGGGGCGAAGAACGCGGCGTCGTTGCCGGAGCCGTAGGCCGAGCCGTTCAGCCGGTAGCCGTTGACCAGCTTGGACGGGTTGCCGCCGGACTTCTGCTCCGCCCAGTTGCTCAGCTTGACCGCTGCCTTCTTCGACGCGGAGTCGCCGGTCTGCGCGGCGTCGGTGCCGAGCCGCCACGGGTCGCGGCAGGCGTTCCAGTGGTAGTCACCGTCGTGCGGGTCTTCGAGCACCTCGCCGTTGGCGGGCCGCGGCGAGCTGGTGGTGTTCTCCACGAAGTCGGGCAACAGGCCGGTCTTCGCCGCGTACTTGCTCTGGAGGTCGGCCGTGACCTGCTGCGTCTTGGTGCGTACCGCGTCCCAGGTGCCGTCGCCGGTGGCCTTCTTGAACGCCTTGAAGTGGCCAGGCATCCAGTCCGATGTGCGCGAGAGCTTGTCGTCGGAGCCCGATGACCAGTCGCCCAGCTTGGTCAGCTTGGTGCCGCTGTGCACCTCGCTCTTCTTGATGGCGTTGATCCGCTTCACGGCCAGCGCCTTGTAGTCGTACGTGCCGGAGCTGCCCCACTGCCGGTCGGCGAGGAGCAGCCCGTACGCGATGTCCAGGTCGCCGTCGGTCGCCGAGTCCGTGCCGTTGACGCTCTTGCAGCTCTCGTCCTGCTCGGCGGCGTGCAGGTCCTTGTTGATGGACGAGGGGTGCGCCAGTACGTACTTCAGGATGCCGTCGAAGATCTTCTGCGCGTCGGCGTCGGCGCCGGCCATGGTCGCGGTGATCACCATGCCGTAGCCCTGCGCCTCGCCGACGTAGTCGTGGTCGGCGTCCGGCGAGTACACCTGGTACCAGCCGTTCCCGCAGTTCTGCTTGATGAAGTTGGCCTTCCACTTCTTGTAGAAGGACACCACCTTGGCGTCGTTGTCCTGCTGGTTGCCCGAGGGCTTGAGGGCGCCGCTGGCGTAGGAGAAGGAGTGGCTGCCGAACGGGACGGCGGGGGTGGCCGCGGCGCGCGTGGCCTGCCCGGACCCGACGGCCGATGTGGGGGCGGTGCTGGTGGCACTTGCGGGCTGGCTGCCGGGCAGGCCGGCGAGCCAGAATCCGCCGCCGCCGACGAGCGCGGCGGCCGTGAGCACGGCGAGCGATCTGCGGTTCCTCACCATAGCCACGTCATGCCTCCATCCTTGGACGGGAGTTGGGGATGTGAACGGTAGCGAGCCCGTGCAGACCCGACAAGGCGATGATTAAGAAAGTTTCCTGTTTACCTGAAGGCCCGGTTCCGTGCGCCCATGGGTGGGCGACCCGGGGCTTGTGCACCATGGCTGACCTGTGTCGTTGCCCGAGCGCACGGATGCGCCGGGGGCGCGCCGCCGGTACCCGTCGAGCGACGGGTGCGGGCCTGGTCGGGTGACGGGGGCCGGGTGGACGGGGCCCGTGGGCGTGGTGGCGCGTGGCGGCACGCGGCGCGTTCAGTCGGCGGTACGGGGCGGGCGCGGCGCCGCGCAGCCGGGAGGTACGGGGCGGCTGCGGGCCCGCACAGACGGGGCACGGGGTGGGCCCGCGCAGGCGCGCGTACGGAGCGGGCTCGGGCCCGCGCAGCCGGGGGCACGGGCGGCTGTGGGCCCGCGCGAGCCAGGGGTACGGGCCGGGGCCCGGCCCGCTCAGCCTGTGGCGTCCGGTGCGCTGACCCAGCGGTAGGTCAGTGCGGGCCGGCCGAGGCCGCCGTACCGCGGGGCCCGTACCGCACGGCCGGTCTCCACCAGGTGCTCCAGATAGCGCCGGGCGGTGATGCGCGAAATGCCGAGCGCCTGCGCCGCCGCGTGCGCCGAGATCCCGTCGTCGGCCGCCCGCAGTACCTCGGTGACCGACCCGAGGGTGTCCGGGGTGAGCCCCTTGGGCAGTTCGGCCGCTGGGTGCGGGGCGCGCAGCGCGGCCAGCGCCCGGTCCACCTCGTCCTGCCCGCTGGCCTCGCCGACGGTGACGGTGGCCCGGAACTCCGCGTACCGCACCAGCCGTTCGCGCAGGGTGGCGAAGGTGAAGGGCTTGAGCACGTACTGCACGACGCCGAGCGAGACCCCTTCCCGCACGACGGCGAGGTCGCGCGCCGAGGTCACGGCGATCACGTCCACGCCGTGGCCGCCGGCCCGCAGGGTGCGCAGCAGTCGCAGCCCGTGCCCGTCCGGCAGGTAGAGGTCGAGCAGCAGCAGGTCGACGGCGCTGCGCTCCAGTCGGCGGCGGGCCGCGCCGGCCGAGTGCACGGTGCCGACCACGGTGAAGCCGGGGATGCGGCCGACGTAGAGCGCGTGCGCGTCGGCGGCCAGCGTGTCGTCCTCCACCACCAGTACCCGGATCGGTCCGCGCCCCGCGGCGGCGTCGGAGCCCAACGCGCTCACGGGGCCCCACCCGCCCCGGCCCCGCCCGCCCCGTCCGCCCCGTCCGCCCCGTCCGCCCGGTACGAGGCCGCCCGGTCCGCTCCGTACGACGCCGCCCCGTCCGCTCCGTCTTCGTACGGGGCGGCCTCGCTGCGGATCGGAAGGCGGACGGTGAACTCGGCGCCGCCCTCGGGGGAGCGGTCGAGGTCGATGGTGCCGTGGTTGCGGTGCACCGCCTGTCGCACGATGGCGAGGCCGAGCCCGTGCCCCGGCACCGCCTTGGTGCTCCAGCCACGTTGGAAGATCTCCTCGGCGGCGCCGGGGCCCACGCCCGGGCCGTTGTCGCCGACGCGCAGCGTCAACTCCCCGCCGCCGGCCCGTACGGTCACCGTGACCCGGCCGCGTCGGGCCTCCGGTGCGCCGCCCACGCGCCGCCCCGTGCCGTGCTCCGGGCGCGCCGCCCCCTGGCCGCCGGCCGCCTCGATCGCGTTGTCCACCAGGTTGCCCAGGATCGTCACCAGGTCCCGCGCCGGCAGGCTCGGCGGCAGCAGGCCGTCGTCGATGTGGCTGTCCGTGGTGAGTTCGAAGTCCACCGCGTACTCGCTGGCCTGCGCGGCCTTGCCGAGCAGCAGCGCGGCGAGCACCGGCTCGGCGACCGCGCCCACCACCTGGTCGGTGAGCGCCTGCGCGAGTTGGAGTTCCGCGGTGGCGAACTCGATGGCCTCGTCCGCGCGCCCGAGTTCGATCAGCGAGACGACCGCGTGCAGCCGGTTGGCCGCCTCGTGCGCCTGCGAGCGCAGCGCCTCGGCGAAGCCGCGTACGGAGTCCAACTCGCCCGAGAGCGCCTGGAGTTCGGTGTGGTCGCGCAGGGTCACCACGGAGCCGCGCTGGCCGCCGCTGCTCACCGGGGCGCTGTTGACGACCAGCACCCGGTCGGCGGTCAGGTGCAGTTCGTCCCGGCGCGGTTCGGGGTCGAGCAGTGCGGCGGTCAGCGGCGGGGGCAGCCCCAGGTCGGTCACGTGCCGCCCGACGGGCGGCACGCCCCGCCCCGCCCCGCGTGCGCCCGCGCGCGTACCGCTACCGGCACCGCCCGCGCGGCCGGCCCGCCGCAGCCGTACGAGATGCCCTATGCGGCCCTTCCGGCCCTTCTGGCCCTGCCCCTGCCGATCCTTCCGACCGCTCCGCTCCCGCTGGTCTCGGCTGTCGGCGCTGCCCGGGCCGCCCGGACCGCGGGCCGCGTCGGGGTGTGCCGGGGTGGCGGCGCGCGACGAACCGGGCGCGGTACGGGACGGCGGTACGGTCCGGGCGCCGGCCGGGTCCGTGGACGGTTCGCCGGCCGAGGCCGGGACCGGAGACGGGGCGCCACCCGGGCTCATGGCCCCGGCCCCGTGCGGGTGCGCGGCCGGCCCCGCGGCCCCGTACGGCCCCGCGCCCGACGTCGACCGCCCCACCGAGGCGCCCGCCGAACCACCAACAGAACCGCCAACAGAACCGCCTGCCGAAGCACCGGCCGGCCCGTCAGTCGAACTCGAACCGCCAACCGAACCACCAGCCGAACCGCCAACCGAAGCCCCCGCTACCCCGCTGGCCGAGGCGCCAGCCGATCCGCCACCCCCGGCTGCCGGGCCGCCCAGGCCGAGGAGTTCGCGTCCGCCGTCGTTGATGAGCGCGATCCTGCGTCGCCCGTCGAGCATCACCAGCCCCTCCCGCACCGCGTGCAGCGTCGCCTGGTGGTAGTCGTGCAACTGGCTGAGCTCGTTGGCGTTCATGCCGTGCGTGTGGCGGCGCAGCCGGGCGTTGATGACGTACGTGCCCAGGCCGCCGATGACCAGGGCGGCCAGCGCGACGCCGGCCAGCGCGAGCACCTGCCGACGCTCCTGCTCGCTGATCGCCTTGACCGTGATCCCCGCGCTGACCAGCGCGACCACCGGGCCGGGGCCGTCGGTCCCGCCGCCCTCGCGGACCGGGGCGACGGCGCGTACGGAGGGGCCGAGGGTGCCGGTGTAGGTCTCCGAGAACACCCGGCCGCGCAGCGCGGGGCCGGTGTGGCCGAGGAACGTCTCGCCGATCCGGCTCGGTTCGGGGTGCGTCCAGCGCACCCCGCGCGGGGTCATGATCGTCACGAAGTCGACGCCGGAGTCGAGCCTGACCCGCTCCGCGTACGGCTGGAGCACGTTCGTGGGGTGGGGCGAGCGCACCGCGTCGGCCACGCCCGGGGCGTTGGCGATGGTGGTGGCCGCGGTCACCGCCTGCCGGCGGGCCGCGTCCTGCGCCTCGCCGCGGGCCGTGACGTAGGTGAAGACGGCGCACCCGGCGACCACGGCTGCGACCAGCACGACCTGCATGGCGAAGAGCTGACCAGCGAGGCTGCGAGGACGGGGGATGCGCATCGGCTCAGTCTGCCCGCTGTTCCCGGCGTGAACGTAATGTACGGAAGCGTGACCGCCGTCACAGTGTGATGCATAGTCACCGGGACATCCAGCGCCGGAACCGCGCGTACCCCACTGAGCGGCCTGGCCGGATGTGATCGGCCGGCGGGCGGCCGAGCCGTACCCAAGCAGCGCTCCGCCCCGCCGAGCAGCACCTCAGGAACGAAGGAGGCAGCCGTGGCTGCGCAGACCTCGCCATCGGAACCGGGCCGGACGCCGCCCGGGTCCGAGTCGACCGGCCGGACGTCCGGAGCGGCACCGGGAACGGCGCCGCCGGCGAAGGCCCCGCCGCCCGCCCGGCGCGACAAGACCCACTACCTCTACCTCTCCGTGATCGCGGCCGTGCTCATCGGCATCACGCTGGGGTTCGCGGCACCGGACTTCGCCGTGGAGCTCAAGCCGATCGGCACCGGCTTCGTCAACCTGATCAAGATGATGATCTCGCCGATCATCTTCTGCACGATCGTGCTCGGCGTCGGGTCGGTGCGCAAGGCGGCCAAGGTCGGCGCGGTCGGCGGGCTCGCGCTCGGCTACTTCCTGCTGATGTCCACCGTCGCGCTCGCCATCGGCCTGCTGGTCGGCAACGTCCTGGAGCCCGGCAGCGGCCTGCACCTGACCACCGAGGCGGCCAAAGCCGGCCAGGGCCAGGCGGACGGGGCGAGCGAGTCCACCGAGGACTTCCTGCTCGGCATCATCCCGACCAGCATGCTGTCGGCCTTCACCGAGGGCGAGGTGCTCCAGACCCTGCTGATCGCGCTGCTCGTCGGCTTCGCGCTGCAAGCCATGGGCAAGGCCGGCGAACCGGTGCTGCGCGGCATCGGCCACATCCAGCGGCTGGTCTTCCGGGTGCTGGCGATGATCATGTGGGCGGCCCCGGTGGGCGCGTTCGGCGCGATCGCGGCGGTCATCGGCGAAACCGGTACGGACGCGCTGCGCTCGCTCGCGGTCATCATGATCGGCTTCTACACCACCTGTCTGCTCTTCGTGGTCGTCGTGCTCGGCACGATCCTGCGGCTGGTCGCCGGTGTGAACCTGTTCCTGCTGCTGAAGTACCTGGCGCGGGAGTTCCTGCTGATCCTCTCCACCTCCTCGTCCGAGTCGGCGCTGCCGCGGCTGATCGCCAAGATGGAACACGCGGGCGTCAGCAAGCCGGTCGTCGGCATCACGGTCCCCACCGGCTACTCCTTCAACCTGGACGGCACCGCCATCTACCTGACGATGGCCTCGCTGTTCATCGCCGAGGCGATGGGCGATCCGCTCTCCATCGGCCAGCAGATCTCGCTGCTCGCCTTCATGATCGTGGCCTCCAAGGGCGCCGCCGGGGTCACCGGCGCCGGCCTGGCCACGCTCGCCGGCGGCCTCCAGTCGCACCGCCCGGAGTTGGTCGACGGCGTCGGCCTGATCGTCGGCATCGACCGCTTCATGAGCGAGGCGCGGGCCCTGACCAACTTCGCCGGCAACGCGGTCGCCACGGTCCTGGTCGGCACCTGGACCAAGGAGATCGACCGGGATCGAATGCGGGCCGTACTCGCCGGTCAACTCCCCTTCGATGAACGGACGTTGCTCAACGACGGGCACCACGGGGCGGGAGGATCCGACGGGGCGGAGGGCTCTGGCGGAACTGACGGGGCGGAGCCCGGTGGCGGGGCCGACGCCCCCGACGGCCGGGTGCCGCTGGCGAAGGGCGCCGTGGGCGCCGCGGGTGCGGTTGGCGCAGGTGGGGCTGATGGCGCTGCCGAAGCTGACGGTTCGGCCGGTGCGGGCGGCGCGGGCAGTACGGACGGCAAGGAGGCGGCCACCGTCTGAGCGGGGCCGCCGGCGCCGGCCCCGCCAGGCGCCACGGCTCCTCGCTGCACCCCGCGGAAGCGCCCGCCCCCCATCCCCGCGGGCGCACCCGCCCTCCAATCCCGCGGGCGCGCGCCCCGTACCTCGTATCGCACGGGCACCCCGCACCCCGCAGGCGAGCCCTCCCCCCACGGGCACCCCACGAATGCCCCCGATCCGCCGCCCCGCCCCGCTCCTCCGGGGCGGGGCGGCCACTCGCCCGGGTTCCGGCCGGCGCCGGTGTGCTGCGCCGCGCCGGTCGCCGGGCCCGGTGCGTCCGGCCGGCCGTGGCGGGGCCGGCCGGACGCCGCCGCCCCGTAACGCGCTCCGTGCTGAGCCCCGCACCGCGCCCCGTACCCGCCGCCCCCCGCACCCCGCAGCCTCCACCCCCGCAACCCCCGCCCCACCCCGCTCAGAAGGGCCGCAGCCACACCGTGGCCAGCGGTGGCAGGACCAGGGAGAGGGAGGCGGGGCGGCCGTGCCAGGCGGTCGGTTCGGCCTTGAGCGGGTCGGGGTTGCCGACGCCGCTGCCGCCGTACCGCTCCTCGTCCGTGTTCAGCACCTCCACCCACGCGGGCGCCTCGTCCGGCACGCCGATCCGGTACCCGTGCCGGACGACCGGCGACATGTTGCTCACGCACACCAGCGGGCTGCCGTCGGCCGCGTGCCGGGCGAAGGCGAACACGTTGTCCTGCGCCGCGTCCCCGTCGATCCAGGCGAACCCGTCGGGCGCCGTGTCGCGCTCCCACAGCGCGGGCGTCGCCAGGTAGCGCGCGTTGAGCTCGCGCACCAGGTCCCGTACGCCGCGGTGGTCGGGCTCGGCCGCGTACGAGGGGTCCAGCAGCCACCAGTCCGGCCCGTGCGGCTCCGACCACTCCGCCCCCTGTGCGAACTCCTGCCCCATGAACAGGAGTTGCTTGCCCGGATGGGCCCACATGAAGCCGAGGTACGCGCGGTGGTTGGCGCGCTGCTGCCACCAGTCGCCGGGCATCTTGGACACCAGCGCCCGCTTGCCGTGCACCACCTCGTCGTGCGAGATGGGCAGTACGTAGTTCTCCGAGTACGCGTACACCATCGAGAACGTCATCTCGTGGTGGTGGTACGCGCGGTGCACCGGCTCGTGCCCGATGTAGCTCAGCGAGTCGTGCATCCAGCCCATGTTCCACTTCAGGCCGAACCCGAGCCCGCCGAAGCCGCCGGGGCCCACGTGGTGGGTGGCGCGGGTGACGCCGTCCCAGGCGGTGGACTCCTCGGCGATGGTCACCACGCCCGGGCAGCGCCGGTAGACCGTGGCGTTCATCTCCTGGAGGAAGGCGACCGCGTCCAGGTCCTCCCGGCCGCCGTGCACGTTCGGGGTCCAGCCGCCGGGCTCGCGCGAGTAGTCCAGGTAGAGCATGGAGGCCACGGCGTCCACCCGCACCCCGTCGACGTGGAACTCCTCGCACCAGTACACCGCGTTGGCCACCAGGAAGTTGCGCACCTCGCGCCGCCCGTAGTCGAACTCCAGCGTCCCCCAGTCGGGGTGCGCGGCCCGCGCCGGGTCCGCGTGTTCGTACAGCGGCCGGCCGTCGAACTCGGCGAGCGCCCACTCGTCCCGCGGGAAGTGCGCCGGCACCCAGTCGAGGAGCACCCCGATGCCGGCCTGGTGCAGCGCGTCGATGAGGTACTTGAGGTCGTCCGGGGTGCCGAGCCTGGCCGTCGGCGCGTAGAAGCCGGTGACCTGGTAGCCCCAGGAGCCGCCGAACGGGTGCTCGGCGAGCGGCATGAACTCCACGTGCGTGAAGCCCAGGTCCTTGACGTAGCCGGGGAGTTGTTCGGCCAGTTCGCGGTAGCCGAGGCCGGGGCGCCAGGACGGCAGGTGCACCTCGTAGACGGAGAACGGCGCGGCGTGCACCGGCCGCGCGCCCCGCCGCTCCAGCCACGCCCCGTCCTGCCACTCGTGGTGCGAGGCGTACACGACGGAGGCGGTCGCCGGCGGGCACTCGGTGCGCCGCGCCATCGGGTCGGCGCGCAGCGTGTGCGACCCGTCGGGCCGGGTGATGTCGAACTTGTACAGCGCCCCCGGGCCGACGCCGGGCAGGAACAGCTCCCAGACGCCGCTGGCGCCCAGCGACCGCATCGGGTAGGCGGTCCCGTCCCAGTACGAGAAGTCCCCGCTGACCCGCACCCCGCGGGCGTTCGGCGCCCACAGCGTGAACCGCGTCCCGGCCACCCCCTGGTGCACCATGGGCTGCGCCCCGAGCGCCCGCCACAGCTCCTCGTGCCGCCCCTCGCGGATCAGATGCAGGTCGAACTCGCCGAGTGCGGGCAGAAAGCGGTACGGATCGTCGACCAGCGGTTCCCTCCGGCTCGTCTGCTCCGTGCGGCCTGTCTGGCCTGGAGGCTCCGTGGGCTCCGTGCGGCCTGCCCGTCCCGCCTGCCCCGTGAGGCCTGTCTGCCCTGTCCGCTCCGTGCGGCCTGCCCGCTCCGTCCGCCCCGTCCGCACGGCGGGCTTCGGCGCGGTCGTGGGCTCCGTGGCCTCCGCGACCGCGCCGGCGTCGCCCTCCCCGTACACCACCCGCAGCCGGTACGCGGGCACCGCCGCCAGCGGGAGCACCCCGCCGAACAGGCCACCACCCTCCGACCACAGCTCCGTCGACCGCCCGTCGACGACGACCGCGACGGTACGGGCGTACGGGCGCAGCACCCGGAACCGCACCCCGCCCGGCACCGGGTGCGCCCCGAGCACCGCGTGCGGGTCGTGGTGCGCACCCGCCAACAGCCGGTCCAGCTCGTGCGATTCGAGCGCATCGGCGCGCGCGGCCCGCTCCGCCCCGTCCGGCGCGGCTCCGGTGGTCACCGGCTTCGCGGGCGCGCCCGCGCGCGCGAGGGCGGCGGGGACGGTCGGCGCCGGGGCGGGGACGGCCGCCGGTGGTTCGGGCAGCCGCGGCGCACGGGGCGTGGGCCGGCCGTCGTACGAGGGCCGGTCGAGTCCGGAGTCCGCGGCGTGCGGGCGCCGTGGCGCGGCGGGGCCCGACGGCTGCGCCGCGCGGTGGGCAGGTCGTGGGGCGGCCGGGTGCTGGGCGCGCGGGTCGGCGGCTGACTCCCCGGGCCGGGAGCCGGGGGACGGGCGGACGGTCACGGGGTGTCTCCTGCGGGGAAGGGGGGCGGGGCGGGGGTCGAGGAGCGAAGTCGGGAAGCGGGAGGGAACGGCGCGGGGGGACGGAGGAGGACGGAGGAGGGGAGCGGCGGAGGGGAGCAACGGAGGGGACGGAGGGGGACGGAGGGGGAAGCGGCGAACAGGGAACGGGGCCGGGGCGGGGTGGGCGGCGGGGCGCGCGGGCTCAGTTCGGACCGCGCGCCGCCTCCGTCGCCGTCGCCGCTGCCGTCGCGGCCAGGCGGCGGATCGCGGCCAGCGGCACGGGCAGCCAGTCGGGCCGGTGCCTGGCCTCGTACAGCACCTCGTACACCGCCTTGTCGGTCTCGTACGCGCGCAGCAACGCCGGCTCCGCGCGCGGGTCGTGGCCGCTGGCCGCGGCGTAGCCGGCGCAGTACGCGTCCCGGGCGCGCCGGGCCCACGCCGCGGGATCGGTGGTCGCGGCGCCGGGCGGCCCCGGCCGCTCCGCTGCGGCGCGCGCGCCCACCGCCGCCGCGTACTCGAAGGACCTGAGCATCCCCGCGACGTCGCGCACCACCGGCTGCGGGCGCCGCCGCTCCGCCAGCGGGCTGGCCGGCTCGCCCTCGAAGTCGATCAGGCTCCACCGGCCGTCGTCGGCGTGGCGCAGCGCCTGCCCCAGGTGGAGGTCGCCGTGGATGCGCTGCACCGGCAGGCCGCGCCCGTCGGCGCCGAGCACGGCGAGATCGGCGTACGCGTTGCGGAGCGCACCGCGGTACGGGCGGAGCTCGGGGACGGCGCAGGACGCCGCGTCGAGCCGGTCCGACATGGCGGCCGTGAGCTCTTCGAGCTGCGAGCGGCGCAGCCAGGTGGTGGGCAGCGACCGGGCGAGCGCGAGGTGCACCTCGGCGGTGGCCCGCCCGAGCGCGTGCGCCGCGGCCCCGAAGTCGCCGCCGCCGGCCAGGTCGTCCAGCGCGAACTGCCAGCCGTCGACGGAGCCGGCGAGGTACGGCTGGAGCAGCCCGAGCGTGAAGGTGCCCGCCCCCCCGACGGCCGGCCCGCCCCGGGGCCCCGCGCCGCGACCGCCCCCACCGTCCTCGGGCCCCGCACCGTCCCCGTGCCCCGCACCGTCCCCGTGCCCCGCCTCGCCCCCGGGTCCCGCGCCCGCCGCCCCCACCGTGCCGCCGCCACCGGCCGGGTACGGGCCGGCGCTCGCCTCGAACCAGGCGGTGGGGGCCGGCACCCGCCCGCAGGCGGAGCGGGCGAGGGCCAACGCCACTTCCAGATCGGGGTTGATGCCGGGGGCGATCCGCCGGAACACCTTCAGGATGTACGCGTCGCCGTACACCACCGACGAGTTGGACTGCTCGGCGGCGAGCGGCCGGGGCGCGAGGCCGCGCTCGATGCCGGCGCCGGGGGCCCGGTGGAAGCGCAGCGGCCCGCACGTGCCGGGCAGCCGCAGCCGTTCGAGCAGCACCGTGGCCAGCCGCGGATCGGCCAGCGCCTCGTAGAGCAGCGCCCCGCGCAGCGGCCCGCTGGCCGGCCGGCCGATGGGGGAGGGGACGCCGTGCGGCGACGGGCCGGGGCCGGTGGCGAGCACGGCGGTGGCCGCGGCAGCCGCGGTGGCAGTGCCGGTCGTGGCAGGGGCAGGGGCGGCGGCCGTGGCCGTGTCCGTGGTGGCCGGGGCGGGCGCGGTGCGCTCCGGGCCGGGACCGGTGGTCGGGCCAGGACCCGCCGCACCGGCGCCCGGCGGCGGCGCGGCGCCCGGCGGTGCCGGGACGACGCCGAGCAGCAGTTGGTAGCAGTCGGCCGGGGCGGTCCGCGGCCGGGCCCCGGCCCAGCAGGATGGTTTCGTCACCTCAGCCCCGTCCCGCCCCGTGCCGGGCCGACCATGCCCCGTGCCGGCCCCGTCCCGCCCCGTGCCCGCTGCGCCGCCGCCCCCCGCCGCCCCGCCGAGCTCCTCACCGAAGCCCGGGCCCGTACCCGGGTCCGCCGCTGGGTCCGCACCCGCGCCCACGGCCTGGTCAGCGCCCGCGCCCGCCTCCGGGGCGTCGTCGGGCTCCTCCTGATGGGCGCGTACCAGCAGATGGAGCAGGCCGGGCGAGCCGTCGCGGGCCGCGCAGGGCAGCAGCTCCGTCGCGGAGACGAGGCTGAACCCGCTGATCGGCCGCCCCTTGCCGGCGAACCACCGCTGTTCGGGCAACCAGGCCAGCAACAGCGGCGCGAGCGAGGCCAACAGCCCGCTGTCGACCCGTGCGGCCGTACGGGCCGACGGGCCCGACCGGCCCCACTGGCCTGATCGAGCCGCCCCCGCCGACGGGACGAGCGGGGGTGTGGGGGGTGTCCCCCGGGACATCGAGGCGTCCGACATGACGTCGCGTCCTTTCCCCGGGGCACACGACAGATAGGACGAAGTGTCCAATATCGCGTCATTTTCTCGGCGGCGGCGCGCTGTGGAAGTACCCCGGGGGACGCCCGACGGAGCCATGGGCCCACCCCACGGGCGGCAGCCGCGTACGGAACGGGCGGGCCCGGGGCGGTGCGCACAGGGGGCCGGGCGGCGTGCCAGACGCGGCGCGGGGCGGCGCGCCAACCGGGGCCGTGCCCGCGTACGAGATGGCCCGCGTACGAGACGGGGCGCGCAGACTGAGGCCGGGCGGCGCGCACACGGGGCCGGGCCGCGCGGAACGGGCCCCGGGCCGGCGGGCGGCACCCGTGTGGTGGGGGTGCGCCCGCTGCGGTGCGCAGGGTGCGGTGGGGCGGGATGTGCCCGCGGCCGGGGTGCGGCGTGGGATCGACCCGCCGCATCAGGATGCCGCACTACTTCAGGACGTCACCGGAGTACCGGGCGCCGCGCCGTGCCGCGGGGGTACTGCTCCGGCACGGAGCTGTCGGGCTCGAACGCCGAGGCGCCGCGCTGACTCGTCCGCGGAGGTGCCGTGCTCGTCCGCGAGGGTGCGCGCCGCCTGAGGTCGCCGCGCCGCCGCAGCGGGGGCCGTACCGCCGCACCGGGCCGCGCCCCGGAGACGCCGCGCCGCGGCCCTGCCCGCGGCGGCCGTGCTCAGTGCACCGGCTGCCGGTCGGCCGTGGCCGCGGCGCCAGCCGCCTCCGCGTCGGCGGGGCGCAGCCGGAACCAGTAGAAGCCGTGCCCGGCGAGGGTGAGCAGGTACGGCAGTTCGCCGATGGCGGGGAAGCGCACGCCGCCGATGAGCTCCACCGGGTGGCGGCCGTCGAACGCGCGCAGGTCGAGTTCGGTGGGCTGGGCGAACCGGGAGAAGTTGTTGACGCACAGCACCAGGTCGTCGCCGTACTCGCGGAGGAACGCCAGTACGGCGGGGTTGCTTGAGGGCAGTTCGGTGAAGGAGCCGAGCCCGAACGCCGGGTTCTGCTTGCGGATCTCGATCATCCGCCGGGTCCAGTGCAGCAGCGACGAGGGACTGCTCATGGCCGCCTCGACGTTGGTCACCTGGTAGCCGTAGACCGGGTCCATGATCGTGGGCAGGAACAGCCGCCCCGGGTCGCAGGAGGAGAACCCGGCGTTGCGGTCCGGCGTCCACTGCATCGGGGTGCGCACCGCGTCCCGGTCGCCCAGCCAGATGTTGTCGCCCATGCCGATCTCGTCGCCGTAGTAGAGGATCGGCGATCCCGGCAGCGCCAGCAGCAGCGCCGTGAACAGTTCGATCTGGTTGCGGTCGTTGTCCAGGAGCGGGGCGAGCCGGCGGCGGATGCCGATGTTGGCCCGCATCCGCGGGTCCTTGGCGTACTCCGCGTACATGTAGTCACGTTCCTCGTCCGTGACCATCTCCAGCGTCAGTTCGTCGTGGTTGCGCAGGAAGATGCCCCACTGACAGCCGGACGGGATGGCCGGCGTCTTGGCGAGGATTTCCGAGACCGGGTAGCGGGACTCGCGGCGCACCGCCATGAAGATGCGCGGCATCACCGGGAAGTGGAACGCCATGTGGCACTCGTCGCCGCCGCGCCGGAAGTCGCCGAAGTAGTCGACGACGTCCTCCGGCCACTGGTTGGCCTCGGCCAGCAGCACCGTGTCCGGGTAGTGCGCGTCGATCTCGGCCCGGACCCGCTTGAGGAGGGCGTGGGTGCGCGGCAGGTTCTCGCAGTTGGTGCCCTCCTCCGCGTACAGGTAGGGCACCGCGTCCAGCCGGAAGCCGTCGATGCCGAGGTCGAGCCAGAACCGCAGGGCCGCGATGACCTCGTCCTGCACGGCCGGGTTCTCGAAGTTCAGGTCCGGCTGGTGGGAGAAGAAGCGGTGCCAGTAGTACTGCTTGCGCACCGGGTCGAAGGTCCAGTTGGACGCCTCGGTGTCGACGAAGATGATGCGCGCGTCCGAGTACTGCTTGTCGTCGTCGGCCCAGACGTAGTAGTCGCCGTAGGGCCCGGTCGGGTCGGTGCGCGACTGCTTGAACCACTCGTGCTGGTCACTGGTGTGGTTCATGACGAAGTCGATGATCACGCGCATGCCGCGGTGGTGCGCGGCGTCCACGAACTCGACGAAGTCGGCGAGGTCCCCGAAGTCGGGGAGGACGGCCGTGTAGTCGGACACGTCGTAGCCGCCGTCGCGCAGGGGCGAGGCGAAGAACGGCGGCAGCCACAGGCAGTCGACGCCCAACCATTGCAAGTAGTCGAGCTTGGACGTGAGGCCCTTCAGGTCGCCGATGCCGTCCCCGTTGCTGTCTTGGAAGGAACGGACCAGCACCTCGTAGAACACGGCGCTCTTGAACCAGTCGGGGTGGCGATCCCCGGCCGGCGTGTCCTCGAAGGTGTCCTGAACGGGCTCGTTGACGATCATGGTGTGGGTGACCCTCCGATCGGTGAGGACGGTCGCAGCGAGAACACGTGCGCGGGCGCGATGCCGCTGCCCGGCTCTAGGCGCACGTAGTTGTCGCTGCCCCAGTGGTAGGTGGTGCCGGTGAGCTCGTCGCGCACCGACAGGGACTCGTGCCAGTCGAGGCCGAGTTCTGGCATGTCCAACGAGACCGTGGCCTCGTGGGTGTGGTGGGGGTCGAGGTTGACCACGGTCAGCACGCAGTCCCCGGGGGTGATGCGCGGGGGCGCGGCATCCGCCGGCCGCCGCCCCTGCGCCCCGGTCCGCGGCGCGGCCTCCGGCTCGGACCTGCGTTCGGGCACCCGCTTGGAGTAGGCGATCACCGCGTCGTTGTCGGTGCGGTGGAAGCGCAGGTTGCGCAGTTGGCGCAGGGCCGGGTGGTGCCTGCGGAGCCGGTTGAGCGTGGTGATCAGCGGGGTGATGGTGGCGCCTGCCCGCTCCGCGCCGGCCCAGTCGCGCGGGCGCAGCTCGTACTTCTCGGAGTGCAGGTACTCCTCGCTGCCCGCGCGCAGCGGCGTGTTCTCGCACAGCTCGTAGCCGGCGTACAGGCCCCAGGTGGGGGAGAGCGTCGCGGCGAGCACGGCCCGGATCTCGAACGCGGCCCGGCCGCCGCGCTGGAGGTAGGCGTGCAGGATGTCGGGGGTGTTGACGAAGAAGTTGGGCCTCATGCAGGCGGCGGCGTCGCCGGCCAGCTCCGTCAGGTAGTCGGTGAGCTCCTGCTTGGTGGTGCGCCAGGTGAAGTACGTGTACGACTGCTGGAAGCCGACCGCGGCCAGGGTGTGCATCATCGCGGGCCGGGTGAACGCCTCGGCGAGGAAGATCACCCCGGGGTCGCTGCGGTTGATGTCGGCGATGACCTTCTCCCAGAACACCACCGGCTTGGTGTGCGGGTTGTCCACCCGGAAGATCCGCACCCCGCGCGCCATCCAGAAGCGCAGCACGCGCAGCGTCTCGCGGACGATGCCGGGGAAGTCGGCGTCGAAGTCGATGGGGTAGATGTCCTGGTACTTCTTCGGCGGGTTCTCGGCGTACGCGATCGAGCCGTCGGCGCGGCGGTGGAACCACTGCGGGTGGCTGGTCACCCACGGGTGGTCGGGCGAGCACTGCAATGCGAAGTCCAGTGCCACCTCCAGCCGCAGCTCGCGCGCCTTGGCCACGAAGTGGTCGAAGTCCGCCAGGGTGCCCAGGTCCGGGTGGACGGCGTCGTGCCCGCCGGCCGCGGAGCCGATCGCCCACGGCGAGCCCACGTCGTGCGGGCCGGCGGAGAGCGCGTTGTCGGGGCCCTTGCGGAAGGCGGTGCCGATGGGGTGGATCGGCGGCAGGTAGACCACGTCGAAGCCCATCGCGGCGACCGCGGGCAGCCGTTCGGCCGCGGTCCGCAGGGTGCCGCTGACCGGCGGGGCGCCCGGCGCGCACACGGCGCCCTCGGAGCGCGGGAACAGCTCGTACCAGGAGCCGAACAGCGCCCGCTCCCGCTCCACCTGGAGCGGGAGCGGGCGCGAGGTGGTGACCAGTTCGCGCAGCGGGTGCCGGGCGAGCGCGGCCAGGACCTCGGGGGCGAGCGCGGCGGCCAGCCGGTCGGCCACCGGCCGGCCCTCGTCCAGCAGCCCGTCGACGGCGCCGAGCACGGCCTCGCGGCCGGCGTTCTTCGGCACGTCGGCGGCGGCGCGCTCGTGCAGCGCGGCCCCCTCCGCGAGCACCAGCTCGGTGTCGATGCCGGCCGGCACCTTGACCTTGGCGTGCGCCCGCCAGGTGCCGATCGGGTCGCTCCACGCCTCGACCGTGTACGTCCACCGGCCCTCGCGCTCGGGCGTGACGTCCGCCCCCCACCGGTCGGTGCCGGGCGCGAGCTCGCGCATCGGGGTCCAGGGGCCGCTGCGCCCGGCGGGGTCGCGCAGCACCACATTGGCCCCGACCGCGTCATGGCCCTCACGGAAGACGGTGGCGCTGACCTCGAAGGTCTCACCCACCACCGCCTTCGCCTGGCGCCTGCCGCAGTCGACGAGCGGGCGGACGTCCAACACGGGGATACGGCCGATCATGGGATCACCTAACGGCGTCGCTGGCGTGCGGGCATGAGCCTTCTTTCTACCGGCTGGCCCCACCCACACACCGGGACGGACGGGGCCACGGTGGGGCGCGTTCACCCAGGTGGAGGGATGCGCCCGGGGCACCGGTGCAGGTGCCGGCGGTGGCTCCGGCGGTGGACGGAGCGCGCGGGGCGTACGGGGCACGGGGCGCCGCGTACGGGAGTGCGGAGGTGCGCGGGCGCCGCGTACGGGATGTCGCGTCCGGGGTGCTGCGGTGGGGGCGTCGCGTACGGGAGTACTGCGGGCGGGATGGTGCGTGCGGCGCGTACGGGTACGGCGCGGCCGGCCCCGCCCCCGTGGCGGCGGGGCGGGGCTGGGGTCCACCGGGCCCGGGGGCTACCGGTCCTGGCCCGGCCGGTCCGCGGACGGCGTGGACGGCGCGGAAGCCTCGGTCGCGGACGGGGCCGTGGGCCCGGTGCCGGGCAGCGACGTGGACACGGTGCTGGCGAGCAACTGCAACGCCGCGTCCGACGGCGACCCGGGCTCCGCGCTGAACGCCATCAGCTTCTGTCCGCCGGCGTCGGGCAGCAGCATCATCTGGAACGACAGCTCCAGCGGCCCCACCAGCGGGTGGTGGAAGGACTTCACGCCGCTCGTGCAGCCGCGCACCGGGTGCCGCGACCACAGCGCCCCGAACTCGCTGCTCTTCATCGTCAACTCGCCGACCAGTTCGGCAAGTTGACGGTCGTCGGGGTGTGCGCCCGCGGTCAGGCGCAGCGCCGAGACCGCCCGCCTGGCCTCCGTCTCCCACTCCGGGTAGAGCTCGCGGGCGTGCGGGTCGAGGAAGAGCAGCCGTTGGGTGTTCGGGCGCTCGGCGGGGCGCTCCGGGGCCCGGACGTCCAGATGGCCGGCGATCAGCGCGTGCCCGAGCGGGTTCCAGGCCAGCACGTCGTACTGCGGGTCGAGCACGAGCGCCGGCACCGCCGCCATCGCCGCGACGAGCTGCCGGGTGCCGGGGTGCGCGGAGACGGTGCGCGGCGCCGGTCGGCGCGCCGGCCGCGCCGGGCGGGCCAGGTTGCGCAGGTGGGCGTGTTCGTCGGGGGTCAGCCGCAGCGCACGGGCGATCGCGTCCAGCACCCCGTCCGAAGCATTGCTGCTCTGCCCCTGCTCAAGGCGCGTGTAGTACGCCACGCTCACGCCGGCCAACTGCGCCAACTCCTCGCGCCGCAGCCCCGGCACCCGCCGCCGCCCCCCGTACGAGACCAGGCCGACGTCCTCCGGCTGGAGCCGGGCGCGGCGGGTGCGGAGGAAGTTGGCCAGTTCGGCGGGTGTGTCCATGTCCACCAGTCTCCGCCAGGGCGGGGTGCGTTGCCTGCCCCTGTCAGTGACAGGCAACGCGCCACGGCTGGCCCCGCCCGCTCTCCACCGCCTCGGCCCCGCCCTCTGCCCGTCGCCCCGGCTCCCTCACTTTCCGCCAGCCCCGCCGACCGGCCCCGCCCCCCCGGCTCCGTCTCCCAGCAGCCCCGCCCCGTCACTCCGGCCCTCGGCCAGCCATCCGGCTCCGCCCCGTCGTCCCGGCCCGCCCCGTGTCACTCGTTCAGGGCGTCCAGGAGGCGGGGAAATGGACGTATCGGTAGGGAAATGAAGAAACATGGCGGTTAACGGCGAATCGGTCGGGTGGCCGCCGCTACCTTTGCGCAGCGTGAAGGCCATTCGTCGTTTCAGCGTGCGCCCCGTCCTCCCGGCAGACCTCCGTCCCCTCAGCGACCTCGCCCGCAATGTGCGCTGGTCCTGGCATCCCGAGACCCGTGAGCTGTTCCAGTCCGTCGACCCGGAGGGCTGGCGGGCCGCCGGCGGTGACCCGGTGCGGCTGCTCGGCTCCGTCTCCGCCGACCGGCTGGCGGAACTCGCCGCGGACCGCGAGTTCCGCCACCGGCTCGACACCGTCGCCGCCGACCTGCGCGGCTACCTCACCGGACCGCGCTGGTACCAGCAGCGGGCCGCGCAGCCCGCGCCCGCCCCGGCGAACGCCCCGGCGGACGACCCGGTGGGCGCCCCGGCGGAGGACCCGGTGGGCGGCGCCCCGCCGCAGGCCATCGCGTACTTCTCGCCCGAGTTCGGCATCACGGCCGCGCTGCCGCAGTACTCCGGCGGGCTCGGCATCCTCGCCGGCGACCACCTCAAGTCCGCCAGCGACCTCGGCGTGCCGCTGATCGGCGTCGGGCTGCTCTACCGGCACGGCTACTTCCGGCAGTCGCTCTCCCGCGACGGCTGGCAGCAGGAGCACTACCCGGTGCTCGACCCGGACGAGCTGCCGCTGACGCTGCTGCGCGACGGGGCGGGCCAGCCGGTGCGCATCGTGCTCGCCCTGCCGGGCGGTCGCTCGCTCCACGCCCACGTGTGGCGGGCGGACGTGGGCCGGGTGCCGCTGCTGCTGCTCGACTCGGACGTGGCCGACAACGCCCCGCACGAGCGGGACGTCACCGACCGGCTGTACGGCGGCGGCAGCGAGCACCGGCTGCTCCAGGAGATGCTGCTGGGCATCGGCGGCGTGCGCGCGGTGCGCGCGTACTGTGCGCACAGCGGACACCCGGAGCCCGAGGTGTTCCACACCAACGAGGGGCACGCCGGCTTCCTCGGCCTGGAGCGCATCCGGGAGCTGATGGCCGCCGGGGCCGACTTCGACGCGGCCCTGGAGTCGGTGCGCGCCGGCACCGTCTTCACCACGCACACCCCCGTGCCCGCCGGCATCGACCGCTTCGAGCGCGACCTCATCGCCCGGCACATCGGCGACGGCGGCGGCGATGGCGGCAGCGGCGGCGCCGAACTGGCCGAACTACCGCTGGACCGGGTCCTCGCGCTGGGGGATGAGACCTACCCCGGGGGCGAGGACGGACTGTTCAACATGGCCGTCATGGGGCTGCGCCTGGCCCAGCGCGCCAACGGCGTCTCCACGCTGCACGGGCAGGTCAGCCGACAGATGTTCGCCGGCCTGTGGCCCGGGTTCGACGCCGCCGACGTGCCCATCACCGCCATCACCAACGGCGTGCACGCCCCGACCTGGGTCGCCCCCGAACTGGCCCGCCTGACCGCCGACACGGCTCGTACGGACACCGCGCGCACGGACGCCACCCGGGCGGACGCGGTGCGTACGGACACGACGCGTACGGACACCCCGCGCACGGATGCGGCGCGTACCGACGCCCCCCGCACCGACCCCCGCCGCCCCGCCGCCCCGTACGCCACCGCCCCCTACGCCGCGGGCACGGCCTGGAGCGATGCCGCGCTGTGGCGGGTGCGCCGCGCGCTGCGCGGGCAACTGGTCGCCGAGGTGCGCCGGCGGCTGGCCGCCTCCTGGCTGGAGCGCGGCGCCGACCGGGCCGAACTCGGCTGGATCGACGGGGTGCTCGACCCCGACGTGCTCACCATCGGCTTCGCCCGCCGCGTCCCCGCGTACAAGCGGCTCACGCTGATGCTGCACGACCGGGAGCGGCTGCTCGAACTGCTGCTGCACCCCGAGCGGCCGGTGCAGATCGTGGTGGCGGGCAAGGCGCACCCGGCCGACGACGGTGGCAAGCGGCTGGTGCAGGAGTTGGTGCAGTTCGCGGACGACCCGCGGGTGCGACACCGGCTGGTCTTCCTGCCCGACTACGGCATGGCCATGGCCCAGCGGCTCTACCCCGGCTGCGACGTCTGGCTGAACAACCCGCTGCGCCCGCTGGAGGCGTGCGGTACCTCCGGCATGAAGGCCGCGCTCAACGGCGCGCTCAACCTCTCGGTGCGCGACGGCTGGTGGGACGAGTGGTACGACCCGGACTTCGGCTGGTCCATCCCCACCGCCGACGCCGGGCCCGACGGCGCCGACCCCACCGGACCGGGCCAGGCCAGGCGCGACGCGCTGGAGGCCGCCGCCCTCTACGACCTGCTGGCCGACCAGGTCGCCCCGCGCTTCTACCAGCGCGGCGCCGCGGGACTGCCCGACCGCTGGCTGGCCATGGTCCGCCGCACCCTCACCGAACTGGGGCCGAAGGTGTTGGCGGGCCGGATGGTGCAGGAGTACGTGGACCGGTTGTACGTGCCGGCCGCCCGGGCGCACCGGGTGACCCAGGGCCCCGCCGCGGCGGACGTCGCGCGCTGGAAGGCCCGGGTCCGCGCCGCCTGGCCCGACGTGGCCGTCGACCACGTCAAGGCCGACCGCGAACCGACCGCGGAGCAGTCAACTCATAGACAGATCAAGGAAGTTGATGCGTCCAGCGCTCCTGTGACACCTAACGCGCCTGCCACATCCGGCGTGCCCACCGCACTCGGCGTGCCCGCCGCGCCGCACGCACCCGCCACCCCTGACGCACCCCCCGCGCCGCCGGGCGCACCCACCACCGAGCACGCCCCCGCGCAGCACGCCACCGTCGAACTCGGGGCGACGCTCACACTGCGGGTCAGGGTCTCGCTCGGCGGCCTGGCCCCGGACGAGGTCGAGGTGCAGGCGGTGGCCGGCCGGGTGGACGAGGCGGACCGGATCAGCGCGGCCCGTACGGTGCCGCTCAAGCCGGTCGGCGGGCCCGACCTGGAGGGCCACGTGACGTATGCGGGCCCGCTCACCCTGGACCGCACCGGCCCCTACGGCTACACGGTCCGGGTGCTGCCCGCGCACCCGCTCCTCGCCAGCCCCGCCGAACTCGGCCTGGTCGCCGCCCCCACCGAGCACACGGCCGAAGAGGCCGGGCTCGTCATGCGCTGACGCGACCTGTCGGGCCGGCACAACCCGCCGGACCTGCGCAGACGCGGCCCACGCAAAAGTGCCCCGTACGCAGACGCGACCCGCGCAACCGTGACTCGTACGCAGACCTGCACGCGGCCCCGCACGCAGACCCGTACGGACGCCGCCCGCGCAAACGCCCGGGGCGGGCCCGGGGAGTGGTCCCCGGGCCCGCCCCTTCGGCTGCGGCGGCAGCCGTGACGCCGCGCCGGCCCGTGCCGGGCGCGTGCGGCGCCCGCCGGTGCGTTACTTGACGTTGACCCCGGTCCAGGCCGCGGCCACGCCCTTGGCCTCGGCGCTGTCCGCGCCGTACAGGTCGGTGGCCGCCTTCAGGGTGGCCTCGCGGGCGTCGGCGTAGTCGGTGGTGGAGGTCATGTACGTGGTGAGCGCCTTGAACCAGATCTTCTCGGCCTTCTCCCGGCCGATGCCCTGCACCGTGGAGCCGTCGACGGTCGGGCTGTTGTACTTCACGCCGTTGATCTCCTTGGCGCCGCTGCCCTCGGAGACCAGGAAGAACCAGTGGTTGGCGATGCCGGACGAGTAGTGGACGTCCACGTTGCCGGCGTTGCTGCTCCAGTAGTCGAGCGAGACGCGGTCCTGGGACGGCTTGTCCATGTAGCGCAGCGGCGTGCCGTTGCCGCGCAGGTCGATCTCCTCGCCGATGAGGTAGTCGCCGACGTCCTCGGGGTTGTCCGCGTGGAACTCGACGGCCGTGGCGAAGATGTCGGAGGTGGCCTCGTTGAGGCCGCCGGACTCGCCGCGGTAGATCAGCCCCGCGGTGTGCGAGGTGACGCCGTGGCTCATCTCGTGCGCAGCCACGTCGATCGAGGTCAGCGGGTGGGTGTTGGACGCGCCGTCGCCGTAGGTCATGCAGAAGCAGGAGTCGTCCCAGAACGCGTTCTGGTAGTTGTTCCCGTAGTGCACCCGCGAGGTGGCGCCCTGGCCGTCGCCCTTGATGCCGTTGCGGCCGTGCACGTCCTTGTAGTAGTCCCAGGTCAGCGCGGCGCCGTAGTGCGCGTCGACGGCGGCGGTCTGCGGGTCGCTGGCCGAGCCGGTGCCCCAGGTGTCGTCGGTGTCGGTGAACGCCTGGCCCTGGCCGCCCTGGCCGTGGTTGAGGTTGAGCGTGCGGTGGCCGCCGCGCCCGGCGTCGGTCAGCGTGTAGCCGCTGCCCTGCTTGCTGGTGCCGAGCTCCACCTGGCCGCTGTACTGGCTCTTGCCGGTGCCGTTCTTGATGCCCTGGTACTCGAAGATCTTCCTTCCGGTGTTGGCGTCGGTGATGACGTGCAGCTCGTTGGGCGTGCCGTCCTGCTGCACGCCGCCGACGACCGTCTCGTACGCCAGGACCGGCGCGCCGTCGGCGGCCCAGACCACCTTGCGGGGCGCCGCCGACGCCTTGGCCAGCTTGGCGTCGTCGGCCTGCGCGGCCTTGACCGCGGCCCGCTCGGCGGCGGACGGGGCGAGCTTCGCGGTCGTCGTGGCCACCTTGATGGTCGACTTCGTCGCCTTGGTGACGCCCTTGACCTTGCCGCTTCTGGCCTCGTGCACCACCAGGTCGCCGCCGAGCACCGGAAGGCCGGCGTAGGTGCGCTCGTAGCGGGTGTGGGTGGTGCCGTCGCGGTCCTCGATGACGTCCTTGACGACCAGCTTCTCCTGGTTGCCCAGGCCCAGCGCGTCGGCGGTCTGCGCGGTGGTCGCGGTGGCCTCGCGCAGCAACTCGGCGCGCTGCGAGGCGGTCAGGGTACGGGCCGTCGCCGACGACGAGGCGTCGGAAGCGCCGGCGGTGCCGGCGGACAGGCCGGTGGCGACCAGGGCCGCGACGGCGGCGACCGCGCCGGTGGCGACCGCGGTGCGGCGGGTGCGACGGGAGGTGGGTATGCCGAAGGTCGTGCGCACGCGAACTCCTTCTTGCCGTGGGGGGCGGACCGGGCGGCGTGGGGGCCGATCGGTCGCACAAGAGGTGGGTGTGAAACGCCTGGGCAGACTGCCACACCAGACGCGTACATGTCACTGGTGTGAAGCGTGTGCGTCGATTCTTTGTCGGTTGTTGGTACGCGGCCCGGCCGCAGCGAACGGCCCGAGCGGCCCGAAACGCGCAGGTCGGCGCGGGTGTGGCCCGGATCGACGACGGTCTTTCGAGACAGCCAGGGCCGACCGAAACCGCCCCCGGCGGGGACTCCGCACAGGGGGAAGGCGCCGCCGACCGCCGCCCGGCCAGGCGCCCCGCGCATGGGAAAGGCGCCGCCCAGGGGAACGTACTCTCCCTGGACGGCGCCTTGCTGTGGGGCGCGCGTCACCGCGTCCTGCCACCGCTCACGCGCTCACCGCGGCGCGCGGGGCACGGGACGCGCTCGGGTCGCCGACCGCCTAGCGGGCCGACTTCCGGTCAGAAGGTCAGCTTCCAGCTATTGATGTAGCCGGTGTCGGACGAGTAGAGGTCCTGCACCTTGAGCTTCCAGGTGCCGCTGGCCGCCACCGAGCCGGCGTTGACGGTGTACGTCTCGGTGACGTTGTCCGCCGAGTCGTACGCGCTGGAGTTCTTCAGCCGGAAGGTCGTACCGTCCGGCGCCACCAGGTCGATGACCAGGTCGCCGCGGTAGGGGTGCACGATGTCGACGCCGACCTTCAGGGCCGCGCTGGCGTTGCCGCTGCGGTTGACGGTGATCGACGAGGTGATCGCGTCATCGCCGTCCGGGATCTGCACGTCGTCGGTGTTCTCGTACTCGCCACCGGCCTCGTTGACCGTCCACTTGAACGGCGCGTTGGCCGACTTGTTGCTGGCGTCCGTCACGGTGACCGTCACCTGGCTGGTGCCCACCGTGGTGGGCGTGCCGGAGATCAGACCGGTGCTCGCGTTGATCGTCAGGCCGGCCGGCAGGCCGCTGGCGGCGTAGCTGAGGGCGCCGGGGTTGGAGCTGGTGGCCTTGATCTGGAGGCTGACGGCCTTGTTGACCACGCTGGTCTGGTCGCCAGGGGCGGTGATGGTGACGCCGCCGGGCACCGGCACCCGCTGGCCGACGTTGACCGCGGCCCAGGCGTTGGCCACCTCGGCGTACTCGACGCTGGTGGTGCCGAACAGCTCGCCGGCCGCCCACAGGGTCGCGTCGCGGGCGCCCTTGTAGTCGGTGTTGGAGCGCATCCGCTGCGAGAGCGCCTTGAACCAGACCTTCTCGGCGTTGGCCCGGCCGATGCCGGTCACCGGCTTGTTGTCGTAGGTCGGGCTGTCGTACCGGACGCCGTTGAGCTCCTTGACGCCGCTGCCCTCGGAGGCCAGGTAGAACCAGTGGTTGGCGACGCCGGAGGAGTAGTGGACGTCGATGCTGCCGATGCCGGAGTACCAGTTGTCCTTGGACCGGCTGTCCTTGGACGGCTTGTCCATGTACCGCAGCGGCGAGCCGTTGCCGTTGATGTTGAGCTCTTCGCCGACGTAGTAGTCGCCGAGGTCGTTCGGGTTGTTCGCGTAGAACTCGACGGCCGCGGCGAAGATGTCGGAGGTGGCCTCGTTGAGGCCGCCGGACTCACCGCTGTAGACCAGCCCCGCGGTGTTGGAGGTGACGCCGTGCGTCATCTCGTGCGCGGCCACGTCGATCGAGGTCAGCGGCTTGGTGTTGCCCGAGCCGTCGCCGTAGGTCATGCAGAAGCAGGAGTCGTCCCAGAACGCGTTCACGTAGTTGTTGCCGTAGTGGACGCGCGAGTACGCCCCCACGCCGTCGCCCCTGATGCCCGACCTGCCGTGCACGTTCTTGTAGTAGTCCCAGGTCAGCGCGGCCCCGTAGTGCGCGTCGACGGCCGCGGTCTGGGTGTGGCTGCCGGTCCCGTCGCCCCAGGTGTCGTCCGGGTCGGTGAACAGCGTCCCCTGGCCCGAGGTGGCCCGGTTGAGGTTGTACGTGCGGTGGTTGCCGCGCCCGGTGTCGGTCAGGCTGTACGAGCCGGAGCTGCCCGAGGTGCCGAGCGGGACCTGGCCGCTGTACTGGCTGTTGCCGGTGCCGTTCTGGATGCCCTGGTACTCGAAGATCTTCTTGCCGGTGGTGGCGTCGGTGATGACGTGCAGTTGGTTCGGCGTGCCGTCCTTCTGGAGCCCGCCCACGACCGTCTCGTACGCGAGCACCGGCTTGCCGGACGCCGCCCAGATCACCTTGCGCGGGGCCTTGTCGGTGGTGACCTTCTTGCTGTCGTCGGCCCGCGCCAGCCGCTCGGCCGACTCCTTAACCGCCGCCGGCCGCACGGTGGCGGTGGTCGACGCCACCTGCAACCGGGCCTTGGTGGCCTTGGCCGCCGTCTCGAACCGGCCGGTCTTCGTCTCCTGGACCACCAGGTCGCCGCCGAGCACCGGAAGCCCGTCGTAGGTGCGCTCGTAGCGGGTGTGCGTGGTGCCGTCCGCGTCCAGCGACACGTCCTTGACGACCAGCTTCTCCTTCGCCCCGAGCCGGAGCGTGCTGGCGGTCTTGGCCTTGGTCGCGTCGGCCTCGCGCAGCAGCTCGGCCCGCTTGGCCGGCGAGAGCTTGACGGGCACCGCACCCGGGTCGGGCTTGGCGGCGCTGGACATCGGGGCTGACCGGTCGGTGGCGCGCTCGTCGGGGTCGGCGGTGGCGTTCGTGGCCTGCATGCCGACGGCGAGCATGGCGGCGATGGCGACGAACGCGCCGGTCGCGGCCGTCCGCCGATGGGGGGTGCGTCTCACGCGGGACTCCTTCTACTGCCGCCGCGGGTGGCGGCGGCCAAGGTGGCCGGGCGGCTGGGTGGTCGTCCGGGCAGAGCGAAGCGGAGCAGGAACAGCGCGTGGGGGGGAGGGGCACGGGGGCGGTAGCGCTGGTACGCCGCGGGCGACGCCGCCGGGCGGCAGGGGACCGACCGGTCGGGGGCACCGAGTGCGACGTGTGCCTGCGGGGACAGCGCGGGACCCGACGTGCTGGTGGTGTGGCGAGCGACCGTCGCGCGGTGCGGTGCTGTGGGGGAGCCGCGTGGCGGACGAGGGGAAGAGTGCCACCGTCTCGATGTACATGTCAGGGGCGCGTCAGGAAGTTGTCCAAAAACCGTCCGTTGACGAAACGGTGGCGTCCGTATAGCGGATGAGGCGTCAACTCCCTGTTTCGTGGCGCTCCGTGCGACCCCGGGCCCGCGCCCCGCGGCCCCTCCCGCCGCTGCCTGGACGGGCCGCCGACGGCCTCCCGCGGCCCGCTCCCCACCCGTCACACGCGCCCCACGCGCCCCGCTGGACCGCCCGGCCCCGTCCGGCGTCCCGACGGCGCTTCCCGGCCACCTGTGCGCATCCGATGGCCGGACCGGACCCTGCCGCGGCGTCTTCGCCCGAGCCCGCCCGGCCAGCGGCCCCCGCTCCGTACGATCATGGAATGACGAACCCAGCAGCCTCCCGCGACACCGCTGCCGACACTGCCGCCGACCAGGACCCGGCGCCCCGCACCGGCACACCGCGCGAGGAACCGCCCAGGTCCCTGACCGACCAACGCGCGTTGCTCGACGGCTACCTCGACTACTACCGGGACGCCTTGCGCCGCAAGATCGACGGGCTGGGCGAGCAGGAGCTGCGCTCCAGCAGACTGCCGTCGGGCTGGACGCCGCTGGAACTGGTCAAGCACCTCACCCACGTCGAACTGCGCTGGTTCGTCTGGGGGTTCTGCGGTACGACGATGACGCCCGAGCGCGCCTGGGGCGACCGCGGCCCCGCGGACCGCTGGCACGTCGCGGACGACGAGTCGGTGGCGCAGGTGCTCGCCGAACACCGCAGGCAGTGCGCCCGCTCCCGCGAGATCGCCGCCGGCATCCCGGCCGAACGCCGCGCGAGCCTCGGTGGCCGCTTCACCACCGAGGAGGAGGCCCCCACCCTCGGCTGGACCCTCTTCCACGTCCTCCAGGAGTACGCGCGCCACGTCGGCCAACTCGACGTGGTGCGCGAACTGGCCGACGGGCAGGTGGGGGAGTAGGGGCGGCCTTCCGCGGGCGGAGCGCCCGTAACACAACGCCGGACGGGGCGCGGCCGAGGAGATCGGCCGCGCCCCGTCCGGTGACGCGTCACTGTTCCGCCGCCGCGGCAGCGGCAAGCACCTGCCGGCCCGCCCGCAGCCTCCGTCGCGCCTCCCTGTCGCCGGGTGGACCGGCCTGTCGCCGGGGAGGCCGGCGGCAGGGAGAAGACCGAAGCGCGGAGGAGGCCACGGGCGGGCCGGAAGACAGGTGGGGTGGGAACCGACCCCCCGGTTCCCACCCCACCTTCGACGGTGGGCCGGCGCCGGTGGTCACCCAGCACCGCCGCTGGCCGACCCCGGCCCACCGCCGCCCTGCACGGCACCGCCGGCCCGGTTCCCGGCCGGCCGGCACGGGGGCGCCGACGGGGCGGGACGGTGGGGCGCGGCGGCTGCCGGTGGTGGGGATGTGCGTACCGTCACCACCGGCTGCCGTGCCGGGCCGATCAGAAGTCGTACGGCTTGGCGGTGTTCCAGTTGGTCACGTCCGCGTCGGACCAGGTGAACTTGGAGACGGCGCCCTTGCTGGTGAAGGCGTTCAGCTCGACGGCCGGGCCGGTGTCACCGGTCTGGTCGCGCAGCGCGAGCGAGAGCTCGGTGGAGGTGCGGGTCTTCTTGCTGTCGGTGAAGAGGTTGATCGCGGAGTAGACCTTGGCGCCCGGCTTCAGGACGATCTTGGCCTTGCCGCCGGGGGCGTCCTTCTTGGAGTGCGGCAGCACCTTGATGGTGTCGCCGAGCATCACGGAGGGGGAGCCCGTCACCCAGCAGGGGGTGGAGTCCGCGTTCATGGCCGTCACGAGCAGGTGCTCGCCGAGCTGCTTGGGGAAGCGGTGCAGCACGTCGTAGGAGATCTCGTCACCGGCGCACTGGCGGACGCTCTTGGTGGTCGACTTCGCGCTGACGGCCTTGGACTTCTGCTTGGCGCTGGCCACCGAGACCTGGTGGACGCTGCCCTGCGCCTGGTCGGCGCCCGGGAGCTGGGCGGCGACGGTGGCGCGGGGGGCCGGACCGCGGCTGGTCTGGGCGCCGTTGCCGCTGTCGGCGAAGGCGTAGGCGGCGAGGCCCAGCGTCATGGCGGTGGTGACTCCGGCGACGGCGGCGATGCGGGTACGGGAGGTACGCATTGGGGGTCCCCTGTTTGGGTCGTGGTGGTCATGCCCGGCGGTGGTCAACTCCGCCGGTGTCATGTCCGGCGGTGGTCAACTCCGCCGGTGAGAAGAACTCTGCCGGTCCCCGCTGCCGCTTCGCTTACGCCTCACTGTCGTCTCACTGACGCTCGACCGCCAGCCCCTATCGATCTTCCCCCGGCGGGCGTCAACGGAGGTCGACGAAGGTCAACGGCCGGGCGTACGACGGGTGGTGACGCCCCGTGCGACAGCGAACCGGACGGTCATGTTCCCGTTCCCCCGCCGCGCCGTGCACCGGCCGCAACGGGGGCGTACGGGCGACCGTTAACACCCGCCCGGCCACCACGCCGGCCTCTTCCGCCCCGCCCCACCGCCCCACCCACCCGGCCGGCACCACTCGCGGAGCGCCGCCCCCTCGCTACTCCGCCGTCCCCAGCCGCCCCACAGCCGCCTCGTACCTGGCCCGTACCTCCGCGTCGGGGGCCGCCCGCAGGAGTGCACCGAGGGCCCGTACCGCCCCGTCGTCGAAGCCGCACTCCTCCGCCGCGCGGGCCGCTTCCGTCAGCCGCCGCACGCCGCCGGCGTGCTCGCCCGCGCCGAGCAGCGCCTCGCCGGTGGCGACCAGCAGCAGCACCCGGGAGGCCGGCGAGTACTCCGCACTGCCGTCGGCGGCCAACGCGGCCTCCGCCGTCGCCAGCGCCGACTGCCAGCGACCGCCCTGGAGTTGGTGCATCGCCAGGTGGTAGCGGGCCAGCCGCTCGGTGTGCCGGTCGGCCGCCTCGCGGGAGATCTCGGCGGCCCGTACGCACCCGTCCTCCGCCTCCGTCAGGCCGCCCAGCGCGGCCTGCACCAGCGAGAGGTTGACCAGCGCGGTGGCCTCGCCCCGCAGGTCGCCCGCCCGGTGCGCCAGCGCGGGCGCCGCCTCCAGGTGCGGCAGCGCCTCCTGCGGCCGGCCCTCCTCGGTCAGCACCCAGCCGAGCAGCGCCAGCACCCGCGACTCGGCCCGCAGGTCGGCATCGGCCCGAGCCGCCTCAAGCGCCAGGTGCAGCAGCGGCACCCAGCCGTCCCGCACCCGCCACACGATCCGCGGCCACATCCCGAGCACGATCCGCCAGGCCCGCCCCGGCAGCCCGGCGGCCTGTGCCGCGCCGGCCGCCCGGGCCAGGTCCTCGCGCTCCAGCGCGTACCAGGCCAGGGCCGCTTCCGGCCCGTCGAAGGCGCGCACCGCCGGCGGCGGCCGGAAGTCCGCCGGCAGCGCGAAGCACGGTTCGGCGCCGGGCTCGGCCGCGGACGTCGCGGCGAGCACCGTCGCCACCACCTGGTCGAGCAGCCGCACCAGCGCGTCGGGCCCGGCGGTCAGCCCGCGCGCGTACAGCCGCACCAGGTCGTGCAGCGTCCAGCGGTTGGGCGCGGTCCGGATGACCAGGTGGGCGGCGGCGAGTTGGTCCATGGCGGCCTCGGCCGCCACCGGGTCGGTGCCGGCCAGCGCCGCCGCCTCGTACCGGTCCACATGGGTGCCCGGGTGCCGGCCCAGGTGCGCGAAGTGGTGGGCGACGTCGGTCGGCAGCCGGCGCACGGTCAGCCGCAGCGCGGCCCGTACCCCGGTGTCCTCCACGTCCAGCAGGTGCAGCCGGCGCGACTCGTCCGACAGTTCGGCGCTCATCGCCTCCAGCGACCATTCCGGCTGGTCGGCCAGGCGCGCCGCCGCCACCCGCAGCGCCAGCGGCAGCCCGCCGCACAGCGCGGCGAGCCGGCGCGCGCCCTCTATCTCGCCGGCGACCCGGTCGGTGCCGAGGACCGCGGCCAGCAGCGCCGTACTGTCCTGCGGCTCCAGGACGTCCACCGGCACCGGGCGGGCCGCGTCCGAGGCGATCAGCGCGTGCAGCCGGCTGCGGCTGGTGACCACCGTGACGCAGCGCGCCCCGCCCGGCAGCAACTCCCTGGCCTGCGCGGAGTCCCGGGCGTTGTCGAGTACGACCAGGAGTTGCCGGTCGGCGGCGAGCGACCGGAAGAGCGCGGAGGCCCCGCACGCCGACTCCGGCACCTGCCGCGGTGCCACCCCGAGCGCCAACAGGAACTCCCGCAACACCTCCAGGTGGGTCGGCTCGCCGGTGTCGCTGAAGCCGCGCAGGTCCGTATAGAGCAGGCCGTCGGGGAAGGCCGTGCGGTTGCGGTGCGCCCACTGCACCACCAGCGCCGTCTTGCCGACCCCGGCGGGGCCGGTGACCAGGCAGACCGGCGACGGGCCGGCCGCCGCCCTGGACAGCGCGGCCAACTCGGGCCCGCGCCCGTGGAAGCCGCGCGGCATCCGCGGCAGCAGGTCGACCGTGCCCGGCAACGGGGCGGGTACGGGGCTGCCGGGGACGGCTGCGGCCGGCCGGGGCGGCGGAGGTCCGGGCGCCTCGTCGCCCTCGCCGCGCAGCGCCACCGCGTAGGCGTCGGCGAGCTCGGGGCCCGGGTCGACGCCGAGTTCCTCGGCGAGCAGCCGCCGCGTGCGGTGGAACCGGTCGAGCGCCTCCGAGCGCCGCCCGGCCCGCTGGAGCGCGGTCATCAGCGCCGCCGACAGCGACTCGCGCAGCGGGTGCGCGTCGGCCTCGGTCCGCAGCATGGCGGCGGCCCGCGGGTACTCGCCGAGCTGCCCGTAGGCCGCGGCCAGCAGCTCCACGGAGGCCAGCCGCCGCTCCTCAAGGGCCGCGGCGGCGGCCAGCACCGGGGCGCTCGGGTAGGCGCCGGTCAGCGCCGGCCCCTGCCACAGCGACAGCGCCTCCTCGTACAGCGCGACCGCGTCCGCCGGCGCCTGCTGGCTGCGGGCCAGCTTCACCAACTCCTCGAACCGGTGCGCGTCGAGCAGCCGCTCCGGCATCCGCAACACGTACGCCGTGCCCTGGGTGGCCAATTCCACACCCATCGCCCCGGCGTCCGCCTCCGCCAGCAGCGCCCGCAGCCGCGACACGTGGCCCTGGATGACCGTACGGGCACGCAGCGGCGGCTCGTCGTCCCACAGGGCGGCCATGAGCTGTTCCACCGGAACGGGCCGGTTGGGCCGCAGCAACAGGGCGGTGAGCAGGCTGCGCCGCTTGGCCGGACCGACCGGCAACTCACCGGCTCCGGTAGCGAGGGACACCGCTCCGAGCAGCCGGAACTCCACTGGCACAACCTCCTGGGGGGAGGGCCAGATTACCGGAGGGGCACGCCGGCTCCCCCGCGCCCTACGGGGCACAGGGCCCGCCCCTCAGGGCTCGCCGACCACCCGCCGCCCTCCCCGCGAGCACGCTCGGCCGGCTCCCGCACCACCCCCCGTCACCTGCGCAAACACCGAAACGGCCGGGTTGCCGTATGGCTGCGGAACGCGCTGCCGCGTGGGGCGACGCCACCCCCGGGACCGGGCGTCCGCGGCGCCGCCCGGCCCCCTCCTGGGGCACCTTCCCTGAGGGCCCGCTCGGGGCAGCGTCCGGGTCAGCTCCGGGCCGGCAGGGCCTCGACCTGCGCAACTGCGGCGGCCAGCCTGGAGTCCTGCCAAGCGCCGCACCCCCTGCGGACCGCCGAGCGCGGCCCACGGAGCACGCGGTACGGGGCGCCGCAGCCGGAACCGGGCGGCGCCGGCCGGCCGGAACGAGCACCAGCAGCGCGAGCAAAACGGAAGCAGAAGCAAACAAGCAGAAGCAGAAACGGAAGGGGGCGCGGGCGATGGCAGGACGGCACGCACCGGCCGGACGGGACCACTCCCGCCGCGCAGCCAGCCCGCACCCCGCCCGCCGCAGCCCCCGCCCCACCACGGGCCTCCGCACGAAGCACGCAGCACACCCGCACAACCCACCCAGTTCCCGACGGAACTCTGCACAGAGTCGAGGCACCTCCATGGCACGCTCCCTCCCCACCCGCCCCGTGCGCCCGGCGCGCACCGGCCGCCTGGTCTCCCGTACGCTGCTCGGCCTGGCACTGGCGGGAACGGTGGCCACCACCGTGGCCACGACGGGGACCGCCACCGCCGCCCCCCGCACGACGACGTCCCCGACCGTGCCGGCCTCCAGCGCACCGAGCTCCACCGCGCAGGCCCCCGCCGCGGACGGCCGCCCGGCGGCCACCGTGCCGGGCCCGCTGCGCGGGCACGCCGCGACCCAGGCGGCCCTGGACGAGATCGTCCGCACCGGCACCCCGGGCGCCCTGGCCCGCGCCGACGTCAAGGGCTCCGTCTGGTACGGCACCGCGGGCGTCGCCGACGTGCGCACCTCGCGCCCACGGCTGCCCGCCGACCGGTTCCGCACCGGCAGCCTCACCAAGCCGTTCACCGCCACCGTCGTCCTGCAACTGGCCGGCGACCCGCGGTACGGGCTGTCGCTCGACGACCCGATCGAGAAGTGGCTGCCCGGCGTGGTCCAGGGCAACGACAACGACGGCAACCGGGTCACCCTGCGCCACCTGCTCCAGCACACCAGCGGGCTGTACGACTACCTGCGGGACGACGCGTTCCGGTCCAAGTACACCGGGGCGGCGTTCTTCGACCACCGCTTCGACGGCGCCACCGCCGAGGAACTGGTGGCCGTCGGCCTCTCGCACCGCCCGAACTTCGCCCCCGGCGCCGGCTGGTCGTACTCCAACACCAATTACGCGCTGCTCGGCATGGTCATCGAGAAGGCCACCGGCAACAGCTACGCCACCGAGATCCAACGCCGCATCATCAAGCCGCTGGGCCTCACCGGCACCTCACTCCCCGGCACCGCGCCCGGCCTGCCGGGCCCGCACGGACGGCACTACTCGAAGCTGTTCATCAAGGACCCGGCGGCCCCCCGCTACGACGTCACCGAGCTCAACCCGTCGATCGCCAGCTCCGGCGGCGAGATCATCTCCACCGCCCGCGACCTCAACGTCTTCCTGCGCGCCCTGGTCCGCGGCGAACTCCTGCGCCCGGCCCAGCAGCGGGAGATGTTCACCGGCCGCGACCTCGGCGACGGCGAGTCGTACGGCCTGGGCATCAGGTCCCGCAAGCTCAAGACCTGCGACGTCACCCTGTGGGGCCACTCGGGCGACATCTTCGGCTCCCTCAGCCACACCCTCGCCACCCCCGACGGCGACCACGTCCTGACCCTGAACCGCAACAGCGACTGGGGCGACGACGAGCAGGAAGACGCGGCGATCGAGGCGGAGTTCTGCGGGACGCGCGCCGGCCGCGCGACGGTGGGGTAGCCGGCCTGGCGGGGGCGGCCCGCGGGCGGGGGTGGCCCGCTGACGGGGCGAGCGGGGTGCGGGCCGTGCGCCGGCCGCGCGGCTGACCGGTAGCCGGCCCGGGCCGCTCGTGCGGTGTACCCACCGCCGTCGGACTGGCCGTCGTGGGGAATCGGATGCCCGCGCGGAACCGCCACGCCTCCGGCCGTGCCTCCCCCTCGGGGCGTACGGCCGGAGGCGTTTGGCGCGCCGGCCCGTTGCCCCCGCTCACGGGAGGACCCGCCGGCGGCAACGCCACCCGCCGCCTCGCGCCCTCCCAGCCCGCGCCCTTGCGGTGGGCCATGTCGCCGGGGCGGACCGTCCCCGCGGGCGGGGCCCATGCCATCCGACGTGCCATGCCCCCGGCGGGCCATGCCTCCCCCGGCGGGCCGTGCCCCCAGCCCCCGCACACGCGTACGGCACCATGCCGATGCTCTCCAGGCTGCCGCCCGCAGGCTGGGCGCGCCGGCCCCGCTCGGTGTCGCTGCCCGTGTCGTCCCGGCCGGGCGGTGAGGATGGGGCCGGTCAGGGACGAGATCGAAGGTGGAAGCCCCGCCCGGCGGCCGTGGGGGTTGCCGTCGAACGGGGCAGGGCGGGGCGGAGGGGGTCAGCGCAGAGCGGCCAGCACGCGGCCCCTCAGTGTCTCGTCAGCGATCGTGTCCGCATCGCGCCAGGCGTATCCGCTGACCTCTTCCTCTTGCAGGGTTACGGCGCTGTCCTCGGCGGTGCGGAAGAGGAACCGGAAGTCGATGTGCTGGTGGGCGGGCTCGCCCTTGGCGTCGTTCGCCGGAATGGGGTGCACGTCGATGTGAACGGGCGAGCTGTCCGCCAGGGTGATGCCCTCGGAACTGATGCCGGTTTCCTCGGTCAGCTCCCGGAGAGCGGCCCCGGCCAGGGTGTGGTCCTCCGGCTCCAGGTGCCCGCCGGGGGTGAGCCACTTGTCCAGCGCCACGTGGTGGATGAACAGGGCCTTGCCATCCCGGTCCACCAAGACAGCCCCGGCGGTGGCGTGCCCCCGGAACTCCTTGCGGCTGGTCACGTCCGCCCCGTCGTCCACCAGCGTGAGGACGGCCGACAGCTCCGGCTTCTCCTCGGGGTGGGCGTCCAGGTAGGTCATGACGGTCTCGCTGATGCGCTGTGCCGTGATGGGCATCGGATCACCTGTTGTAGTAGTCGAGCCAGGTAGCGGCGATGGCTGCCCGGTCGTCGCCGGGTACTTCGTGCATGGTGGCGTCGAGGTCCCGCCGGGCGAGCAGTCGCACGCCTGCCAGGATCTCAGCCTGTACGAGGTAGACGAACGGCCCAACCGACGCGCCATGAAGGAAGTTGACGGCGTTTCCGTTGTTGAGCAGGTAGAAGTAGTGGCCCGTCGCGCTGTACCGGGTGACGTTCTCGCCGGAGCTGCTGCGGGTGTAGCCGTCCGGCAGCCCATCCAACTCCAGCTCGTCCTCGCTGCTGGTGACCGTGGCGACGTAGGCCCCGTTCCGCAGGTTCGGGAAGTCCTCCCCGGTCAGCGCGAGTGCACCGGTGGCACACAGGACGAGTCCAGCGGTGGCGATTGCCTGCTCCCGATCCCGGGCCACTCCGAACCCCTGGGAGAGCGCCTGGGCACGCCGCACGGGGTCAATGTCGTACACCGTGACGTGGACGCCCTTGGCGTGCAACAGGCGGGCGATGCTCGACCCCAGCTTGCCGAAGCCGATCACCAGCGCTGGACGGCCGTGCAGGATGTCGCCCCGCCCCCGCAGCAGCGCCTCGGTGGAGAACACGACGGACTGCCCCACAAGGAAGTCCTCCGGGTCCTTCAGCGGCGACCGTGCCACCGAGACGACGGGGCACGGAAGCTTGTCCCGCTCGGCGTACCGCTTGTGACCGTTCTCCGTGTCCTCGACCACCCCGAGGATGGTTCCGGAGAACCGGTCGCAGAGCGTTTCGAGCACAGGGGCGAAGTAGCCGCCGACGTCCAGCAGCACCACGTGTTCGCCGGCCGCCCGGGTCTCCAGGTAGGTCACTGCCGTGTCCGGGTCGGCGAACAGCTCACGCGACAACTCGTCGCACGGAAAGCCCTGTTCGACCTCTCGGTGGGCTGCGGAGTCGATCGACTTCGGCTTGGGCAAGACCGCCCGGAGGCTGGACACCGTGCCGACCGCCCGCACGAACGAGGGGCGCTCCGGAAGCAGGTGCGTCACCAGCAGCGAGGACGGGAGAACCGAGGGCGTGAACCGCCGCGCGATCTTCCCGAAGTAGGTGTCCAGTCGTGCGCGCTCTGAGGTCTCCACGGAGACTTCCCTCCCTTGGGCTTGCACTGGGACCCGCCCCGGCCGAAACCTTCCCCAGGCGGCCGGGGTGGCGGTCTGTAGGGCGCGTCAGCGCCTCTGGCGGTTGGCTTCGCGCCCCCGGGCCAGCAGCACAGCCCGGCGCTGCCGCTCCTCGTGCGTCAAGGGCACTTCGGTGTGCTCCTCGGGGGTGTCAGGACGGGCCGGGGCCCGACAGGGCGCTCACGGGGCCGCTGACGGGCCTTCTGTCACTCGACCAGGAGGGTGCGCTTGCGCTGTGCGGCCCGGTGCTCCTCGCGCGTCCTGGCCTTGCGGGCGTTGCCGTTCACCGCCATGCGGGTCACTCCCTCGGACTGGTCAAAACCGACGAGCAACACGCTAGGGAGCTAGGCCAGTTGGACTCTACGAAGTTGCATGACATTGCACCGATTCACCCGAGCGAGTCGATCGCCGATATGATCAGCGCCCGTGCCTGAGCCCCGTGGACTGCCATCTCAGCCAGCTTCTGGAACGCCCGCCCGTACTCTGCGATCTCGCTGGGGGCCTTGACGTTGACGCCGGCGGCGAGTAGTTCCACAGCCACTTGCTGATCATCAAACATGTAGAACGCTTCCAGCGGCCAGATTCGGCGTGGAGCGGTGAACGGGATAACTCCGAGACTGACCCGAGGAAGCGCCATCACCGCCAGAAGGTATCCCAGTTGTCCCGCCATGGCTTCGGAATCGCCGATTCGATAGCGCAGGACAGATTCTTCTATCAGCAGCGCGAATCGGTGATTTCCCTCGCGGATCACGTGAGCCCTGGACATTCGGGCGTCTACGGCCTCCGCCACGTCATCCGGCGTACCCTGAAACTCGGTAATGGAGGCCATGAGGGCGGTGGCGTACCCAGGAGTCTGAAGCATCCCCGGAACTACATTGGAGGCGTAAACGCGGAATTGCCGCGTTCGTTCCCACCGCGGAACAACGTCTTCTTGTGCTCGACGCATTCCGTTGCGTTGCAGCTTTTTCCACTGAACGTACATTGAGTCGGCAGTGCGATTTGCTGCAATGAGGTCATCCGCTTGCTCGATGGCTCCGCATGCCTCACACCAAGAACGTATATCGGCATCAGAGGGCGGGGTCTTCCCGTTCATGATCCGAGAGGACTTTGAGGGGTGCCAGCCACAGCGGGAAGCTAGCTCACGCCCTGTCAGTCCCGCATCTAGGAGTAGCTCCCGCAGGCGGGCTGCCACTGCTTCGCGGGCTTCTTGGGCGCTAGACGAGGGAGATGAAGGCATGAGCTAGCTATCCGATATGTTCGACAGGTCAGACTTTGTACTCTTTGTGCGGGATTCCGGAGTTCCATACCGCTGAGAAAGCGGACGCACACAACCGGGCAATGTCCGGGTCTGTGCTGAGATCCTGACCGGCCCAGTCACCATTTCCGGTGAAGTGGTTGAACAGGACGACCTCTTCATCGAAGAGCCAGAAGTCGTTTCCGGGGAGCGTGATCCTGGATGCCAGCCGACGGGGAAGCCATCGCACTTCCTCGCCCGCTGCGATGTTCACGACCGTGCCGGCGTGTTCCCAGCGAATGTAATCGGTAACCGGCTCCGAAACGATCCGAGCGCGGCGAACCTTGACACCTCGGGCCACCGTCTCAGAGATGACGGAGACCCAGGGAGCCCAGTACGGCGAAGCGGGATCAGAGTCCCGCTCCCCGGACGTAATCCAGTGGTCGAAGTCTTCGGACTCGTCCCCGACGCCGTAGGCATCACGCATTTCCAGGTGAACTGCCGAGTTCCTGGCGCCTTTGAGAAGCTCAAAGAAGTCCGGCTCGCTCTGCGGCATCGCATGCCTCCCTCACGATAGGAATCATTCGCGTGGGGAGCCTGATCACGTCTTCGTTCTCAGGGATTTCGGTTGCGTGCCCGGGTGCCGTGTTCTGTTCACACTGCTCCTTCAAGGCCGGAGACGCCTTCCAGCCCAGGAGCACAAGTTCTTTGTTCTCTGCGTCCACCCAGACAGTCGGCGATCCCTGCTGCTGAGTGTCCGGGTCGATTCCGATGAACTGTAGTGCCATCGTGACCCTCCGCGCCTCGCTGGTTGCATGGATGTGCACGACCATCACTCAAAGCGGCGATACCGTCAAGTCCCCATGCAAGTTGACTATGTGTCAGGTTGGATCGGTGCGCCATGACGAAGGCCCCCGTGTTGTCCGGCGAGGGATAGAACGGGGGCTTCACGAGCGCTCGGACGCCGTAGCAGCGGCAGGGTCACACGGGGCTGTCCGTCCGCCAGCCGTGCGGCACGGATGTGGTCGTTAGCCGTGTAGCGCACACCGGAACGGCTTGGCCTACCGGGTCGGCGAGGGTTTTGCGCAGCTTCTAGCTTCGCAACTCGCATCGCCTGTGTGAGGGCCCCCGACCGATTCGCGCGCGGTCGTACGCGGGGGCGCCAAGGCCAGCGGGCGGGGGCTCGTCAGATGCTGCGAGGCACCGGCTCCCGCCAGGGGGGAACCGGTGCCTCGTGTGGTGGGTCGTGTTTGGTTACGACAGGTCGAACTCGCCATCGCGTACGCCGAGGACGAAGGCACGCCATTCGGCTTCGGTGTAGCGCAGTACGGGTCCGTCCGGGTCGGCCGCGTTGCGCATGATGACGGCGCCTGCGGGCTCGGACAGGAACGCGACCTCGACGCGGTCCGCGCCGGGGGCGCTGGGTGCGCCGACCCACGTGACGTTGGAGATGTCGGCGGCGTACAACTCGGCCTTCTCGTGTGCGTCACTCATCAGACGGGGAACTCGCCGGCCTTCACACCCGCGACGAACGCGGACCAGGCGGCGGTGTCGAAGGCGAGGGCCGGGCCGTGGGGGTCCTTGCTGTCGCGGACGGGCACAGTACCGGTGGTGGTCGCGTGCGCGGGGGCCCACTCGATGCACTCACCGCCGTTGGACTGGCTGTAGCTGGACTTGATCCACTCGTCGGTCATGTGTTGTAGCCCTTCAAGATTTGGTCAATCAACTCGGCTGTGTCGCCGGGGGGCAATGCCAGCGCCCTGACGAGATCGTACGCGTCTGACGCCCGGTCCACATCGCTCCGTTCTGCGAGGACATACCCCCTCGGGAACCCGTCCACATGAGCAACGTCCGGGCCCTCTTTGAAGGACAATATTCCGAACGGGCTTGCCACCACCGTGTTCAATCGCCCAGCCGGCACCACCTGGACGCGATGAAGCGGGGTCTCTGCCAACTCCCTGACGCGGAGCAACTGTTCCTGCATGGTCTCGGCGCTGCCCACCTGTGCCCGAAGCACCGCTTCGTTGATCACCAGCCACAGCCGTGCCGGCGATTCCTGGCGGGTGAGAATGGCCTGCCGGCCCAGTCGAGCCGTAACCAGCGCTTCCAGATCCAGTGGGCGACCTGCTCGCAGAACCTCCTCCGCATAGGCCCGGGTCTGGACGAGCCCGGGCAGCAGCAGTGGGTTGAACATGCGCACCACGGTGGCCTTGGCTTCCAGGTCCACGTACGGCGCGAACCAGTCCGGATGGCCGAGCTTGCTCAGGCGCTCTCTCAGCCGCCGATAGACCCCCGGAGTTTTTGCCACTACGTCCAGCGCCCGTGCGAACGCCTCGGAGGCGAAGACAGCGCCGCTCTCGACCTTCGAAATCTGGCTCTGCTGGTAGTGCATCTCTTCGGCAAACCTGTCTTGCGAGAGACCTAGGGATTCACGCAGAGCTCGTACTTCTTGGCCGAAGTATGCGGCTGCACTCAGTGGCTGAGTCTCGGGGGGCCTTTCGATCATCAGTCCAACTCTCTGTGATTCTCGGCGCGTTGGCATGTCGCCCTACCTGGAATTCTAGCCACAGTCAGGCAACTCTGTGAGAGGTCGATCACAACGGGTGATCGTCAGCATCGTGGGAGTTTCAGCCATGGGAGAGCACCTGATGACGTTGCGCGTATACCGCCGTCGCCCCGGCGAAAGCGGCCCGCCCGACCCCGCTTCCGAGGTCGTCAGCGTGACCTCCGTCGACAGTGAGCAGGCGTGCGGCGACGCCTTCCGCGAGGCCCTTACCGGCGCTTGGCCGCCCTGCCGCTGCCCGCAACACCGCGACCACTCCAACGCGTCTGCCGGGGGCGCCTGATGGACGGCACCCACCGCGTCATCGTCATGGGCACCCCCCTCCGCTTCTTCCTCAGCTTCGGTGAGGACGGCACCTGGGCTCCCGTCACGGACGTCGAGTTCCACCAGGCGTACCAGGAGTCGATGTTCGACCCCGATGCGCTGCGCAGCAACGTCCTGTGCCCCAATCGGCACCGCGCCGAGTTCGAGACCGTCGAAGGCTGGTGCTGGTCGGACGGGCGGGCCGCGTACGGGCTGATGACCCTCGATGACCGCGCGCCGCAGGCCTGCACCGGGCTGCGCGCCCTCACCCACGGAGGTGTAGCCGCGTGAGGATCGTGCATCCCGTGAGCGGTACGGAATCGCTCAACCCGCCCCGCGAGGTCTGGGTGTTCCTGCTGATCCGCTGCCCGGTCGAGAATCCGAAGTACTTCGCGCCGCTCGGCATGTGGCCGCGCGTACTTCAGGTCGTACGGGACGGGTGGGCCTGCCCGCCCGGGGTCATCGTGCAACCCGGCGAGGCCATCACCGACGCCGCCCACCGCGTCGCCGACGCGCTCGGCATCAAGTTGCCCAAGGCCGCCGCCCTGCTCGCCGTCGATCAGCAACCCGCCATCGCGGGCCAGCAGGACGAAGAACTCGCCTTCGTCTTCGACGGCGGCAGCGCGGCCGAGGACGCCTTCGCCGATCTGCCCCGCGATCAGGTCGAAGTCGAGTGGTCGGCCGTGGAGAACCTGGAGCGGGTTGCCCTCGTCCACGCCCTTCGTACGCGGCTGCTGGCCGTCGAACCGCCCGTACTGGTCGAAGGAATGCCGAAATCCAACCGCGGCCGGAACGGGTAGCCAAACCGACGTCCGGCCCACAGCGATTCGTGCCGCGTCCGTTCCTCCCAGGGGCGCGACCGGCACGGGTCTTCGGCACGACCGCCGGAACGGTCCGCTCCGGCACGTACGACCCCCCGGAGCCAGCCCCCACCGCTGCCCGCCCGGCGAGGGCTCGGCACGGTCGGTCGCTACTCCGTGGCCGGGGCGTCGGTGCTCGGCGGACGGCGCGTGCAGGTGCGGCAGATCCAGGCTCGGCCCAGGACGCGGACCATGCGCTCCCCGTGGTCGGGGCAGAGCGGTCGATCGGCCGCCGGGTGCCGGACGGGGAGCGGCGTCTTCAGATACGCGGCGAACCAGCGGCGGCCGTCGTCACTCCGCCGCATCGTCCTGGTCCGGCTGCTCGTCCTGGTCGGCCGCGGTGATGATCTCCTCATTGAGCAGGTCGTAGCCATTGATGTGCGGTTCGTCTTCGGTGGGCATGGCCGCATGGTCCGGCGCACCGAAGGCCCGGGCAAGCGCGGCACGGGGGCGCGTTGGGGCGTTGGCGCGTACGGGGCGGGCGCCTCGTACGCGGAGTGGACCGCACGGCCTTCCGCTGCGCGGGCGGGGTCGCTCCTCAAGGCGAGGGCGGAACGCACCCTTCGGGGGGATTACCCCACCCCGTACGGGCCGCTGGCCCGATCGTGGATGGGCCGACTGACCGGATGGATCAGTTCCTCATGATCGCGGAGGCTGAGCGGGTCGCACTCGATCGACCGAACGGAGAAGCCGTGTTCAGCTCGAAGTCCGCACGCCGCACGGCGGCCCGCACCGCCGCCGTGACCCTCGCCGGAGCCGCCTGCGCCGCCCTGATGGCCGGCAGCGCCGAAGCCATCGTCAACGGGAAGGACTCCACGCAGCCCTACTCGTTCATGGTGTCGATCCCGGTGACGGGGGTGGACGACCCCACCTTCAAGGGCTACTGCGGCGGGTCGCTGATCGACCCGCAGTGGGTGCTGACCGCGGCCCACTGCGTGGACCCGAAACTCGTCACCGTGGACGGCACCGTCCGGGTCGGCAGCGAGTGGAAGGAGAGCGGGGGGACCGTCCGCTCCGTCGCGAAGACGGTGACCCACCCGGGCTACGTCAACGGCGACGGCACCGCCGCCAACCGCAACGACGTCGCCCTGATCCGGCTGGCCCGGCCCGTCGCCGAGCAGCCCGTCCGCATCGCCCACGCCCCGGGGCGGCCCGGCACCCCGACCCGCATCATGGGCTTCGGCACCGTCGTGGACACCCCCGTGCAGGACCGGTGGGTCTTCCCCGACCGGCTCCAGGAACTCGACACCCGCCGGGGCGCCGCCTCCGAGTGCGCGCCGGGCTGGGCCGACCGCACCCGGCTCTGCACGATCAGCCAGGTGCCGCGCGCCATGGCGTGCAACGGCGACTCCGGCGGACCCCAGGTCCAGCGCGACCACCGGGGACGCTGGGAACTCATCGGCGTCACCTCGGGCCCCGGCGCCCCGGGCAAGCTCTGTAGCGAAGGCCCGGGGCTCTACTCCAGCGCGCCCGCCTACGCGGAGTGGATCCGCAAGGCGATCCGCCACGGCGGCTGATCCGCGGACGCTGCTGACGACCGGGTCGGGGCCGTTCGCCGACGCCGTACGCAGCGAGCGGCAGCGGCAGCGGGAGCGACAGGGGGAGCGGCAGCGCCCGCCCGCGGCGCCACGGGCCCCGCACGTACGCGTACCCTCGCGTCATCGCGTTCCCCGGCGGCGGGCCGGGGCGGGCGCGGGGCGCCCCGTGGCCGCCGCCCGGCTCATACCAGGCTGTCCCGCCACGCCTGGTGCAGGTCGGCGAAGCGGCCCTGGCCGGCGATGAGTTCGGCCGGCGGGCCGTCCTCGATGATGCGGCCGTCGGCCATCACCAGCACCCGGTCGGCGATCTCCACCGTGGACAGACGGTGCGCGATGACGACGGCCGTGCGGCCGTGCAGCACCGTGGCCATCGCCCGCTGCACCGCCCGCTCGCCGGGGATGTCCAGGGACGAGGTCGCCTCGTCCAGGATGAGCACCCCGGGGTCGGCCAGCAACGCCCGGGCGAAGGCGACGAGTTGGCGCTGGCCGGCGGATATTCGCCCGCCGCGCTTGCGCACGTCCGTGTCGTACCCGTCCGGCAGCGCCGTGATGAAGTCGTGCGCGCCGATCGCCTTCGCGGCCTGCTCGATCTCCTCGCGGGTGGCGTCCGGCCGGCCGATGGCGATGTTGTCGGCCACCGTGCCGGAGAACAAGAACGCCTCCTGCGTCACCATCACCACGCCCCGGCGCAGCTCAGGCGTGGCGAGTTCGCGCAGGTCCACGCCGTCCAGCAGGACCCGCCCGTTGGCCGGCTCGCCCTCCGCGACCTGCGGCGGGTCGTAGAACCTGGCCAGCAGCTTGGCCAGCGTCGACTTGCCGGCGCCGGTCGAACCCACCACGGCCACCGTCTGCCCGGCGGGCAGCGTCAGGTCGAAGCGCGGCAGCACCTCCCCGCCGGTGCGGTACGCGAAGCGCACCCCGTCGAAGACGACCTCCCGGCCCGGCTGCCCGGCCGGGCGCTCCGGCAGCGGCTTGGGCTGCGTGGCCTCCGGCACCGAGGGGCGCTGCGCCAGCAGCCCGGCGATCTTCTCCAGCGAGGCCGCCGCCGACTGGTAGGCGTTGAGGAACATGCCGAGCCGGTCGATCGGGTCGTACAGCCGGCGCAGATACAGCGCCGCAGCCGCCAGCACGCCGAGCTCCAGATCGCCGGAGGCGACCCGGTACGCGCCCCACATGACGATCGCGGCCACCGCGAAGTTCGCCACCAGCCGCGACCCGACCACGTAGCGGGCCATCTCCAACATGGCCGTGCCGTTGATCCGCTCGTGCTGGTGGTTGAGCTTGCCGAAGTCGCGGTCGTTGGTCCGCTCGCGGCGGAACGCCTGCACCGGGCGGATGCCGTTCATCGTCTCGGTGAACTTGACGATGAACGCCGCCGTCGCCGTCGAACGCTGCGCGTACACCCGCGCCGAGCGCCGCTGGAAGGACCGCACCATCAGGAACAGCGGGCCGAAGGAGGCGATGGCCGCCACGCCGAGACCCACGTCCAAGTACAGCAGCAGGACGGAGATGTAGAAGACCGACAGACAGACGCCGAGCAACTCCTCAAGGCCCTCGGTGAGCAGTTCGCGCAGCGACTCCACGTCGGAGGTGGCGCGCGAGATCAACCGGCCCGAGGTGTACCGCTCGTGGAAGTCCACGCTCAGCGCCTGCCCGTGCCGGAATATTCGGCCGCGCAGATCGAGCAGCACGCCCTGGCTCACGAAGGCGGAAACCCGGATGAACGCGTACTGCAACCCGCCGGCCAGCAGCGCACTGCCCAGGTACGCCACGGCCACCAGCGTCAGCGGCCCGTAGTCGTCGGAGCGGAAGGCGGGCACCGCCGTGTCGATCGCGTACGCCACGAGGAGCGGGCCCGCCTGCACCGTGGCCTGCTGGAGCAGGATGAGCACGGTCGCCAGCCACACCGGCCGGCGCAGCGGCGACAGTAGCGAGCCGAGCAGCCGGCGGGAGGCGCCGGGCGGTGCGGGCAGGTCGTCCCGGTCGAAGGGGTCACCGGACTTCGGCGCGGTCGCGCTCCCTTGGTTGCCCGGATCGCCGCTGCCGCTGCCGTTGTCGCTGCTGTCGCCGTCGCCGGAGTCGGTCGCGCCGGGCGCGGTGGGGTGCTCGCGCGGGGGCGCGCCCGCGGGGCCGTCGGCGGGCTGACCTTCGGTGGGTTGGCCGTCGGCGACGGGCCCGTCGGAGACGCTGGTGGTCATGGTTGGTCGCTCCCCTCGCCGGACATCAGCGTCGCGTACTCGGTGTTGGTGCGCAGCAGTTCGTGGTGGGTGCCGACGGCGCTGATCCGGCCGTCGGACAGCAGCGCCACCCGGTCGGCGAGCTGCACCGTGGACGGGCGGTGCGCCACGACCAGGGCGGTCGTGTTGCCGAGCACCTGCCGCAGCGCCGCCTCCACCAGGGCCTCGGTGTGCACGTCGAGCGCGGAGAGCGGGTCGTCGAGGATCAGGAAGCGCGGGCTGCCGACCACGGCGCGGGCCAGCGCGAGCCGCTGCCGCTGCCCGCCGGACAGACTCAGCCCCTGCTCGCCGACCTGCGTGTCAGCGCCCTGCGGGAGGGCGGTGACGAATCCGGCCTGCGCTATCTCCAGCGCCCGCGCCAACTCCTGCGGGCCCGCGTCCACCCCGCCCATCAGCACGTTCTCGCCGGCCGTCGCGGAGAACAGGGTCGGCTCCTCGAAGGCGACCGCCACCAGCCCCCGCAGGTCGTGCCGGGACAGCGTGGTGATGTCCACGCCGTCCACGGTGATCCGGCCGCCGGTGTGCTCAAGCAGCCGGGGCACCAGCGCGGTCAGCGTCGTCTTGCCGCTGCCGGTCGCGCCCACCAGCGCCATCGTCTCGCCGGAGCGGATGTGCAGGTCGACGCCGTGCAACAGCGGCGCGGAGTCGGCGGGCGCGTCCGCGTACCGGAACGAGACGCCCGTGAACCGCAGCCCGTCGGCCTCGGCCGGTGCTGGTGCCTCAGCCGGTGTCTGGGCCTGGGCCGGTTCGGCGTGCGCGGCGTCCGGAGACCGGCGCTCGGACGTGCCGCCCGGTGGCGCCGCCCCCTTCGTCAGCCCGACCGGTGGCGCGGCCGTGGCACCGGCGGCCGAACCGCGCGCGGTGCCGGCATCGATGTCGCCCGCGATCCCGACGCCCTCGCCGGTCTTCGTACGCACACCGGTCTTCGCACCAGTCTTGTTGTCCCCACCGGTCACCGCGCCCCTACCGGGCGCCTCCGCCTCCGCCTCCGGGGCGTCCATCACCTCGAAGTAGCGGTCGGTCGCGGTCGCCGTCTCGTTGCTCATCGCGAGCAGGAAGCCGATCGACTCCACGGGCCAGCGCAGCGCCAGCGCCGTCGACAAGAACGCCACCAGCGTGCCCGCCGACAGGTCACCGTCTGCGACCTGCACCGTGCCGAGCACCAGGGCCGCGCCCAGCGCCAACTCCGGCAGCGTCATGATCAACGCCCAGAGGGTGGCCAGCAGGCCGCCCTTGCGCAACTCCGTGGCCCGCAGCCGCATCGCCAGCGCCCGGAAGGACTGGTTCTGCCCCCGGTGCTGGCCGAACCCCTTGACGATGCGGATGCCGAGGACGCTCTCCTCCACCACCGTGGTCAGATCCCCGATCTGGTCCTGCGCGGTGCGCGCGGCCAGCGAATACCGCTGCTCGAAGTACGAACAGAGGATCACCATCGGTATCGCCGGTGCCAGCAGCACCAGGCCGAGCGTCCAGTCCTGGGCCAGCAGGATGCCGAACCCGACCAGGATCGTCGCCCCGTTGACCACCAGGAAGGTGAGCGGGAAGGCGAGGAACATCCGCACCAGTTGCAGATCGGTCGTGGCGCGCGACAGGAGTTGGCCCGAGGCCCAGCGGTCGTGGAAGGAGACCGGCAGCCGCTGGAGGTGCCGGTAGAGATCGGCCCGCATCGCCGCTTCGACGGAGGCCAGCGGTCTGGCCACCAGCCAGCGCCGCACGCCGAACAGCCCGGCCTCGGCCACGCCGATCGCCAGCAGCAGCCCGCCGCCGATCCACGCCCCGGACGGATCGCGGTCGGCCACCGGGCCGTCCACGATCCACTTCAGCGCGATCGGGATCACCAGGCTCATGCAGGAGGCGATGATCGCCACGAACGCAGCGGTGATCAGCCGGGCGCGGACCGGCCGCACATACGGCCACAGCCGCAGCAGCGAGCGCACGGTGGACCGCTCCCGCACCGGCCCCGCACGCTCGGCAGCCGCTGCTGAACTGGGCGTCTCCCGCTCCGTCGTCGTCGCTTCACTCGTCGCAGACATCAGGAGTGAGACTACGGTGAGGCACTGACATTGCTCACTGGGTTTTTTGGCCTAGGCCCCGCGTCCGGTTTCCTCACCACCCATCTGACCAGCAGCGACGCCAGCCTCATGCGCCTCGCGCGCCCCTGGGCCGTCCGTAGCCCGGCCCGCCCCCGCGGGCCGTACCCCGACGCGTACGGAAACGGAGCGTGACCGTACGGGGGTCGGCGGGTGAGGCGGACACGTCAGGCGTCCCCCCCCAGCCCAAGCCCGCGCACCGCGACCTACGCTCTGAGTCAGGCCCGCGCACCGCGAGCCACGCACCGTGACCCGCGCCCGCGTCCCGTGCGTCGCGGGTGCCGGCACGGCTGACCCACCCACCGCGAGGCGGCTGCCCTACTGCCGCCCGGCCCGCTGCCCCACCGCCGGCGGGCGGCTGCCCGACCGTGGCCCGGCCGCTGCCTCGGGACCGGTCCGCTCCTGCCCTGTCACCCTTCTGACTTGGAACGGAACGGTGACATTCGCGGGCAAGCCACTTTCCATACGTTGTGGTTATCTATCGCCATGCGAGCACGTGTTCGCGTAACGGGGGAGCCGCGGGGGCGCGGCCGTTCGAGGGGAGACGACCGTGGGGAACGGGCGGGTGCAGGCTGACATACCCGAAATACCGGAGATATCGAGGGCGTCGGAGGGTTCTCCGGCCCGCCGGGAACGTCCCGCGGGACGGTCCCGCCGCGGTCGCCGTGGGCTGGTCGCCCTGCTGCTGGGCACCACGATGCTGGTCGTCTCCGCCTGCGGCGGGGACGGCGACGGGGGCGACGGCGACAAGGGCAAGGGCAAGACCGTCGACAACAAGGCGTCCGAGGCCGTGGTCTCGATCGCGCCCCGGGACGGCGCCACGGGCGTCAACACCAGCGGCGCGCTGAAGGTCACCGCGGACAAGGGCAAGCTCAGCTCGGTCAAGGTGGCCGACGGCAAGGGCAACGTCATCGAGGGCGAGATCGCCAAGGACGGGGCCAGTTGGCGCCCGACCGGCCACCTGGGTGCCTCCACCAAGTACACGGTGGACGCCGTCGCCAAGGACACCGAGGGCCGCGAGTCCGCCAAGCACGCCGCGTTCACCACGCTCGTCCCCAAGGACACCTTCGTCGGCCACTTCACCCCGGAGAACGGCGACACCGTCGGCGTCGGCATGCCCGTGTCCATCAACTTCAGCCGCCCGATCAGCAACCGGGACGCCGTCGAGCGCGCCGTCAAGGTCACCGCCAGCCCGCAGGTGCCGGTGGAGGGCCACTGGTTCGGCAACCAGCGGCTCGACTTCCGGCCCGAGAAGTACTGGGCCGCCGGCACCAAGGTCACCCTCGACCTGCGGCTCAGCGGCGTCGAGGGCGTACCGGGGGTGTACGGCACGCAGGCCAAGAAGGTGACGTTCACGGTCGGCCGCAGCCAGGTGAGCACCGTCGACGCCAAGGCCAAGACGATGACGGTGGAGCGCGACGGCCGGGTCATCAAGACCATCCCGATCACCGCCGGCGCCCCGGGCACCGAGACGTACAACGGCACCATGGTCATCAGCGAGAAGCACGCCGTGACGCGGATGAACGGCGCCACCGTCGGCTTCGGCGGCGAGTACGACATCAAGGACGTGCCGCACGCGATGCGCCTCTCCACCTCGGGCACCTTCATCCACGGCAACTACTGGTCGGGCCAGTCGACCTTCGGCGCGACCAACGCCAGCCACGGCTGCGTGGGCCTCTTCGACCAGCGCGGCGGCGGTGACCCGTCCACGCCGGGCTCCTGGTTCTTCAGCAACTCGCAGATCGGCGACGTGGTCGTGGTCAAGAACTCGGACGACGAGACGATCAAGCCCGACAACGGTCTCAACGGCTGGAACATGTCCTGGTCGGAGTGGACCGCCAAGCAGTGAGCACGCCGGCCCGCCGCCGCGGGCCGGTCGTCGCGGGGCCGTGATCGCGGGCCCGCACCGGAGGCCGTACCCGTCGGGTGCGGCCTTCGCGTCGTACGGGGCGTGGCTGTGGGGTGCGGCCTCCGCGCCGTACCGGGCCTACCCGTCGGGTGCGGCCTTCGCGTCGTACGGAACGTACCTGCGGGTTGCGGCCCCCGCCTCGCACCAGGGCGGTGCTCTGCACCTCCGTGGCCGCCCCGGCAGCGGCCCGTGCGCAGGCGATTCCCGCGCCCGCGACCGCTGCGTCTGTGATCTCCGTCCGATGGCCTCCCGCCGCCCTGTTAGCCGGCGCTAACCTGCGCTCATGACTGAGACTGTGCACCTTGAGGTCGCCGACGGGGTCGGCGTCATCCGCCTGGACCGCCCGCCGATGAACGCGCTGGACGTCGCGCTCCAGGACCGGCTGCGGGAGCTGGCCGACGAGGCCGCCCGCCGCGACGACGTGCGGGCCGTCGTCCTGTGGGGCGGCGAGAAGGTGTTCGCCGCCGGCGCGGACATCAAGGAGATGCAGGTCATGGACCATGCGGCGATGGTCGCGCGGGCCCGTGACCTCCAGGACGCGTTCACCGCCGTGGCCCGCATCCCCAAGCCCGTGGTGGCGGCCGTGACCGGGTACGCGCTCGGCGGCGGCTGCGAACTCGCGCTCTGTGCCGACTACCGGATCGCCGCCGACAACGCCAAGCTCGGCCAGCCCGAGATCCTGCTCGGCGTCATCCCCGGCGCCGGCGGCACCCAGCGCCTGCCCCGGCTCATCGGCCCCTCCAAGGCCAAGGACCTGATCTTCACCGGACGGATGGTCAAGGCGGACGAGGCGCTCGCCCTGGGGCTCGTCGACCGCGTCGTGCCGGCCGCGGAGGTCTACGAGCAGGCGCACGCCTGGGCCGCGCGGCTCGCCCAGGGCCCGGCGATCGCGCTGCGCGCGGCCAAGGAAGCGGTGGACGCGGGGCTGGAAGCCGACCTCGACACCGGCCTTGCCATCGAACGCACCTGGTTCGCCGCGCTGTTCGCGACCGAGGACCGCGAGATCGGCATGCGCAGCTTCGTGGCGGATGGCCCGGGCAAGGCCAAGTTCAACTGACGGGGGCGGGGGCGGGGCCAGGCCGGCCGGCGGGGCTGGGACAGGCCGTGGCCCCGACCGCCCGCGGGGCCCGTCAACGTACGGGCCCCGCTCCGTATCCGCCCGGCGACAGCGCCCCGCGCCGCCGCCCGCCCCGTACCCGACCGTGGTCTCCCGCCCGTACGCGCGGCGCGCCGTACGGGCCCCGTGTGGCGTTGTGGCAGGTCGTCGCCGCGGTCGAACGGTTGTACCTGCCTTAGGCATATGTCGTGGCGGAGATGTGTGGCCTTGCGCGCCGGCGGGCCCAATCCCATGGTTCGGCCCCGAGGGGCCCGCCGGGCGGCCATGATGGGGGCATGGCGGGCTTGGAGGGAAGGGACCAGCCGCGTCGGGAAGCCGAATCCGCTCCCGCGCGCTGGGTATCGACCATTGACGATGAACTCGCCACGAAGGCGCTCGACCTGTACGGCAACCCGGCGGTGGACGAGGTCCGACTGCCCTCGCACCCGGAGTCGGCCGCCGTGGCCCGCCGCTTGACCCAGTCCGTGGTGCTCCGCCACTGGGGCCTCGGCCCGCAGCTCTCCGAGCACGCGGTGCTGCTCGTCTCCGAACTCGTCGGCAACGCCGTACGGCACACCGGCGCCCGCGCCTTCGGGCTGCGCATGTTGCGCCGGCGCGGCTGGGTCAGGGTCGAGGTGCGCGACCCCTCCCGCGGCCTGCCGTGTCTGATGCCGGTGCACGAGTTGGACGTGAGCGGTCGCGGCCTGTTCCTGGTGGACAAGCTCTCCGACCGCTGGGGCGTGGACCTGCTGCCGCTGGGCAAGACGACCTGGTTCGAGATGCGGGTGGCCGACCGCTGACGGTCCCGGAGGCCACCACCCGGTCATCGGCCGGGTGACACCGCGCCCCGCCGCCGACGCGGACACCCCCACCGGCAACGCGAACGCCCCCGCCGCGTCGTGGGACGGGCGGGGGCGCTGATATCGCTGCTGCCACGGCGCGAGGGGGTGTGGCCGTGGCATGTGCTGAACGACCTTGCCCGGGTCAATGGGGGCCGCTGGTTCGACTATCGCAGACAGGGTGCGAGCCTTCCAAAGCAACATTAGCCGCACACGCCCCCAAAATGCGACATTTTAGATGTCAATTTAAGGTGAACTGTGCCACGTGCCTTCTAAGCAATGGGTGAATGTCAAAAATACGTGATGATTACGCATGGTCGAAACATGCTCGAATGATCCTTTCAAGGGGCTGGACATGGTGTCGGCAACTTTCTTTGCCCGCCGTACGCCCCCTGTGCGGCCGGTCGTCTTGGCAGCGTCCCCCGCGCGGTTCACGATGAGGGACGAGTGTCATGTCCCTGTCCCATCGTTGTGTTGGTGTAGCCCGCACGCCCCGGCCCCCACCCACGGGAGTGCGGTGCGCTTCCGCCCCGCGCGGAGCGCGTGATCGGCCCGTGAACCGCCGAACCATCGAACCGGGAGTCCCCATGGAAGACCACACCCCCCACGCTTCCCGCCGCCGGCTGCTGCGCGGTGCGCTGCTCGGTGCCACCGCCATCGGGTTGGCCGGCGCATCCGCCCCGCTGGCCACGGCCAGACCCGAGCCGCGGGCCGGCCGCGTCGACTACCCGGGGGCCCGCTGGGTGCCCGCGAGCACCTCCAACTACACGGCGTCGAGCCGCCCCGAGGCGTACCCGATCGACTTCGTCGTGATCCACGTGACGCAGGAGACCTTCCAGGACACCCTGGCGATCTTCCAGAACCCCAAGAAGCAGGTGTCCGCGCACTACGTGGTGCGCTCGGCCGACGGGCTGGTCGGGCAGTGCGTGCGGGAGAAGGACATCGCCTGGCACGCGGGGAACTGGAACTACAACACCCGCAGCGTCGGCATCGAGCACGAGGGCTGGGTGGACAAGCCCGAGTACTTCACCGACGCGCTCTACCGCTCGTCGGCCGCGCTCACCGCGGCGCTGTGCGCACGCCACGGCCTGCCCGTGGACCGGCAGCACATCATCGGCCACCACGAGGTGCCGGGCTCCACGCACACCGACCCGGGCCCGCTCTGGGACTGGGCGCGCTACCTGAAGCTGGTCAAGGCGGCCGGCCGACGCTGATCCGCCGGCTGGCTGCGGGGCCGCGCCGGTCGGTCGCTAATGTGTGCTGGTCATCAGCAAGCACAGAGAAGGGGGCTCAGGTGGCGGACATCGAGGCGGCACGCACGGCCTTTGAGCGGTACGACCTGGACAAGGACGGCTTCATCAGCGCGTCCGAGTACAAGAGCGTGATGGCCCAACTGGGGGACCCGTTCGTCACGGAGTCCGTCGCGGAGGCCATCATCAAGTCGGCCGACACCAACGAGGACGGCAAGCTGTCCTTCGAGGAGTTCTGGGCGATCCAGAACCGCTGACGGCGCGGCCGACCGTGCACGGCCGTGCCCCGGCACGGCCGCGAACCATCCGGGCCCCCGCAGGGCCGGCGCCGAGCGCGCCGCCCGCGGGGGCTCGGCCCGTTGGGCCCCGCGCCGCCGTCGGCCCGCACGGCCATTGACCTGCGCGGGTCAACGGCCGCCGCGGCGTTGGACGCTGGCCCGTCGGCGGCGGTCGTTGCACAGCAGGCAGCGGCCCCAGCCCGGGGGCAGCGGGTCGTCCTTGTCGCCGTACAACGGGTCGACGGCGCCGCGCGGGTGCTCCGCGCAGCCCGTCCCGCCGTGCTCGGCGCCGAGCGCACCGGCCGCGGCCAGCGCCCGCCGCAGCGCGTCGGTGAGCTGATGGGTCTCCAGGGCGGACGGCTCGGACCCCAGCGAGAAGGCGATGTCGGATGCCGTGGTGAGCGCGCTCTGGAGTTCGCGTACGTCTGCGTAACTCATGCCATGAGCCTAAGCGCTCCCTCTGACAACGCGGCTGACCTGGAGTTTCTTGCGTCCGCCAGCGTTTTCGTACGGGCCGGGCGGGCCGGGGCCGCCCCCGGCAAGGACCGTGCCGGGACCGCGCAAGGACCGGGCCGGGACCGCGTAAGGACCGCGCTAGGACGTGGCCCAGGTGCGCAGCGCCTCCTTGCTGGCGAAGTCCGCGACGTTCTGGTCGATCGGGTGCTCGGTGTGCTGGTGGATGCGCCACTTGGCCTTGATGCGGGGTTTGCCGGCCGCCACGTAGTCCGCTATCCACAGGCCGTCGCCGGCGTAGGACGTGGTGTCGTGGTTGAGCCAGAAGGTGCGGTTGCAGTAGAGCAGCACGCGGTGGGTCGGGCGCAGCCGCTTGACCTCGCGGATGAACTTGTCCTTCTCCGCGTTGCTGGCGCGCGTGCCGTTGCCGGTGTTCTCCCAGTCGACGGCGAGCAGGTCGCCCTCCTTGGACGCGCACTCGCGCACGAAGTACTGGGCCTGCTCAGCCAGGTTGCCCGGCCACAGGAAGTGGTAGAAGCCGACCACGCAGCCGGCCTTGCGGGCCCGGCTGGCCTGCGCCGACTGCTTGGGGTTGACGTACGAGCGGCCCTCCGTCGCCTTGACGAAGACGAAGGAGAGCCCCTCGGTGCTGAACTCGGTCGACTGGTGCGAACTGACGTCGATTCCGCGCAACATGAAGATGCCTCCCGGGGCGATGGACAGGGAACAGGGGGAAGCGGGCGGAAGACCGGCGCCGTGGGGACGCCGGATGAGGGCGGGGAACGTGGGGGATCGAATGCCTGCTTGCTGTCCTTGTTCCCGATAACGGATGGTGTGGAACCGGCTACGCGGCGCCAATGGCGGTGCGCCCGGCGCGGGGCTCAGTCGCTGAGCGGCGACGGGTACGCGCGGCGCAGGCGCTCCGCCAGGTCGGACCCGTACGGGGCGAGTCGGCCCGTACGCGGCCAGGCGAGCAGCAGCGTATAGCGGGCCGCCGCGTCCGTGAGCGGTAGGAAGGCGACGCCCGGCAGCGGCGCCGGTGTGGGGAAGGCCGCGAACGCCGCATGCGATGCGCAGGCCAGCGCCGAGGCCGCCGCCTCGTCGGCGGCGCACGACAACCGCAGGTCGGCGCCGGTGCGTTCGATGGCCGCCCCGAAGCGCCGGCGCAGCGTGTGGTTGCGCGAGTCGACCAGGACGCAGGTGCCCGCCGGCAGGTCGCGCAGGGTCGCGGAGCCCCGCCCGGCCAGCGGATGGCGGTCGCCGATGCCGACGAGCAGCCCCTCGCGGGCGATGACCGCGCTCGCCACGCCGGCCGGCAACGGCTCGTCCTGCCCGGGGAAGTGGCGTACGACGGCGGCTTCGAGTTCCTGACCGACCAGCAGGTCGAGCAGGGCGCCGCTGGAGTCGTCGGTGTGGATGCCGAGCGCGGTGCCGGGCAGCAGCGTGCACAGGGCGCCGGCGAGCGCGGGCAGCACGGGGTGGCCGACGGAGCCGATCCGTACCGCGTCCCCGCGCGCGGGGTGGGCCGGTTGTTCGGCGATCCGGCGGGCGCGCTGCTCGGTGGCCTCCCGGGCGGCGGCGTCAAGGAGCCAGTCGATCAGCGGCAGCAGCGTCTCGGCGCCGCTGAGCACCAGGTGCCCCGCGTCGGTGGGCGTGGTGCCGCGGGGCGCGCGCCGGAAGAGCGTGACGCCGGTGCCGCGCTCGATGCGCTGGAGTTGTCGGCTGATGTTCCCCTGGTTGGTGCCGAGCGCCCGGGCCGCGCCGGCCAGGCTGCCCGCCTCGGCGATGGCGCGCAGGATGCGCAGGTCATGAATTTCAAGGGTCATGACAAGCAGACGTTCCCGAGGGGGTGGGGGAGGGGCGCGCGGCGGTGGGGGCGCGGCCTTCGGCGGCGGGGGTGCGGCGCCGCCCGATCGGCGTGGTGGGCACGGCGGCGATGCGGTCGGCGACGCTGCGCTCGCGCGCCAACTCCTCGTGCGCCGCGGACAGCAGCCCGGCGAGCGCGGGCAGCAGCCCCGCGGCCGGGTTGCCGGGCAGCGCGGCGAGCCAGTGCCGCATGCGCGAGGGCAGATCGACCACCTTGCGGTGCACGGTGCCCGGGGCGACCGGGCGGATCTGCTGGGTGAGGGCCACACAGCCGCGGTGCCGGATCACGTCGCAGCGCGGCCCGGAGACCGGCATGTCGTAGGTGATCTTGGGCTGGAAGCCGTACGGGCCGCACAGCCGGCGCAGCGCGTCCTGGCAGCCGTCGGGGCCGAGGACGGAGATCCACTCCTCGCCCGCGAGGTCGGCCATGTGCAGGGCCGGAGCGTGGGCCAGTGGATGGCCGGCGGAGAGTGCGATCAGCACCGGGGTCTCGGCCACCAGTGCGGTCAACAGGCCGTCTGTGGCGGGGAGTTGTGACCTGCTGTCCATGCTGAACAGGCCGATGTCCACCTCGCCCGCGCGGAGCAACGCATCGAGTTCGCAGGCGGACTCGACGGTCATGACGCGGAGCCTGCCGTCCGGGCGCACCTGCCACAGGCAGCCGAGGAGCGCCTCGGAGAGCGGGCCGGCGTCCCAGCCGACGCGCAGGGTGCGCCGCTGGCGCTGCTGGTGGGCGCTCAGTTGTGCGTCCAGATCGGCGAAGCGCTGGATGATCGCCTCGGCGTGGTGCAGCACGCTGGCGCCCAGCGGCGTGAGGCGCACGCCGCAGGTGCCGCGCTGGAAGAGCGCGCCGCCGAGCAGGGTCTCAAGCCGCCGGATCTGCCGGCTCAGCGCGGGCTGCGGCAATCCGAGCTCGGCCGCTGCTTTGTTGAGGGACCCGGCGTTCGCGACGGCACAGAGATTGCGTAAATGGCGAAGCTGCAACTCCATGGCCAAGAAGGTAAGCCTCGCCGGTCCTGAACACCAGGGTCGGGAAGGGAATTGCCGGCCCCGGGCTTTGTGCGGGCACGTCTTCAACGGGGCGTCGGGAGGCGGGCGTTTGCACCGTTTGCCGGTCGGTCGCGGCCTCACCTGTGGCCCCGTCGCGAATTCTGGTCCGTACCTTTTTGCGCTACGCGCGGAGCCTTTACCGGGCCGCCGGGTATGCGTGCGCGGCATAGCCCGCTGACACTACCCGGGCATTCGAGAGGGCGTGAAGATCCTGCTGGCGGTCTCATCCCAGAACGGCCCGACCGTGGCCGTGCCAGGAGTTGGCCATACGAGTCGTTGGCGAGGTCGAGAAATGTTCAACTCTGAACCACTCACGGAGCGGTGCGGCAGTCTGCTGTCGACCGCATCGCACGTGTGCATCGGGGTCAGCCCCTTCAATAGCTATTTCAGCACGGAGCGGCTGACCGCACTGGCGCAATGGGCGTTAACGCGCTTCGAACGGTGCCATTTCTTCATCCCGGACACCGTCGCCGCGTACACCCTGGAGGCGCTCGGCTACCCCGAGGCCCGGGCCCGCCGCAAGGCCGCGCGGCAGGGCCAGTACGTCCACAACAAGGTGGCGACCGCGCTGCGCGCCCTGGCCGTGGACCAGCCGCAGCGGCTGGTCCTGGGCATGGCGCAGTTGGCGGAACGGCCGCGCTACGGCGAACTGTTGGTACAGGCGCAGGAGCTGTTCGCCGCCGACGCCGCCTTCCGGGACGCCTGTCTGGACGCCACGCACTGGGTGCTCGACCGCAAGCTGCCGCCCGGCACCACCCCGGACGCCGAACAGTTGCAACGCGCCGTCCGGTACTTCCTGGCCGAACTCCCGCTGTTCGCCGATTCCGGTGGGATATGCGGTGCCGGCCCCTCGTTCTTCGTCTACCACCAACGGGTCGCATTCCTGGAGGAATTCTATTCGGGGCGCCTTTCCTGGGCGCCGGCTCCGGGTCAGGGATTTCTCGTCGTACGGGAAGAGGAATCGCAGGCGGCCGGCGCCGGAGCGCTCGGGGCGCGACCATGAGGAAAACCGAAGACGACCGGCTCGACGACTATGCGCTGACCCGCGTGCCGGACGAGGCCCGACATTCCTGGGTATCGGTCGCCGTGCAACGCTTCGGGCAGGTCTCCTCGTTCCAGCAGTTCCTGGTCGGCGCGGTGCTCGGATTCGGCATGGACTTCACCGATGCGGTGATCGCCATCACCGTGGGCTCGGTCATGCTGGAGGTCATCACCATTCTCCTGGGAATTGCCGGAGTACGGGAAGGGCTTTCGGTTTCGATGCTCGCCCGCTGGTCGGGGTTCGGCCGCAAGGGATCGGCGCTCGTCGGCCTGCTCATCGCCTTCAGCCTAGCCGGCTGGTTCGGTGTGCAAAACGGGGTCTTCGCGCAGGGCATGCACGACCTGTCCAGCGGAACTCCGGAATGGGCGTGGGCGCTGATCGGCGGGGTCGTCATCACCGCCATCACCGTCTACGGGTTCACCATCATGGCCTGGACCGCCTATCTGACCGTGCCCGCCTTCCTCGTCCTGGCCGGCTACTCGGTCGTGGACACGCTCTCCGACCACGCCATCGGCGACCTGCTGAGCTCCCCGCCACCGGGCCCCGCGCTCTCCCTCGCCGAGGGCACCACGCTGGTCTCCGGCGCCTTCATCCTGGGCGCGCTGATGACGCCGGACATGACGCGGTTCAACCGCCGCCCGTCCGACGTGGTCAAACAGACGCTGATCAGCGTCACGCTGGGGGAGTACCTGATCGGGCTGACCGCGGTGCTGCTCGCGCACGCCGCGAGGAGCTCCGACATCGTCGGCATCATCACCTCCTCGTCGGGGGTGCTGGGCACGCTGGTGCTGGCCACCGCGATCTTGAAGATCAACGACTGGAACCTCTACTCCTCCTCGCTCGGCCTGGTGAACTCCCTCGACGTGCTCTTCGGCCGACGGGTCAGCCGGCGGGCGGTCACGGTGGTCATCGGGGCCGGCGGCACGGCCCTGTCGGCCGTGGGCATCGTGGACGACTTCACCGACTTCCTGGAAACCATCGGGGTCCTGGCGCCGCCGGTGGCCGGCGTCATCATCGCCGAGTACTTCCTGGTCCGGCGCTTCCGCGCGGAACTCGACCGGGCCCGCGCGAGCGGCACGCTGCCCGCCGGCGGTGCCGACTGGATGCCCCTCTCACTCGTCTGCTGGGCGAGTGGCGCACTGGTCGGCGAATACGTGGACGCCGGAATCCCGGCCATCAATTCGGTGGTCACCGCCCTGGTCCTGTACGCGGTCGTCGGAAAGCTCGTCGCGGCCCGGCGCACGCCCCCCATCGGGAATCCCCGGTCGCCCCTGACCGAGGTCAACATGACGCAATCCGGAGGCTGATGTGCTGCCACTGATCACAAGGGAACAGCTCCGTAAGGAAATTGCGGCCAACGCGGTCATCGTGATCGACACCATGCCGGCCGACTACTACGAGCGGGAACACCTGCCCGGCGCGATCAACATCCCCGGATTCCCGTACGAGGAAGCCGCCCGATTCACCACCGAACTCGCCCCGCGGCTCCTGCCCGACCAGGGCGTACCACTCGTCGTCTACTGCGCCAACGTGCCCTGTCGCAACAGCGAACTCGTGGGCGCCCGACTCGTCGAGCTCGGCTACCCCAACGTGCGCAAGTACCGCGAAGGAATAGAGGACTGGGTCAGGGGCGAACTGCCGACGGAGTCGGCCACCGCCTGATCCCGGGCGCCGGTGACCGTACCCCCGGGCCACCGGAGCCGCACCACCAGCAAGGAAACACAACCGCAAACACAACCGCAAACACAGCCGAAATCACACGGCATCTCATGCCATCCGATGAATCGAGAGGTGACACCGATGTTCCGTAGGACCATGGTCACGGCGGCTGCGGTGGCCGCACTGCTGGGCGGCGCCGCACTGCCGGCGGTCGCGTCCCCCACCCCCTCCACCGCCAGCTCCCGGGTCGCGGCCGAACCGTCCGTCGTCGACGTGACGGCGGCCAACTTCAGCCAGGTCATGGAGATGTCCAAGACCCGCCCCGTGGTGCTCAACTTCACCGCGTCCTGGTGCCACTGGTGCCAGAAGATGAAGCCCTACCTCCAGCAGTACAACACCGCGGACAACGGCACCTGGGTCTGGGCGCGGGTCGACGCGGACGCCAACCGGGCGATCATGCAGAAGTACGGCGTACGCGGCATCCCCACGCTGATCAACATCCGCAACGGGCAGGAGGCCGGCAGCCGGATGGTCGGCTATGACGGGCCGCAGGCGCTCCGTACCTGGCTGAACAACCTGTAAGGCGGCGCGGGCCGGCCGGCGTACGTGCAGGCCGGCCCGGGGCCGGTCGGCGCGCCCACACGTCGGGGCGGGCCGGCCGGTGTGCCCGCGAGCGTCGGCGTGGGCCGACGTAGGACGGCCGGCGCGCCGGACCGGGCTCCTCCCTGACCGCCGCCCGGCGCGCCGTGCCCCGCACCACCACTCCATCCCCCCATCCATGGCCTGAGACCGCCGATCCAGGCCCGACGAGGCCAGGTCCGCTCCGGCGGACCCGGCCCCATCACGGCCCGGGACCGCGTGCCCCACACGCGCGGCCCCGGGCCCCCGGCACCGGGCCCCGCCCCGGGAGCCGGCCCCCGGTGCCCCGCGCGCGCACGCGCGGGG
>NZ_JBLIWA010000024.1:0-112766 GCF_047525675.1 Streptomyces sp. 796.1 | reverse complement strand
GGCCCGCGGCGCGACGGCTGCGGCCGGCTGCCGGGCCCGCCGCCAGCGGCAGGTCTGCCCGGCAACCCGGCGGCGAACCTCGCGCGCGTGCCCGCGCCCGTACCGGCGCCCGTCTCGGCGGCGGTCGCGGTCGCCGTCTCCGTACTGGCCTCGACGTCGGTGCCGGCGTCCGGGTGGGGCGCGGGGGCGGCCGGCTCGGCGTGCGGGTCGGTGGGCGGGGCCAGCAGGCGGGCGACCTGGCGGGCCAGGTCGTCGGACTGTGCGCCGGGCAGGGCGACCACCCGCAGCTCCACCGGGCGCTCGGCCACGGCGGCGAGGCCGGAGGCGAGCAGCGCGCCCGGCGTCTGGTGGGCGTGGCGCACGCCCTGGCCGGCGGCGGTGGAGTCGCCGAGGAAGGCCAGGCGCAGCGGCGGGGTGTCGCCGTCGCGGTCGAAGGCCGTGCCGTACCGGCCGTCGGCCGCCGGCGGCACGTCGCCCGAGCCGCCCACCACCCGCCGGGCCATCCGCACCTCGGTCAGCAGCAGTCCGACGGCCGCCCCGCCGAGCAGCCCGATCCCGCCGCCCCCGTACGCCGCGGCGGTCGCGATCCGCCGCGCCACCCGTGCTCTCGACATCGACATGGGCCCGCTCACCTCCGGTCTGTGCTGCGTACGTGCCCCAACCACGACCTGCCCCGAGCGGCCCTGCCCGCGCTGCCTGCCGGACGCGGTACGGGGCGGGCCGGCCGGGCCTACTGACGTGTTGCCCGGATCGCGGCGGATCGCAACGCTCCGGGCGTCCGGTCCCGCCGCATGCCGCAGCCGCAGTGCCGGACGGGGCACGTACCCGCGCGCGGGGCGGCCTCCTGCCGGCTCGCCCCAAGGGTGCGAAGAGGGTGAAGGGGGTGTACGGGCGGGAGCGCGACCAGGTGGCGCATAAGCGACCCCGGCGGAGTGGCTGAAACCCAGGGCTTCGTACGGGGTGGGGGTGCCCTGGCCGCCCGGCCGGTGCCCGTTCGTCAGGGGGCGGTCGCGGTGAGTTATCCACAGGGCGGTCGCTCCCGGACCGTGGCGCAATAGGCTGAAGGAGTGGGCCCGCGCCGGCGGCAGCCCCTTGACCCGCGGAGATCCCGCTGAACCTGGAGTAGGGCGTGCAGTTTCACGAATCGATGATTGAGCTGGTCGGCAACACCCCGCTGGTGAAGCTCAACGGCGTGACCGAGGGCATTCAGGCCACCGTCCTGGCGAAGGTCGAGTACTTCAACCCCGGCGGTTCTGTGAAGGACCGGATCGCCGTGCGGATGATCGAGGCGGCCGAGGAGTCGGGGGCGCTCCAGCCCGGTGGCACGATCGTGGAGCCGACGTCGGGCAACACCGGCGTGGGCCTGGCGATGGTCGCCCAGCGCAAGGGGTACAAGTGCATCTTCGTCTGCCCCGACAAGGTGTCCACGGACAAGATCAACGTGCTGCGGGCGTACGGGGCCGAGGTCGTGGTGTGCCCGACCGCCGTCGACCCCGAGCACCCCGACTCGTACTACAACGTCTCCGACCGCCTGGTCCGCGAGACGCCGGGCGCCTGGAAGCCCGACCAGTACAGCAACCCGAACAACCCGCGCTCGCACTACGAGTCCACCGGACCCGAGCTGTGGCAGCAGACCGACGGCCGGATCACCCACTTCGTCGCGGGCGTCGGCACCGGCGGCACGATCAGCGGCACCGGCCGCTACCTGAAGGACGCCAGTGACGGCCGGGTCCAGGTCATCGGCGCCGACCCGGAGGGCTCGGTCTACTCCGGCGGCTCGGGCCGGCCGTATCTGATCGAGGGCGTCGGCGAGGACTTCTGGCCGACGGCGTACGACAGGACCGTCGCCGACGAGATCGTCGCGGTCTCAGACAAGGACGCCTTCCAGATGACGCGCCGCCTCGCGAAGGAAGAGGGCCTGCTGGTCGGCGGCTCGTGCGGGATGGCGGTCGTGGCCGCCCTCCGGGTGGCCGAGCGACTCGGCCCCGACGACGTGGTGGTCGTACTGCTGCCGGACAGTGGCCGTGGGTACCTCTCGAAGATCTTTAACGACGAGTGGATGGGCCAACATGGGTTCAGCGATCAGCCGATCGCGGAGCCCAAGGCCGGTGACGTGCTGGCACTGAAGACGGCAGGGATGCCGAACTTCGTGCACATGCACCCCACCGAGACCGTGGGGGATGCGGTCAAGGTTCTGAGGGAGTACGGGGTGTCGCAGATGCCGGTGGTCGCACCGGGAGCGGGGCACCCGGACGTGATGGCTGGCGAGGTGATCGGAGCGGTGGAGGAGCGGGTGCTGCTGCACGCGCTGTACGCCGATCACGCCGGTCCGAACGATCCGCTGGACAAGCACATGAGTCCGCCGCTGCCCGTCGTCGGCTCCGGTGAGCCGGTGGCGAAGGTGGCGGCTGCACTGGAAGGGCGGGACGCCGCGGTGGTCCTGGTGGACGGCAAGCCCACCGGCATCGTCACGCGGCAGGACGTCCTGGCCTTCCTCGCTGAGAACGGCAACGTGCAGGCCATGCCCTGAGACCGGTGATCGCGTCGTCAGCAACGGTGAGCGAAGAACTGGGGTCCCGATGGCTAGCACGCGAAACACGCAGGCGCAGGAGAACCGGCCGACTAAGGAACAGTGGGTAGAGAAGCAGCTTGGGCTTCTTCTCCCTGCGATCTCGGAGGCCGCGTGGTCCGAGATCTGGGAGGTCATACAGCCCGAAACTCCCACCGATCGCTGATGCCAGCGGTCATCCGGGATGGCGACGCCCCCACCTGCAAGGGTGGGGGCGTTTCTCGTTTGGGCGGATGGTTCATTCATTCATGGGCTGGGGGCGAGCCCCGCTCACGCGGGGAACACGTACGTGCTGAGCGCGGCCTAACCGGCAAAACGAGCACAACCCCGGGCCAACCCTGCTCGCGCAGGGAGCACCGCCTGGAGGAACTGGGCGCGGCGCCCTTCCCCGGGCCAGCCCTGCTCGCGCAGGGAGCACAAGCCCTGGAGCGCGGTCTGCCCCTGGGCGCTCGGACCAGCCCTGCTCGCGCAGGGAGCACGTGCGCTGGAGAAGGGCGTTCGCCAAGTACGTCGGACCAACCCTGCTCGCGCAGGGAGCACATGCGGCGCGCTGGGGGCGTGCGGCGGATTGGCGGATCAGCCCCGCTCGCGCGGGGAGCACTCGACCACCGGCTCTCCGGCGCTCACGCGGATCGGATCAGCCCCGCTCGCGCGGGGAGCACCTGGTCCAGGACGGCGTCGTGGTGACGAAGATCGGATCAGCCCCGCTCGCGCGGGGAGCACGCCAACCTGGTGTCCGGCACCCGCACAGGCAGCGGATCAGCCCCGCTCGCGCGGGGAGCACCCTTTCCGACCTGCGATGTTAACCGAGGTTTGCCATCGCTTGACCATGACGGGCTTGATGTGGACGGACGTGGTTCAGACGCTCGGCAGGTGCCATGAGGGGCCGGTGGGGGAGCCTAGCCAGAGGGTGTGGTCGCCGTCGGGGGTCACGGTCAGGCCGTAGCGGTCCAGGCCCGGCCGGCCTTGTCCTACCCAGTCGTTGAGCAGGGATGCTCGTTCGTCCCACAGGTTTCGGGGCCCGTCGTAATCGAGGCGTGCCAGCCGGACGTCGAGCATGGTGATGCGGGCCCACGATTGGGTGGCCGGGTCGTGGATGCAGTGCACCTGGCGCTTGGTGGAGTCGGTGTAGGAGAAGTTCACCGCGGAGGGTTGGAGAAGGGCGCTGAGGAATTGCGGGATGCCGCCGTTCATATCCGTCGGGACTTCGATGGTGCGGTCCTTGCCCTGCGCGGCGATCAGCCGTGTGGTGAGCTGCTGCGCGGTGGTGCTCACCACATCAGGTGTGTCGCGAGCGGTCATGAACGAGGCGGGGTAGGCGTGGAAGCGCCCCTGAGCGGTGTGGTCCTTGGCGACGAGCAGGCGGGCGACACCAAGGCCCACGTTGGCCACGACCAACCCACCAGGCAGTACCTGCTGACACCAGGCCGCGGGAATGCGGCCGACGCCGAACGTGGCGATCAATCGGTCGTAGGGAGCGTGAGCGGGCAGCCCCTCGCGTCCGTCGCCGGCTGCCATGGTGGGGAAGTAGCCGAGTCCGTGTACGCGCGTGGCTGCGGCACGGACCAACTCGGGGTCGATGTCGAGGGAGAAGACTCGGCTGGGGTCGAGCCGGTGGCACAGGAGTGCGGCGTTGTATCCGGTGCCGAGCCCCACCTCCAGCACCTTGTGGTGGGACTCGACGTTCAGAGATTCGAGCATGCTGGCCATGAGCCAGGGCTCGGTGGAGGAGCTGGTGGCTGTTCCGGCGGCGTCGAACTGGGTGAGGAGGGAGGCGTTCGAGTAGATCACCGGCAACCGGTTCGGGTCGTCCTCGGTGTAGGTGTGCTTGCGGCCCTTGGAGCGCACGGTGAACTGGCCCACGAAGGCTTCCCGTGGAATCTCGGCGAAGGCCGAGCGCCATTCCTCGGTACGTAGCGCTCCTTGGTCGGTGAGTCGTTCGACCATGATGCGGCGCAGGTCTGCGGTGGAGGGCGGTGCGGTGGTCATGATGTGGGTTGCTCCAGGAGGTCGGCGATGGCGTGGGTGATGGGTTCGCGGAGGAACGGCACGAAGGCCCACTGGCCGTTGGGGTTGACGTCGACGAGGTACCAGTTCCCGTGCTCGTTAACGAGGAAGTCCAGTGCGGCGTAGCGGAGACCGAATTCGTGCATGAGCTTGCGCACGCCGTCGTGGACTTTGTCCGGCACGGTGCACGGCCCGTAGGTGAGGCTGTCGTAGTCCCTGCGGAAGTCGATGCGGCTGGCATCCGACCCGGCTCTGATGCGCGCGGCGAACATCTGGGTGCCGACGACGGTGAGCCTGACTTCGAACACCTTGGGAATCCACTGCTGGAACTGGTGGGCGGTCAGGGCGACGGAGTCGTCAATGTCCTCGGGACGGGCCTTGGTGGTCCACAGGGCGTGGGGTTGCCCGTCGACCTCGGTGGGGGCCTTTGTTCCCAGGGCCTTGTAGGCCGCGACGGAATCGGGGAGGGCCTTGACGAAGCTGCGGGCGTCTTCGGGGTTGTTGGTGATCAGGGTTCTGGGCACGATGAGCCCGCACCGGGCCGCGGTGGCCAGAGCCATGGGGGTGACGCTGGCTACCGCGTTGCGATAGGGGTGATTGATCCAGGGGCAGGGCAAGGCGGTGAGGACGCCGAGCCCGGCGCGGGCCTCGCTCTCGGCCCATCGTGCATCCCCTTCCGACATCTCGTCGGACAGATGGACGGATGAGGGGCGCCGGTAGTACACGGAGGTGACGCGGTCGAGGAGTAAGTCCTGGTGCCGGCCTTTGAGGGAACCGACCCACCTCTTGTCGTAGGGGCCGATATGAGCGCTGAGCCCCACGGCCTGGGGGAAGTCCCCCGGGTCGAGTCGGTGGACGCGTACGCCCCTGTTGTTGAGCTCGGCTATCACCAGGTCCGCGGTCGCGTCCGCGTCGCGGGTCAGCACCAGGACTGTCATCGCTTGCTACCTCCGGTCAGTGGGCCAGGTCAGTCGGTGTCGTTTTCCTTGTCGTCGGCGAGCTGGCTGTCCTCCCGGGTCTGGGACGTTGTCTCGAACTGGGAAGCCAGCGACGGCTCGTTGATGAACGGCGTGCCCTGCTTGGTGACGCTGATCTGCCGGGTCGGGCACAGGGCCAGGGAGGGCAGGACGGACCGCACCGGGGTGACCGGTACGGCCCGCAGCAGCCCGAACGGCCGCACGGAGGAAACCGCGTCCTGGCGACGTACGGGGCGGGACGGGTACGGGAACATGGACGGCGCGAGCGTGTTCGGCTCCGCCGCCAGATCGGTGGACAACATGTTCTTTCCCTTCTCTTGATCGTCTTTGGGTCATGTCTCTTGGTGCGCCCGCAGCGGCGTGCAGCTCTTGCGCGCGGCGGGGTTCCAGCCCAGCGCCCTGTCGTGCACTGGGGCGAGGCTGGAGCCCGCCTCCGACACGGCTGTCCTCTCACGTGCCAGAGGCGGGAGACCTGGGGCTAGGGGAGCTTGGCGATCTTGACCTTGCGGAGCTGCCGGACAAGGTGTGTGGCCAGCACGTGACGCAGTCGCGGGTCTCCGTACTTGAGCTCCGGGACCGATTTGTCGACGGCCCATCCGTTCTTCGTGCGCTCGTACGCTGTCCCCAGCACGCCCCACAGCTTCGGCAGCCCCACACGTAGGGCGATGAACTGATCTCCATGTGGGCAAAGCCGCACTGACGCGCGTGCGTGCGCCTCGCACAACGGTGGCTGGGTCGTCAGCGCTCCCTCCGGCCAGTTCGGCGAGCGGTTCTCGGGGTGTGGTTGGTCCTTCGGCCAGGTAAGGAACAGGTATCCGTCCTTGTTGCGGCTGGCCGGGCCTGCGCACACCTGGCACTTCAAGGCGTACATGCACTCGAACTGGCGCTGACTGTGCATAGCCGCGAACTCCGGGCTTCCGACGCCCCGAGACTGCGTGTGGCGGGCCCACAAGACCCCGGCTCCGTCGCGATCTTCTGCCCTTGGGACCTTGTAGGCCAGACGGGAGCCTCCACCGTCGTACTCGATCGTGAGCGCGGACACGCGCCCCGCGTGCTCGCTGCCCCAGGACACGATGTACGGAACCAAGCCCGGTGACCGGCCAGGCCGCCCACGGCCCGGAGCGCGACGCTTGCTGTTGGACGACGATGCCTGCACCGCTAACTCCTCTGGAAGTGAATCGAGTTCAAAACTCGGTGCCGAAGCCTGGGTGACTGGATCTCGGAGACGGGACGCCACTCGACGCCCAACCGGCCCATCACGGGAGCCAGGAACGCGGAATCCGTCCGGTAGACGTATCTGAAACCGAACTTCACAGCGGCCGGCCCGTCGTGGGGGCCTGCGCTGTCCACATCGATGACCAAGGGGTGCTCGACGCCCTCGACCGGCCAGACATCGAAGATTCCCGTCTGCTCCATCACGGCGCGCAGGGCAGTGAAGCCGAGGGTGCTGTCCGAACGATGGGGTGGGACCTCCGGGAAGCCCCACCCAGTACCGGTCCAGAAGAACAGAGCCTGTCCTCGCTCATCCACCACCACGGCACCGGCCTTCACAGACGGGCAGCCATCTCGGTGAGGACAACGGCCCGCTTGCACATGCTCCTTGAGCGAGTCGAACAAGGGCAGCAGGATGTCGATCTCCGACCGATGATCGGACATATACCGTGTCAGCTCCCGGATGATGTGACTTGAGTTCACCATCCCGACTGCCCTCGCGTCCGAGTTCGGTGAAGCCTCACCGGAGCGATGGACCGGCGGCGGCGCTTCTTCCTCAACTGGTCAGCCATCAAATGGCCTTGCTGTTGGAAGGCGTCTGTCTGGCCAGCATCTCTACCCATACCGTCTTGCCCTTGGGGTGGACGTCGACGCCCCACTGGTCAGCGGTGAAAGCCACGAGGGTCAGCCCCCGACCGCTCATGTCTTCGCCGCTGCTCCGGAAACGCAACCTGGGGAGCTTCTCGGACGTATCAGTCACAGAGATGCGCACGCAGTGCCGGTCAGGCATCGTGATGCTGAACTGCACCAGTTCGCAGTTCGTGTGTTGAACCGAGTTGCCTACCAGCTCAGAAATGGCCAGCACGCCTCGGTCGATCAAGCAGGCCAGATTCCAGGTCTGTAAGACAGCCCGGACCAGACTGCGAGCGCGGGCGGCGGACTGCGCCTCACAGGGCCAGGTCTCGCTGTAGCCGGGAAATCCGGTCGCACGGGGTCGCGTCGTGGTCGTCGTCACCGAGCCCATCCCTCCGGGTTGGCAGGGACGACCACCTCGGGCAGGGCGGCGTCCCCTCCGCCGCCGATGAACCTCGGCGGTAGTGGAAGTCTCCGGACGTCACGGGGTGCAGCGGAAGGTTTCTTGTGGGTTTCTCTCGCTCCCCGTGATCGTTGAACTGCGTCAGGTAATGTCGACGTACCTTCAGGGACTGGGAGAGGCGATGGGTAACCCACCATCAAAACATCCGTTGGCATGCATGATGGAGCGACGAGGGTGGGGTGTGGTGGAGTTCGCGGCCCGCATGCGGCGTAGAGGAGAGGAGTTGAACCTCAACCTCGCCACCAGCAGGACGACGGTCTACAAGTGGCTTGAGTACGGGCAAACACCCGACGAAAAGACTCAACGTGTGATCGCTGACCTGCTTGGGCTTCGCCCGGAATGCGTGGAACCGGATGCGTGGCCCCTGTGGCTGCCGGTCTGGGAGATCGTTGGGCTCCAACGGCCGTGGACGCTTGCCGGTACCGTGGGAGCGTTAAGCGACCTCGTGAGGAGTGGACACATGGACCGTCGGGGCTTCCTCACCATCACCGGAGCGTCCCTGACCGCGATTGCCGCGAACTGGGCGGATGCCCCAGATGCCTTCGCTGCTGCCGCGGATGGCGACAAGGTGACGGGCGCGATGCTTCGCAGCCTGGAACAGCGAGTCGAGTCGCTTCGCGACCTCGACGCAGAGATGGGCGGTGCTCGCCTCCTGGAGCACGCCCGCAGTGACCTGGCGCTGATTACCACCATGATCAAGAACGCCCACTACACGGATGTGGTCGGCGCACGACTCCATTCACTTGCGGCTCAGGTCTCCTATCAGACTGGATGGGCTGCCTACGACTCCGGACTTCACTCGGTTGGCCAGCAGTACTACGTGGCCGCTCTTCGCTCTGCTCGCACGGCAGGCGATGATGAGTTGGGGGCGTTCGTACTCGCCGAAATGGGCGTGCACGCGTCAGACGGCGGATACAACCGGGAGCGCGGGCAGCTACTCGAAACAGCGCTTCACGGACGGGAAAAGTCCCTCTCTGACCTCTCGCGTACGTACCTCTATCTGCACCTCGCCGCAGCGCGAGCGCACGAGGGGGAGCATCGGGGGGCAGCAGTCGCTCTGGAGAAGTCAGTGCAACTTTGGGATCGCCTCTCCGACGAACGACCTCCGTGGCTCCAGTGGTTCGGCGAGTCGCAGATCAACGCGACCCGTGGCAAGACAGCATTGCGCGCTGGGCAGGCCGCCCAAGCTGCAAGTCTGCTTGAGGCTTCGATTGGCGCCGCGGTACCTCGTGACCAAGCGGTGCGGGCTGGCCTCCTCGCCAATGCGCGACTCGCCGGCCACGACTTGGACGGGGCTTTGGACGCCGCGAACCGTGGCATCGGGCTTCTCGAAGGACGAGTGGCCTCGGCCAGGGCAGTGGGCCGCTTGCGTGAGTTCTCCGGGAAGCTGAGCCCGTACGGGCAGTATCACGGTGTGCGGGAGCTTAATGACCGGCTCAAGTCTCTTCCGGCTGCTGCGGCTGCCTAGGCCCCGCGACATCCGCCCTCTTTCAATCACGGCCCCTGCCTCGTAAGCGAGTGCAGGGGCCGTGGCACTTCGTGACACCAAAGATGTCGTTGATGCAAGAAGACACAGGAATTTGAAGGTTCAGCGTCAGGGGGACGAGCATCCAGCAGTGCTGGACGCTTGGGTGTTCCAGACCTGGCACGACGGCCACAGCGCACTCGACTCGACGTGTCGCCATACCTGAGCGCCGTGAAGTCCGGAGACCTCAACGTGATCTCGGGGCCCGGGGGGACTGACCGCCCAGCTTCATGATCGTGCTGGGCCGAGGCCCCTCGTCTTTCTCGCCCTCCAAGAGGGGTATAGGACCTCCGCAAGAATTATGTAGGCGTCATCCGGGCCTCGCCGTAACGGTTCGTAAGTAAAAAGTGGCTGACTTCACTTCTATAGTTCATTGCTTCACTCACTGGGAGCCGCCTTCTCGGTTTGTACGGCCCAGAACCACCCTCGTGGGGCTGCTGGGTGCTTTTCCGGGGCGACCGAGGCTCTGTGTTGGAAGAAGCCGGCGAGGCGGAAGGCGGGCGCTGAAAGCTTCATACCCGTACGGATTCGGAGGAACCCACCCCCGGTGGGTCCTGCTGCGTTAATGAAGGGCATTACCCCCACCTACAGCGCGCTGCGGGGATGGTTCATTCATTCACCGACCACCGGTGGGGAAGGGCGCCGGGCGCGTCAGGTCGGGGGGACCTATGCCCGCGATGAATGAACCGTTCGGGTGCAGTCGCCCGGCGAAGGTAGGGCAGTGCCACGCATCACCGCCCGGGGCGTTCCGCGCCCGTTTGAGCCTGTCTCGACGTCATAGTTGAGCCCTTTTATGACCTACCTCACTTCTCAGCCTGTTGCCTTTTTGCCGTGAAGATGCAACGCGCGTCTTCCTTTAAGGGGGATGAGGGGCGGTGCGCAGGACTTCCTTAGATCAGAAGTTGTCGCGAGACCATGACTCGGGTAATGTTCTGCATGTCGAAAGGCGCCGCCCGGAAGGGCCGCCCCGGGGGCCCACTCGCGTAAGTGAGGTAAGGGCTTGGGTTTCAGGCGGAAGGGTTCAGGCGCTGCGATAGGTGGGCTCAATGGGCCTTTCCCGAACCCTCTAAGTGAATGACCGTCCCTGTTGGTAGCAGGGGTTAGGGCGGCGTGCAGTCTTTTATAAGCAGCAGTTAGGTCCTTGCGTAAGACCCTTGCCGAAGGGTTGCGGGGAAACCCCCTGTGAACACCCATACGCCACGCCCGGCGAAGCGAATAACCGGGCTGAACCTAGAGCGCCCGCTTCTATATCTGCATGTGTTGCAGCGTGAGGCGGAGTATGTCATAGGAGAGTGAGTTAGAGCGGGAGTTGGCCGTCCCGTTGGGTAGGCCGAAAGACTAGACAGCAGGGCGCTTTGGCGTTAGTTGCCGAAGCGGCCTGAGTCTGGTGCCTCGGGGCCCGTGTGGGGGTTCTTCCAGTTCGAGTCTGGCCCGAGGCGCTTTGGTGCCGCACGACGGCGCCGAATCATGCCCAAAAAGTTGTTGCGAGACCACAGAAGGTAGGCGTTATGGCTACTCGGATAGTCAGTGTTGAACAGCAGTACCGGTCCCTGCTCGACGGTGACGGGCTGACCTTCTCGCCGACGAGTCCAACTCCGACCAGCGGGTTCATGGTGAGCCTGGCGGGGAGCGAGCGCACTTTTCCCGTGTCGCGCTTCACGGCCAATGAGCTTTCCGAGTACGTCCGGGACTATGCATATCGCGCTGCCGAGGAGTCGCTTTTCTATGGAGCGTGGATCGACGGTGGTCTCGTCTACCTCGACCTGTCCGTAAATGTGCAAGATCGTTCGCAGGCCATTGCCCTCGGTCGCCTGGAGTCGCAGCTTGCGATATTTGATGTGGCCAACTCTGAGGTGATCTCGTTGTGATTGGCAATTCTTCAGTATGGCAAGTAGGTGACTTGGCTGGTCGCTGGAACGGCCGTGTGCACGGGGCGTGCCAGAATTGGACTGATCTCGAATTTCCGAGCCTCCACGCGAGCATGGAGTTCCTTGCTGCCGCTGGGTGGCTCGATCGTGCGAGACTGCGCGACGCGGTGGAAGATCACCGACGTCCGGTCGTACTGCAAATACCCAACGAGGTATTTCCCCGCTGTCCCTTCCGCTTCTACTGACGCGCCTTACTTGGGGTCGTCCGATGCTTCCGGACGTCCCTTTGTATGGCTTGTCAGTTCCTGGCAATGCCTGTCGTAGAAAGGAATAGCATGTCGGGGTCAGTGCATCTCGCTTGCGAACACGACTCGTCCCACTGGGCCAGTGTTCATATTGTCACAGCCCGGCCAGATGGGCGGGGTCTCGTAATAACCGCGCACGTCTGCGCGGATCACCTTGACGACTGGGTGGCGGTACTCCACCGGCAAGACGGTCATCAGTTCGTCTCTCAGCAGCCAATCAACAGTAATTGCCGCCTCTACGGGCTGTGCAGGAGTTAGGGGAAGTGCTATGCCTAAGGTCATAATCCGAGCTGGGCAATGGGAAGAAGATCGCAACCGTATCAGGGTTCGCATGCGGCACGAAGGGCAGTCATCTCCTTTCGTGGATCTCGTTTTGGGTGATTGGAACCATCGCCTTTATCGGGAGATGCCCGCCACGACCCTCACGTTCCTCGCGGAGAACCACGGTGTGACCTCCCCTCCGACCATCTTCCGGAAGGAATACCACGACCAATACAACCCATTTCTTTACGACTTGGTGGGGGAGGCCGATCAGTGACGGGCTGGAGATATGAGGTCTGGGCGTGCGGTGTCGAAACCGACACACCGGACGGCCATGATGGTGAATGTGACCCCTGGGAGCGAGGCGGCATATACTGGAACGCTAGGTGGTTTGACGCCTTCGAGCATGCCGCACGCCGGCAGCACGCTTTCGTTCAAGCTGTCCCGGTAGACATCGATCCGGACTGGAAGCCGCATGTCGCTTTCGAGCACATCGCGGGCGGTGGCCTGTGCAGGGGCTGCGCCAACAAATTCCTCATCCTTCACGACTCGTACCATGCCCCCGGTATCGGAGCCTCCGAATGCCCGACCTGCGCAGAAACGTGCCGCCCGCGCGGCTCACTGACCCGCACGCCATTGGGCGACGAGTTCATGTGCGCAGACTGCCGCTCGACGTTCCGACGAATGCACGAACGGCAGACGCGGGACCCAAATGCGCGGCTCTACCGACCTGTGCTCGACGTGGCCCGCGAAGATGCGGGGAAGTGAGCGGAGTGGGCAAGGGATCAACCAAGAGCGAGGTAAAGCACTTCCAAACGCTCAAGGACGGGCGTGTCGGGTGCTGGATCTGGAACTGCGGTCTGCCAGCGACACGGTGGATCGACATGGAGCGCTACGGCATTCGCCGCTGGCTGAGTACGGCGTACTGCGACGCCCACGGCGAATTCCAAACCGAAAGCGCGGACCACACCCACAGAGAACGACGTATCAAGGAGGAGAAGAACAAGTGAGTTTGTCGAATCGGTGGGTAGCCATCTTTGACGAAGCAGCGGGACGGCTGGACATCTACAGCTCGACCCGCCCCACCCCCGTACGCACCTGGCACCAGCTAGAAAGCCTGGTTGACGCGGTCCACACCCTCATCCTCTGGAATTCGGAGCAACCGGACAACGGCTGGCGCCCCGCTGCACTGTGGGAGCGCTTGGGGAACTCCAGCCTCCTGGCCGCCGACGTCGTTCCCATTCGGCTCATTAGGAAGAAGCGAAACCGATGAGCCTGACGAAGCGCTACATGGACGACCTCGCGGTCGTGGCTCTCTGGGCAGCGAGTGCCGCCTTCTGGGAATGGCCGGCGGTTCGGGCGGAAGCACTGAGCCCCGTGTTCGTTGCCTGCGGAGAACTGGCCGCCAAGTACCCGGGGCCGGACCTCGTGGCGGCCCTGCTCACCCGTGAGGCCGTGTTGTCGTACGCCACCACGCGGGTCGCACTACGAGAGGCGGAGGCGGCCTGATGGAGAAGACCCTGCCCTCGGGGCTGGCAGCGGGACCGCTCGGGCGCTGCGTCGCCTCGTTCTGCTCCGCCCCGGCGAACACGGTGGTCACCTTCTCGCCCCGGGGCATGGCGGCGCGCCTCGGGCCCCGTGCCTACTGCAACGCCCACGTCGAGCTGCTGTTCGTGGACGATGAGACCTACGAGGCCCGCCACCGAGCCCACCCGGGGGGTTTGGGCCCGCGCGTCTTCCAACGCAGCATGTACGAGATCCGGGAGCCGAGTGATGCCGAGGCCGCCGAGCTGGCGCACGAGCGAGCGGCCGGGGAGCGGTGGGCGGCCGAAGGCCGGGTCGGAAGCTACCGGCGGATAGTCGAGTTGCACTCGGTCACGACTATCGACGGGTTGCTCGTGGACGCCTGGACTGCCGGGGCATGCGTTGCCTTGTACGACGCGCTGAACGAGGCCAATCGGGAGCGATGGCTCGCTATGCCCGTCGCCCAGCAGTGCGAGGTGGCCGTTCGACTCGTCATGGGCGGCCGAAGTTGAACTACCACAACTCCGTCACCTACCACTGGGCCTCGATCGAGTACGGACGGGATCGCTACGTCCAGGTCGTCAAGACCAAGAAGGGTGAGATCGAGGCCGAAGCGGCTGCTTGGGACTGGGGCCGGCGGAACCTGGCGCCAGCAGTCGTGAACAGCGCGATCGTGCGCTATCTCGGGCGGTCCGAGCCCCGAGTTCAGTACTGAGAAGGGCAACACATGGACAAGTCCGACAACGTCGAGCTGTGGCAGGCACTTGCCGACGCGCTCAACGCGCTCGAAGACGCGGGGTACAGCGTGCAGTTCGGGGATCGCAAGGGCCCGGAGACCAACTGGTGGACGGCGCCCCACGCTTACGCGGGCAACCGGGCTAGCGGCACCGAAGCCGCGTGGAGCCGCAAACGTTCCCGCTGGATAGTCGAGCAACGCTGATCGACAAGCACAACTGAACAGCAACACCAGCCGAGCGGCCATCGACCGATGAGCCGCTTTCTTCGTGCCCGCAGACAGTGCGGGGCCTTTGGTGGGGCCAGGTCTTCGGACCTGGCCCTTGCCATGGGCGCTCGACAGAGAGGAGCAACATCATGAGCACCAACTGCCTGGGCTGCACGGCGAAGGGCGAAGAGCGGTCGGCCGTGACCGTGATCGCAGTCGGTCACCGGGCCTGGGACCTGTGTGACGAACACGCGCAGAGGTTCAGCGGATACCTCGCCGAACTGTTCGGGACCGACGGCGCGGCTCCGACCGTTCCCACCCGCGGGAGCGTCGTCGTCACCGGCACGATCCCCGGGTACGAGCCGGAGGCCGCCCGCCGCGCACTGGAGAACAGCGGCTTCACGATCGTCGGGCACGTGGACGAGAGCACGGAGTTCATCGTCTGCGGCATTCGGCCCGCCCCGCACAAGGTGCGGGAGGCGCGGGAGGCCGGCACGGCGAGCCTGGACGCCACGATCGCTGGCCGGTTCAAGGACGCCGTGGCAAGCGGGCACTGGGTTGCCGAGGACGCCCTTCCCGAGGTCGCGGAGAAACGCACGGCCGAAGAGGTCAGGGCGCAGGTCGACAGGGAAGAGCGGTGGCGGGGGGAGAAGAGCCGGCGCCTGGCGGCTTCCCGTGTGGAGTGGGCCCGGGAACGCGCGGAGAAGGAGAAGCGGGAAACCCGGCGCCTTGTCGAGGCGTCCCTGCCACCCGCGCTGAGCGAGGCCGAGAAGGTCCGCCAGTGGGCGCGTGAGAACGGCTTCACGGTCAGCAGCAAGGGGCGTGTTCCCGCCCATGTCCGTGAGGCGTACGCGAAGGCGCAGGAGGGCCAGGAGGCGCTTTCGGTGGTGTCCCGATGAAGGAGTTCTATCCGCTGCGTCAGTGCACTGTCTGTGGCGACGACTTTGACGAAGTCCAAGTGGCCTACGGCGACTGCCCGGTGTGCGAACAGTTCGTCTGTGAAGGGTGTGACGAGGGGTACGACCCAGCCACCGGCCAGATGGTCTGCCCGGAACATGCGGCTGACCCTCGTGCTGCGAGGTGCACCGAATGACGGGCGTACCCGCGCCGGAGGACATCGTGGTGCCGCCCTCCCGCCCGCTGCCCCGCGGCGGCCACCGCCTGGACGAGCGGCGGCCCGCCGGCGAGTTGGGGGCAATGCTCGCCCGGCCCGTCCCAGCCCGAGAGGTGCGGGGTGGGGACTGGGTGGTGGGCCTGGCCGCCAGGCCGTTGCCGCACGGCTCCGACCGGTGGCGCCTTGGCCGAGTGCTGATGCGCAGCAACACCCAACGCCTGACCCGTATCGAAGCCCGCTTTCCAAAGGGGTGGGTCGTTTGGGAAGGCGACGCCGAGACCCCCATCCCGGTCTACCGGCGATGACTCTGCCCCCGAAACACAGAAGAGAGGAACCATGCCCAGCGCTTTCGAGCAGATGAACTACGGGCCCATCGGTGAGACGGTGGCTGCCAACATCGACCAGACAGAAGCCGATCCGGTCGGCTTGTACGCCGTGGTACTCGCCCTGTACTCCTCCGCCTTCGGCGGCAAGGTCTACTTGGAGAACGGCCGGCCCGTCGCCGTGTGGACGGTGCTCGTCGGCCCATCCGCAGCAGGTCGTAAGGGCACGGCCTACCGCGCCGGCCGGGCCCTGGTGTCGCCGGCGATCGGCAGCTTCCTGGACGCCCGCACCAAACGAGGCATCTCCTCGGGACCCTCGCTGGTGAACACGCTCTATTCGATCGAGCTTGAGTCCGCCAACACCGAAGGTGGAGTCGACGGCCGCGCGATGGTCTTCGAGCACGAGTGGCGCGGCATCCTCAAGCGCAGCCGCAGGTGCCCGACCTTCACCGAGCAGATGTGCGTCGCCTGGGACGGCGAACCCTTGTCGAACCTGACGAAGGGGAAGAACGGGCAGCGGGACGAGCAGGTGGTGTACGAGCCCAAGATGGGCTTCCACGCTCACATCACCCCCGGCTCCTGGAACCAGTACGTGCGCCTGGAGGACGCGCTCGGCGGGATGTACAACCGCATGCTCCCCGTCCTGGTGCACAAGTCGAAGAGCCTCCCGTACAACCACCGTCCCCGGTGGCAGCACGACCCGCGGCTGAAGGACGCGTACCGGTGGGCCAGCGAGAGACGCCGGGTGATCACCTTCAGCGCGGACGCCGGACGCCGGTACGACCAGATCCGCGCGACCATCGATGACAAGCTGGAAGGGCTGCCGGAGCACCTGTCCTGCTACTTCGAACGGGCAGCAGAACAGGTCCACCGGGTCGCAGCGGTGCTGACCCTCTCCGAGAAGAAGACGAAGATCAACAAGAAAGCGCTCGAAGCCGCCTGGGCGTTCGTCGCCTTCTCGATGACCAGCGTCGAACGGTTGGTCACCGAGGCCAGTCAGGGCACGAAGGTGAAGAGCCTCCGCGAGGCGATCCGGGAAGTACTGGAGCGCAACGGCGGGGAAGCCAGCTCGACGCTCATGCTCCGCTCACTCCAGGCTCGCACCAACGCGGCAGGCTTGCGCGAAGAAGTCGATCAGATGGATGACGTCGAGTACTTCAAGGGCAAGTCCGCTGCCCCCGGCCCGAAGCCGATCATGTACCGCCTCGTCCCCGACAGCGCGAAGGCTGGGAAACCCCAGAGCACCGAGGTACCCAGTCAGCGAGCACCCCTCAAGCTGGTGGCGCAGGACCTGGCCAGCGTTCCGCGGAAGCGGCCGGTCCCCAAGAAGGCCGTCCCTTCCGAGTCGGCCCCAGAGACGGCCCCGGCAGCTAACCCGTTCGCCGCGCTGCTGTGAACCACACGGTGCGGCGCCGGCCCGAAGGCCGTTGGCAGTGCACCAGGTGCCGAGCCGCCTTCCTCTCTCGGGAGGCGGCTCGGCGGGCCCGCTTCCCCTGCCCCGGCGAAGCCCTGGCCCACGGCCTTCCCGGCACCCGCGAGCACCTGCTGTACCCCCGCGATCTCGACCGCGGGTGTGAGGCGTGGAACTGCCCGGACGCTGACAGCGGGTGCCAGGGCTGGCACGGCCCCGACCCGTACTGCGACTCATACACCTGCCGCCTGTGCTGCCACGACTGCGACTGCCAGGTGTGCGACGGAGTGGTCCAGGCCCCGAAGCTGCACGTCGTTGACGACATCCCCGAGCACGAACTGCAACAGACCCCGAGACGAAAGAAGGCGAAGATGACTGCGAACCTCGAAGAGTCGCTGGCCGCACTGAGCCCCGGCGACCCTGTGGTCGCCCAAGGCGCGGGGCCGAGAGGCACGAGCGTCACCCGAGAAGGCGTGTTGCTGGCGCCCCCGAAGCCAGCCACCGCGCAAGTGGACGGGAAAAGAGTGAAGGGCTGGCGGCTGTTCGTAGGGCCGGCGGGCACTCCGACAAGCCAGCGGTCTACCTGGGTCACGCTCGTCCCAGGCACCGGGTCCGTCGAGCGGGCCGAGGCGCCGACGAGACCGACAGGGTGGAGGAACGAGGAAGTGCGGGACCTACCGGGCCTGCGCGCGGACGGACGCAGCGTCCGAATCTTCTTCGGAGGGAAAGGCGGAGCCCGCTCAACCGAGCCGGCGGAGCCTGTGGTCCTGGCCGACGTGTACTACACCGACGATGGGAAGTACGCGATCTGCGACGCCGACTCCGGCGAGACCTTGTTGCTGCGCACCGGCCGGGGCCGGATCTGGTGGTTGCTGGCCCCCAAGAGCGTCGTACTGGCGTCCGCCCCTGAAACAGCAGCGGAGCCCGAGCCGGCGCCAACCGGGGGCACTCGACGCGGCTTGCTCTATGAGGGCGTGCTCGGCACCCGGAACGGAGAGGACGAGCCCGGAGAACCAGTGCTCGACCCGGCCGGGCGGAAGGTGATCGGATGGCTCGCTGACAACCGCAGCCGCTTCATACCGGCCTGATCGGCCGCCGCCCCCCACTGTCAGTGGGGGGCGGTACCGTCGACCGAACTCAAGAGGAGGAACACACGTGAACTGGATCGAAGACCCGCTCGTTGAGGAGTGGGCACGGAACTGGGCAAGCTCCGCAGGCGTCGAGTACGTCCCCACCATCCGCGTTCGGGAGGGCGAGAAGCACGGACACCGCGTAGTCCAGTTCCTCTTCGACCGCGCTGCGCGCTTCCAGGCTTGTGCCGTCGCGATGCGGTTCCTGGATCACGACAAGGGGCCGGTAGCCCTGTCCGTGCACGCGGAGAACTGGTTGGCACTCGACGTCGAGCTTCCGGAGGAGACGACCGTTGCCGGCCCTCGCGGCGACACCGCGAGTACAGGTGGCACCACGGATGAGTGATCGGTTCGAGGAAATTCGCCATGAGCTGATCGCCGAAATGGCGAGATTCGATGCGGAGCGCACTGCGTGGCGGCAATCACGTGAAGCCGAGTCGGTGTGCCAGGACTCGCATCACGGCGGATGCGCGGGGGAAGTAGCGCTCCGCGAGGACCTGTCCGGGAAGGGAGCACCTGTTTCCCGGTGCGACCAACACCATGCGATGGCGCTGGATCGCGGGGAGAAGCGGGGCAGGTAACCGATCCTGGGCTACTACCGAGGTGTAGGTGGCGCAGGGGGCGACTTCGAGGGGGCAGTGGTGGAGAAGCGGCGTCGACGGGCTTTCATGATGTGGGAACGGCTTGCTGTGCTCACTGCGGATAACGGCGAATGTGTCTACTGCCCCTTTGCGTCGGAAACCATGGACCATGTCGTTCCGTTTGCCCTGGGCGGGGAAGACGAATTGGTGAACCTGGTACCGGCCTGTAACTCGTGCAATTTATTGAAGGCAGATTCGAGTCCGCCGGAATTTTTTGTCCGTGACAGAATGAAGACATGTTTCAAAACGGAGGATGGGCTGATTGGAACCGCGTTACCTTTGGATGAAATGGGAGAGCGGTTCGAATCGGCGTCTTTGGAAGTTCACAACTTGCTCAACCATCTACAGCGGGTGCGTGCGGAGATCAATGCTCCGGGTCGCTTGGCTTGGTTCCGGCACCGATTCGAGGGCCACGGTCGTGCCGCGGCTGATGCCGCGCTCAGGATGAGAGAGCAGGTGTGGCCGGAGGTGGCCAGGGCAAAGGGGTGGCGTTACCCGACGCCAACTGTGGAGAGAATGCGGGCTACAGCAGAAGCCGAGCGAATGGCGCGGTGTGACGCGCACCGGGACCCGTCCCGGTGACTCCGTGGACGCTGGTAGGGCAAGCCCAACCCGATCCAACACATTGGGGGACTCTCCATGAGACGCAACCGAGTGGCTGCCGTCGCAGCCGTCGCGGCGCTGGGCGCCAGTGCGCTGGTGTCAGGCGCTTCGCCCGCTGGCGCGACTGCGGGGGGCGAGCAGATCAAGAGGTCTTGCTACGACACAGCGAGCCACTTCTCGAAGTCTGCGGGCTCCCGCATGTACCCCGAATATGGCGTGTATCTCCGTACGACGACTGCCTGCAAAGACATCAACATCAAGTTGACCGATGTCGGCAGGTACGTTCAAGTCTGCTTCCCCAAGACCCACTCTTGCAACAAGCTCAAATTCGCCCATGCCAACAAGTGGACAACGGTCGCGACCAACGTCAAGGACTACGCCGAGTACTACTTCCAGTTCGACGTAGGGTTCGCGCGAACAGGCTACATCGCCGACTGAGCGATCGGCATAAGTCGGGCATCAGTGCGGCGATCGTAAGTGGGCCCGCATGCCCCGACTCCTGCCAACCCTGGGAGTCGGGGCGCCAGCATGCGTAATGCCCCTAAACTTCCAACTCCGTGCCAACACTGCCGGGCGACGTCTCGTGCAGGGCCTCGCGAGTCTTGCCGTTCTCCACTCGCTGGGCCACCTCGCCGACGCCGAGTAGAGCAGCGACCACGGCCGTCAGGCCGTACCAGTCGATGTCCGGGAAGTGGGCGACAAGCAGCGGAACGAGGGCCGCGAGGACGGCGGTGATGCGGACCGCGTGTGTGCGAAAGAAGATCATGCAGCTCCTATTGATTCATTACTTCATGAGACGGGCCCAGGTCTCCGCGCCCGGGTAGCCGTCGGCGGACTTGCCGCTCCAGCCCTGGGCGCGCTGGAAGGCGCGGACCGCGGTGCGGTCGGAGCTGGTCCAGCGAGGCCCGGGGCCGATGGCGTAGGCGTGGCCGTAGCCCTTGCGGACGAGGGCCTGGCCGAGCACGGTGACGTGTTGGTTCACGTGGCCCGGCCGGAACTTGGCGGCACCGGGGAACGCGGGCGCCTTCGGCTTGCTCGGCCGGCTGGGCTGGGGCGGTCGGGCCGGCGCCTTGTCCGGGACGGTGACCTTGTCACCGGGGTGGATGACGTCGGGGTTCTTGATCTGCGGGTTTAGGCCGATCACGGTCGCGAGGGACACCCCGGCCGCCGCTGCGATTGTCGCGAGGGACTGGCCGGCCTTCACGACGACCGTCTTCGCTCTTCCGGCCGGTGGCTTCGAGCTGCCTGCGGGGGCTGTCGCAGTTGCCTTGTAGGTGAAGCCCGCCTTGCCCTGCTTGGCGGGGTCCGCGGTAACGATGCCCTCGGCGTAGGCGGGGAGGCCGTAACCATGGACGTACGCATCCCGGCGGCGCCGCTTCCGGGCCATCACCTTGTTGCCGTTGGCACTGTTGGTCAACGAGGTGTTGCCCTCGTAGGTGTAGATATAGGTGTTGTCGTAGGCGTAGCAGATTCCCGTGTGGGTGCTGCCCGTCGAGCCGTAGATCACCTGGGCTCCGACAGCCGGGTAGGCGCTCCACCGCGACTGCTTCTTGAACCACTGCATCGCGGAATGCACGCTGGCGGTACGAGGGAACAGGTCGGCGACGCCGGCCTTCATCGCGACCCAGCTCACCCAAGTGGCGCACCATGGCTGGTAGTTCGACCATTCCAGGCCGGGCACCTGCCCCGAGTACTTCTGATGGCCCGAAGGCCGCTCGCCCGGCGCGCGCTGAGCGCGATAGCCGACCTCGCCCTTGGCGATGGCGCAGACATTGGAGACCTGACTCATTCTGCCTTCTTTCGAGCGCAAAAAGGCCCCCTTGGCGGGGGCCGTGAATGGTGGTTTAGCGTTGGCTAGTCGTTTAGATTCTCAGGCGGAACGGCTGAGGTCGTGGGCTCGATTCCGCTTTGGCGTAGCTGCCAGGCGTAATCCGCGCTCACGTGGCGGTAGTACTCAACGAGGGCTTGTAGTTCGTATACCGTGCCCTGGAGTTCGTTGCGCCACCTGGCGAGGTCTTCGATGTGCTCTCGCCGGGCCTTGTCGAACGCGTCCTTGCGCTCGAACCACAGCTTGAGGAACCCGACCAGGGAGGCGATCCCGCCTGTTCCGAACGCCACGGTGAGGATCTGCGAGGCGTCTACTGGGGTCTCCCTTCCTAGATGGTGCCGACCCACCTGATCTCTGCGAATGACCCCAGCTTGTACTGCGTGCTGATCTCGTCATTCGCCCATGAGTGCTTCGGAGACGAGGCGCAGTGGCTTGCGAACTGGACCTTCGAGCCGGCCTTGAGTTTCTGCACGGTCGAGTGGCCACCGGACATGGTGAACGGGGTGGACTGGGCCGGTGAGAACGTGTCGACCGAGGCCGCGGCAATCGCTTCGCCCGTGCCGGCGGTCATGTTCACCCCGATCTCGACCCGGAGCTGGTGTCTGGCCTGGGGCAGGCTCGTTTCGGTGGCGAAGGCGCCGTGCACGGTGATCCGGTAGCGACCGTCAACGGGGGCAACGAACTGCCAGGCCGTGTCCTGCTGCATGGCCCGGTCGGCTGTGATGGTCGGCACCATCCCGGGCCACGTCTCGTACGAAGTGCCCGCGGGGCCTTCCCCACCAAGCGGGTAGAAGGGCAGGACCGAGTAGGCGTTGGCCGGCAGGTCCTTTCGCTTCATGCCGATCATGCGGGCGGCCGGGGGACGGAGTAGGAACTGGTGAACAGCGGACACTCTGCGGTTGAGCACCGCTGCGTTTTCCAGTTCCCGGGGGGACCACGTTTCGATTGGAGGGATGGTCACACGAGCCTCCCTACCCAGCGCATTTCGAGAAAGGACCGTCCTGGCAAGTTGTAACGGCCGAGTATGAAGTCCTTGTCCGAGACACCGGCCGCAGAAACCGTCTCTCCTCTTTTCAGGGCGACAGTCGTGGATATGGAGCCGATGAACTGGGCCGTCCCATCTTGGGCGTATCGCGCACGCCCGGGGGAGTGGGAGGCGAAAGGGGCATATCCTGTGGACCACTGGCTGTCGACGGTTTGGTTCCTGCCGAGACGGAAGTGCGCGTTGTTGGCTTCCCCGTTGGCGTCCATGACCCCACCGAAGGTCACAGCGTAGAGCCCGTCTTCCGGGGCGATGAGCCGCCAGAGAATCCCGCTGTCGTTCGGCGCGGTCATCGAGCCGCCGGTGGTGTCGTACTCCTCGCTGGGCCTGCTGCCCTTCCCCGGAAGGTGCCAGGGGAAAGAGCACCAGGTGTTGAACGGGACCCATCGACCTCGCTCGAACGCTTCGGCCGGGTTCGCGCCGCTGTAGGTGCCGCGTTGTCGCGCGATCACCTTGCACGCGGGTGGGGTGTAGAGAAAGCGGTGCACGTCTCGCACACCGTTCATCGTGGCTGCGGTGACGACCTCGCGTTGCCGCCAGAGATGCACGGAGGGAACCGCCATCAGGGCTTCACCCCCACCCATCGAAGGTCCACGTGGGAGACGAACTGCGCGAAGGAGCCGTCCCCGAAGCAGAAGTCGGTGTCTGAATGGACCGCCACAGAGACGAAGTCGCCCTCGGCTAGCGGGATCGTCGCAGTGGCGGCGCCGACCTTCTCCGCGGCACTGGTACGGCCGGCCCCGGTACGGCAGAAGCTCGTAGCCGCGATCGTGCTGCCGGCCGTCTGGTTCTTGTTCATCGCCACAGCCACGAACCCAAGGCTCCCCGAGACCGCGCGGACGACCACACCGCACGAGACCTCGTACAGCCCGTCCAACGGAGCGTGGATCTTGAAAGGGTCCTTCGACATCTGTCCACCAGTGGAGTCGAAGGAGTGCATCGCGCCCGTACCCATGCCGGGCTTGTCGAGCTGGAGCACGTGATAGGCGCCCGCCGACTTCTGCTGCGCGGCCACGTCCGCCACGGTGCGCCGGCAGGCCGGGGGCGCCATGAGGCCCTGGAGCACGTCGCTGACGTACCGGCGCATGTCGGCCGGTTCGATCTTCTGGCCGTTGCCCCAGGTCTTGACGTCGATTACGTGATCACCCCAGAACGGTGGTAGAGCCGAGAACTGATGCGTTGTCGTCACCGAGAATCCACGTGGGTCGGCCGTCAGTGCGCCCGGGGACCTCGATGGTGAGGCAGGCTGCGGAAGCCGCTTGCGTGTCCAGGAGGAGTTCGCCGGCGCTGGAGCCAGCCCCCGGGGTGTCGGAGGCGAGCAGACTGACGTGGCGGGCGCCGTAGATCCCGAGCTGCTGAGCCCGTCCCGTCACACCCTCGGGCCAGGCGTAGCCGGTCAGGTCGGTGGACTCGACCAGTACCAGGAAGAGCGACGTGTGTGCGGTTGCGGCCGGCAGCGGCACGCGGTTGACGGCGTTGTACTGCTGAACCCCCACGATCGGCGCCAGCGGGGTCCGGGTCAGGTCGCCGCCGCGGTAGGCGAGGTTCATGGCCGTGGCGGTCGAACTGCCCGTCGTCTCCCACATCACGGTGTCCACGATGCCGTTGTGGGGCCACATGGCCACGGAGACCCAGTGACCCGAGTCGAGCTGATGGGCCTGGGCCAGATAGCCCCCGGGCGACAGGAGCTGTGGTCGCACGTCGGCTGCCGTGCAGACGGAGACCAGGAAGTCGTTGACTCGCGCGCCAGGTGGCACCGCCACGGTCACGTAGTGCACGGCCCCCCGGATCGCGGTGGCCGACGCTGCGTGCGTCGGGTAGGCGACAGGGGCGGGGGCCCGCGACTGCCACGTGATGCCGTCGAAGAACCTGGCGGCGGGGGCGCGCACCCAACTTGCGCCGTCCCAGAGACACTTGGTGCCCTCGACCCACTGGGCGCCGTCCCAGACGGTCATCGGGTTGTCCTCACGCGACATACTGCACCCACACGTCTCCGACCTTCGGGTTCGTCGGGGCGACAGGGCCGGAGAACAGGCGCGCGGTGCCGATATTGGGCGCGGACACGGCCCCTGCGGCTTCGATCCGACCATCCGCCCGTACGCGGAAGACCGACGGCGTGTTGGTCCGGCCCTTGCTGATGGACAATGCCGTGTCGTTCGGGCTGGCCTTTTCCCACTGGCCGATAACCAGGGGTACATGCGCACCGTTGGGCTCCACGTGCAGCGCCCCGGTGTTGTACAGGCGAGTGAACAGGCGCGCGCCGCTGGGTGTGCTCCCCGCGGTTTCCAGGGCGAGGACCAGGCCCTCGTCGCCTCGGTCGTCCACCAGGTCGGGCACCTGGAATGCGACCCACTTCTCACCGGCCGGCGTGTTGATCCGCGCACCGCGACGAGGGATGTATCCGGTGAGCTGTTCGTCCGTGTACTGCTTCGAGCTGTGCGGGTCGAACTGCTCCAGGTGGGCCTTGAGGCGCTCGCCGATGGTGCACGAGGTCAACTTCATCCGGCCCACACCGAAGTCCACCCACAGGGCCTCGCGCCCATCCGGCGGCCCCCAGAAGGGGGCGAGGACGCCGCGCTCGTCGGCGACGAGCTGCGTGATGGGTGTCCCGGTGACGTCCACCAGGTCGGTCATCTGCTCGGCGGTGTCCTCGGGGCCCTCCCACACCAGCCCGACACCGCCGGCGACACGTACGCCGGCCTCGTTCTCCGCTACGTCGGCGGGGGTACCCCCGAAGAGATTCCGGTCTGCCATGAGATGGCTCCTTTCTCAGAGGGCGTTGGCTTCGTAGGTTCCGGAGAAGACGATCGAAGAACGGCGGGGGAAAGTCAGGAGGTAGTCCAGGCCCTCCCCTAGGCGCTTCGAGCTGGGATGGTAGATCTTTACTACGTCGGTCTTGTTTCCCAGGTGCGACATTCCGTGCAGGGCGACGAAGTTCGGGAGGTCCGCGTCGTATCCGCTGTTGAGCAACTGGCCAGAGAAATGCTGACCAATAGACGAAGAAGGGTTGACGGGTAGCGTGAAGGAGAGAGGCCCGGTCCCCGACTGCTTCACATCGGTGTTGGACGTGTTGTTGATGTCGATCGAGAAAGAGACCGTGTTCGGCGCGATCCAACGCCAAATTCCTCTGTAGAGGATTCCGCTCGGGAGCTTCCCCGTGTTCACGATCTTCGGAACGTAGGTCTTGGCCTTGCCGAGATGCCGAGTGATCATGTAGCCGTCGCGACCGTTCCACGACTCAAGCTGGGTGTCGTTGTTGTTGCTGTCCAGGTCGTAGAAGAAGTTCCCTACGCCGTGATGAGCAGCAGTTGCCCGGGTGTTCCAAGGAGTGGCCACGCGAGCGGGGGCGTCGAAGGGGGCGCACTGCTTCACGGTGATCGCCCCGTCCTTGGCAGGCACGGAGATCTCGTGAAGCACCATCTCCCAGCGCTGACCTGCGATGCGCTGTGGCCGCGGCGCTATCGGGGTCTTGGACGGCTGGCCCTTGACCGCCACGATGTTCGAAGAGCCCTTCGGCACGTCCGCCCGCACGACGATGATGTCCACGCGCGGCTTCTCTGTGGGGTTGGCCTCGATGTCGACCGTGAGTACGGAGTTGGACCGGTAGTAGAAGCCGCCCACCCAGGCAGCTCCCGGCCGCAGCTCGATGGTGCGTCCGTTGATGACCCGGGCCGAGAATGGTAGGGCCTCCCCCGAGTAGGAGGGGTTGGTGAGACGGAAGTCGACCCGGTCCCCGGCCCACATCAGCGCCATGTCCTGCCAGTCGAGTTGCGAGAGTGCCGCTTGGCCCCCGCTCTCGGACGGCTCGCTGAATGGATAACTGATCTCCGCCATTTCACATCCTTGTTTCCAGTTTTCGCAGCTTTGCCTTCATCTCCCATACGGTGCGATACAGGTTCAGCGGCTCTCCGGTCCCCTGGTCGCCGATCTTTGGCGACACATCCAGAATTCGCCCCCCGTCCTCGACGGAGATGTTCACTTCCTTGACGATGTCGGAGTACTCTTCCCCGTCCACCGAAACGGTGACGATATCGCCCACGAAGTAGTCACGGCCGAATTTCACCTGGTCCGTGTCGATGGGGTAGATCTGGAAATGGCCACTCTTCGCGCCTTCCTTCAAGGCGGTCGCAGCGGCCTCCTCGACCGCCTTCACCCAGTGCGCGACCGCCACCGGGCGGGCTCCCCGGAGCGCTGCCTTCAAGCTGACCCTGGCTTCGGTCAGCGCGGAGTTCGCCGCCGTCAGCCGTTGGCTTGCCGCCGCCTTCTCCTCCGCGGTCTTGGCGTCCTCGACCGCCTTCTGGGCCGCGGCGAACTCCTTCTCCGCGGCGGTGTGCACAGCCCGCGTTCGCGTCAGGTCAGACGTCCACTCAGTGCCGTCGGGCTTGAGCCCGATGTCCTCGAACGAGGAGGACGTTTCCTTGACCACGAGCTCGGGCTTACCGTCCGCGCCCGTCATGAGTGGGATGTCCCTGCGGTCAACGAAGGTCTCCCGGCGCGTACCCCACTGCTTCTCGCCCTCGGCGTCGATCTGCTGCCACAGGTAGCGTTCCTTCCCCTCCCCCTGGCACGCCACGATCGCGCGGGTGGCGGCGGGCGCCTTGAGCTGCCAGGTGTACTGCTTCAGGTTGCCGATATCGGGGGAGAAGCGGACTTCCGCGGACCGGTCCCGACACTCGTAGAGCCGCAGCTCGACCTGCTTGGTCTGGTGCGACCAGACGAAGCGGTAACCGACCCGCTTGTCCTTCAGCCACTCCTCAGCCTGCGTGCCAAGATTGTCGAAGCGAAGGGAGCCGGATACGGCGGGGCCGAGGGGCGCGTTGGGCCCCACGGCGAGCCCGCCGGCCTTCCGGTCCGGTAGAGCGCGGGAGCCGAACGCCATGTCGGCCTCGTTCCAAAGCACTTGCCCCACCGGACCGCCGATGACCCGGGTGTCGCTCCCCTTGTACTGCTGGGCCACCGGGAGCACGGCCATGTGCTCGACACCTGTTCCGGAGACGCCAGGAAACGCCAGTGTCCCGTACAGCAAGTCGTTGTCGCACTTGCCGCCCACGAACACTGACCCCGCAGCAGTGTGCTGGTCGGTCGTCCAGTACCGCTCGAAGGCGTCGATCTGCCCGGAGAAGACGGGCTCGGGAACACCGTCCTGGTATATGACGACGCCACGGCCAGGCTTCAAGAGGTCTTCCTGAGCCGTACCGCTCTTCACGAGGAGCTGCCACGTGCCCGCTTGGTTGAACCGGATGGTGAAGTCGAGCTTGATCCAGGTGTCGACCTCTCCGATGATGCGACGCTCACCCTGCTGGACTTCGCCTCGCACGAAGACGCGGTACCCCATTCGCCTCCCTAGTAGGACTCGAAGCGTGGACGGAATGAAAGCCTGAGAGACGCCGCCCCGGAGCCGGGAGCCATTTCGACTGAGACCCGTGATGTGCCGGCCGGGATCGACCACAGTTGCGGGTTCGGTCCCAGCGATTCCCAGTAGTTGCGGCCCTCGTCGTCGCGCAGGGACTTGTAGCCGGGCCTCGTGTCGATGGTGAGCGTCCGGCCCGCAGCAACCACATCTGCCGAGGACGTCGGTGCTTCGAAGCTCTGACCGTCGAAGGAGAACTTGAACCCGCGGACAGGCCCTTCGACGGTCCAGACGGGCCAGGCTTCCACGTCACCCGAGTTGAAGACCGAGAGGCCCGGAGTCGAGACGATCCCCTTGTGAAGACGCGTGGGAAGAAACACTTCGACGTTGGAAAGGAATGGTTCACCGCGGCCGAACTTCCACTCCGCTACCTGCGCCTGATCCGAGTAGAAGAAGGGGTCGAAGGCAGTGAGCTGGATGCCGAACGTTGCCCACCGGAACCCAGCGCGGTCTTCGCCCTCGTCGCCTTCCAGGCCCCCGTTGTAGTAGCAGTTCAGGTACCGGGGCTGGGAGTCCGCTTCCACGAACTTGAGGACGCAGTACCCGGCAGCCGGTGAAAGGGTTCTGATCAACTTCCGTTTCAAGCGCTTGAGCGTGCTCCGGTCGACGCCGTGGAGGTGGACGGGGAGCATCACCTCGCGCTGGGCCGTGCGCGTCGACCGGTAGATGGAGCCCGGCAGGTTGGGACTGGCATCCGCGTGCAGTTCAACAGGGGGCATATCCAACCCTTGCGCCCCCGGGAGAAGCATGATGGCCGGCCAGTCCTTGCCTTGCGAGCCGGTGAGGGGGATCTCCTCCCCTTCACCGTTCGCACCGCGGATCGAGACATAGGTGTGCCCCCACTCCACAGGAACAGGCGGTTGGGGCCGAGACGGGTTCGGCGTCTCTTCCGCTCGCCTCTCTATTGCGGGGATGGGCATGGCCACCTACCTCTCGATCAGAACCCGGCCATCACCTCCGCCGTCCGCAGAGCGCGGAGCACGGCGTCGGTCGTGTTCTCGGACTTGGCCTCATGGACGTGGATCTCGTATCGACGACCGGCGACCAACTCCTCAGTGCGGCGCGCGTCGTAGACGCGCTCCCCACCGCGGAAATTGACCAACTCGGGCCCCTGCTCGCCGACCATCGCCAAACCGGCGGTCGCCGACTGCGTGCCGCTCCAGTAGCCCCGGGTGCCGGACAGCGCCCGGCGCCAGCCGGAGCCGTACCTCTCGATCGCGTAGGAAAGGCCGGCGTACAGGCTCGCGAGGGGCGAGAACTGACCCAGCGAGCGGTAAGGGCCGGCGTAGGCGTCGAAGGTCGGCTTGATCACCTGGAGCAGGCCCTTGGACGGCGTACCCGCCCGAGCGTTGCTGTCCCAGTTGTTCACCGCGTTGGGGTTGCCCCCGGACTCGACAGCGATACGACGCAGGACCAGGCCCACGTCGGACAACGAGATGCCGCCCTTACCGCGCAGCTCCCTTACGACCCGTTCGACAAGCGGACGCCATCGGTTGACCGCCCCGCCTGCGGACATGCCGTAGTCGCCTACACCCTCGGAGAACCGGGCCAAGGAGCCCGGCCAGGGGTTGAGCACGGGCCCTTCGCCAACCCCCGGTGAGCCGCCGCTGGGCCGGAGGGCGCCGTCGGCCCGGTTGCCGTACCCGAGCTGTCGACGGATCGACCGGCTCTCGTTGCCACCCACGGTTTCCAGGGACTTGCCCTGCCTGCCGGTGGCGATGTCGATGTGCCCCCAGTCGCCAGGCCCGTAGCCCCTGAACACCATGAGGTCTCCCGGGCGAGCCTGGCTGGTGGGGACCATGCCCATGTGGGACACCCACGTGGAGACGGCCGGCCACCGGTTCCGGGGCGTGCCAGTCGGGGAGCCGCCGTAGGCAGCGTTCGCTCCCGCGTGGTCAACGACCCAAGAGACGAAGTCGGCACACCACGACTCATAGGCCGAGCCGCCGATGTACTTCCGCCCGGACATGTCGCCGGTCTTCGCCTCCTGGAGGGCAAGCTTGACCACTTGGCCGCCACCGCCGCCCGTGTGCTCGTCGGCCCACTTGCCCCACCTGGTGAGCCAGGGCTCGGCCTTCTCGAACGACTGCGCATTGAGGCTGCCGGCCTCGCCGAACTTGGCTGCGATGGACTTGAGCTGCGGGTTGATCGCCGCGTCCCAGCCCTTGCCGACTGCTTCCGCGTAGCCCTCGAACGGGTCGTCCTTGTGCCTGCGCACCCACGAGCCACCGTCCGGGACGACCCCGCCCTTCGCATACAGGTTCCCGCCGCGTCGAGCCTGCTCGTTCCACCGCAGGATCGTTTCCCTGCCCAGGGCCCGGACGACCTCCGGCCTGAGAATGCCCTCACCAGGAGAGAGGACCGCCGGAACGGTGTCCACCCCGGGAAGGTAGCCAGGGACGACGCCACCCGTTGAGAAGTGCACCGGGCTGAGTGGCGCCTTGGTGCCAGCGAGCTTGGCCATCTCGCTCATCATCGAGACAGCGCCCCTGTTGTAGGGCCCGGCCACGGTGCTCTTGGTCGAGCTGCCCACGGACGCCATGGCCGCGCCCCAGACCTCGCGGATGCGCCCGCTGGAAGTCTCGAACAGCCGCTTCGTCTCGTCCACCCCGCCGCGTAGGCGGGAGAGGGACGCGAGACTGCCTGCCGTGGAAGTCGAGACCTGTGCGGCCACCGAGGTCCAGTTGTCCCTCGATGAGGTGCGAAACGCTCGCTCGCCAGACGTGAGCGGGCCCGTCAGGTGGTTGATCCACCGCTGCTGGGCAGGCGTGATCTGGTTGTCCACAGCCTGTTGAACGCGACTGCCCACGGTCTTCCAGACCTCGCCCGCCACCCTCTGGTGGGTTCGGACGGAAGTGGTCATGGACGTCAGCGCCTTCTCGATGCGCTTCGCGGCCTCCTCGAATGCCTTCGCATCCGGGATTGGCGTCACGGCCGGCTCCGACTTGGCCTGTGTGGCGACCGGAGCGCCTGTCTTCGCCGCTCGGTTCAGGCCGAGCACGACCTTGTAGCCGAGGGCTCTGACGGCATCCGGTCGCAGCACCGCTTCACCCGGCGAAAGCAGAGCGGCGACCCGGTCGTTCCCGGGCGAGTAGCCGGGGACGACCCCGCCGTCCGCGAAGGCCCACAGCCCCTTCGTGTTGGGCATCATCTCCCGCGCTCGGGCGTGGAAGTTATCCCAGACCTCCCCGGCGACCTCCGCCGGGTTGTCGATCAATTCATTCAGTGCGTCGAACAGTGAGCGCACGTTGGCGACGACCCCGTTGAACAGTTCCTTCAGGGTCGTGATCGCCTCGTCCAGAACCCCCTTCGGATCGGTGACCAGGTCTTTGGCCAGCGAGCCGAGCTGCTTCGTCAGGTCGATGACGCCACCGACGAGATCCTTGATCATGTCGAGCAGACGGCTCGGGCTCAGAAGATCGCGGGTGAAGCGTGCACCCCGCTCCAGGACGTTGCCTTCGCCCTTCCAGACGTCGTCCCAGAAGAGGGGGCCGGCGGTCGGGGCGACAGCGCCGGCCGCCAGGCCGACGAGGTTGCCCACCCCGGACGGGGCGGCCTTCAGGAACTCCGGCAGCCGGTCGAACATGAAGTCTCGAAGGCTGCCGAACCGGCTGTTAGCCGCTCGTCCGGACGTGTCACCACCGGAGCGAGCGCCCCAGGAGCGCACGTTCCCACCGGTCACACCGCCGATCTTGTCTCCCGCCGAGGCCATCGCGACGCCCGAGGAGAAGGCGGATGAGACCGGCGCGAAATCAAGCCCGCCGACCAGCTCGTCCAGGACGTTCATCGGCCAGCGCCGACCGCTGCCCTGCTTCCTCGCGACCCCGCCCTGGGCGAAGCGCGAGAGCCGGCCGCGCGCCGCCGCAGCGTTCCACGCGTTGATGGTCCCCTCACCGAGGCGGGCGGCGACCTCCGGCCGGAGAATCGCTTCCCCCGGGCTGAGCAACGCCGGTACGGAGTCGACCCCCGGGGCATACCCCGGAAGCACACCACCGAGAGCATGCCGGCTCGGCCTGCGGTGCTTCCCCTTCCCTTCAGGACCGCCGAGGCCGGTCAGTACGTTTACCTCGCCGACGTGCCCCTTGAGCGAGCTGGCTTCGTCCGAGGCACCCTTCAGCGCCCGCTTGAGGTTGTTGACCGACGTCGTCGTGCTGGTGACCCGCTTACCGCTGAGCGTGTCCATGCGACTGTTGACGGTGCCCAGCTTGTCTGCCACCGCGTCGACCGCGGAGTACAAGGACGCGCCGCCACCCTTGAAGCGGTTGCGAAGGGCCTTCAACGGCTTGCCGTTGAGCGTGGTCATCCGCTCAACGCCCTCTTGGATGGCCCGGCGGACCTCCTTGGCCTTCGGCGTCGTCCAGTCGAACTCCTGCCGCAGAGCCTTGAGAGGCCGCTTGTTCAGCGCGGTCATCGCCGACGAAGCGGCCTTGATCCGCCCTTCGGTGGTCGTCGCCTTCTTCCCCAGCGACTCGACCTGCCCCCGAGCGTTGCCCGTCGTACGGCCGTCGAGGTCGCGCAGCCCCGCAGCGGCCTGCCGGATGCGGTTCTGGGCATCCTGCGCGGCTGCCGCCAGACTTCGGCCACCCACACCGCCGAGTGCGTTCATGGCCGGGTCGATGGAGACGCTGTTGACCGAGCGCAGTTCCTGCTTCAGCGCTCGGATCTTCTCTTCGAGCTGGCGCAGAGACTGCTCGGCCTGCCGCACGTTCAGACGTACGTCCTCGCTCCGGCCGGCGCCCCCACGAAGACGGTCCAAGCCGCGTTGGGAGAGAGAGCGGCTATCCCCGCCGCGCAGCTCGGTGCGCCGGTCCTTCCAGGACCCCAGGAACCCGCGCTCCGTGCCCGCTCCACGGACACCGGCGCTGAGCTGCCGACCGACACGGCCGGCACCCTTGAAGCTACTGACGAAGCCGCGGACGACCCCCAGCATCGGGGCCATGATCTTGCCGAGCTTCCCGAAGAGCTTGCTCAACAGTCCGAAGCCCACGAGGAACGGAGTGGCCACGGCAATGATCTTGATGACCTTGAGCACGAGTTCTTGAAGGGCGGGGTGCTCGTCAAGGTAGTTGGTCGTGGACTTGATCCAACCGGTGAAGGTGCCCAGGACGTCGAAGAACTCGCCCAGCACCTCTTTGGCGTGCGGGAGCCCGGCCTTGGCGATGTCCTTGACGTCATTGAGCAGCCCGCCCTCGTACACGCCGGTCTCGGCGTCACGCGTGCCCATGATCTTCTCGCCCAGGCCCGTGTACCGGATCTCTCCTGTAGCCGGGTCCTTCGTCGCGAAGAGCTGCCCCATCTCGTAGGACGCGCGCTCCTTCATCTGCTGGATGCGCCCCGTGATGGTCGCGGTGCCGACCTCGCGGCCGTAACCCTTCGAGCCCGGCTGGCCGTCACTGCCCTGCCAGTTCTCCAGCAGCGCGTCGAGAACCTGCTGACCCGTGATGCCGCCGCCCTTGGCAGCCGGCGTGCCCATGACCTTGTACATCTTGTCGGCGTTCTTGAAGTTCAGGAGCTGGGCCATCTCCTGAGCGGGAATGCCGGTGGCATCGATGAACTGCTTGAAGTTCTTCGTAGGTGCCCGGTCAAGATCCATGATCTTGTCGATCGCGTACAGCGAACGCTGCTGCTGCGACTCGGACAGGTTTCCCGCCCGCGCCATCGAGTCGAGCACGGCCTCGATCACGTCTGACGTACGGGAGGCCGCTCTGTCGGCTGCCTCCTGCCGGACCTTCGGGTCCTTGCTGTCGTGACCCCGCTCACGAGCCACCATGCCGCGCACCATCTTCATCTGGTACTCGTGCATGAGGTCGATGTTGAACGGGGTGTCGATCGCGTACTTCTGAAGCCGCTCCATCTCGCGGGCTGACGCGGGCTGGGAGACACCAGCCGCATGCATGCCCATCTGGCCCATGATCCGCATGTCCGCGTTCTTGACGCCGATCTGCGTGAGCGCCCCGGAGACCAGAGTGAGAGGCCCGAGCAGGTTGCGCGTGATCAGAGCACCGGCCTCAACAGCGTTCTGCCCAAGCGTGTGCACCGTGTCGGCATGCCGCTTCAACGAGGTCTGCACCTGGCCCAGCGGGCGTGCCGTGCTGCGAGAGAGCTGCTGAAGCTCGCGCCGATACCCCTGGACCGAGTTCCGGAGGGTCTGGGCCTGGAGCTGCGCCGTGGCCAGCTCTTCCCGAAGCGCTGCCTTACGCGCGCGGGCCAGCTCGGCGAGCACCTGGCGCTCCAAGCGCGCCGTCTCAGCGGTCACCGCGCGCTTGCGCCGCTCGTTCTCGCGGTGCGCCGCGTAGTACGACCGCATATAGGCATCCCGCTCGCGCTGGGCTTCGCGCTCCCTGCGGGCCGTGTCGTCCAGAGACCGTTGCTTGTCCTGCTGCGCCCGCCGGTAAGCACGCACGTCGTCGCGGTAGGCACGCAGCATCCGACGGGCGCGCTCTTCGGCCGCCTGCCGCTGCCGGGTTTCCAGCAGGGAATCCGCCCGCGCCATGTCTTCCAGGCGCCGCTGGTACGCGTGAAGGGCCCGCTTCGAATCAGCGGACAGGCCCTGCGTCTGACGTTCGGAGGCTTCGAGGGCCTGCCGCGCACGGACTGCTACCTGGGCGCCGTGGCTCCGGGTCAGCTCCTCCTCGACCCGGACGTACCGCTTAGCCGCGGCCTTGTGAACGCCCTCGCGCTCCTTGTTGCCCTGCTTCGCCTGCCCGGTCAGGGCCCGGTTCATCTTCTTGGCCTCGGCGGTCGCATCGTGGGTGAGCCCCGAGAAACCTCTGCTGAGTCCGGTGCTCAGGCTCTTGCCGAACTCTCGGCCATAGCGGCCCATCGTGGCGTTGAGCGTCGCGCGCATGCGGCCAAGGGCTTCCCGATCAAGGTGGGGTTCGATGGAGATGAAGCCGGTGCCCGCCTTGATGGCGCCACGGGGACCCGCCATGTTGCCTGCCTCCTAAAGGGTGTTCATGCGCGTGAAGAAGGCAGAGAGCTCGTCCCCATCTGCGAACGTCGGACTCGCTGTGTCGGAGCTGTCCGGCTCGTGCCGGCCGGGACGAGGCACAGGCTTGGGGAGCTCAACGTTCGCCGAATCCTCGGAGTTGGCCTTGAGGAACAGGTAGTTCGCCACCTCCGCCGCGTCCACCACGCGCGCGGTCAGGTGGTCACCGACCGACCACGAGGCGGACTCGTCCACGGCAGCCAGGAAGGCTGAGCGCCCTGGCTTCTTCAGCAGCGACTGGATCAGGATGTGTATGCGTCTGAGGGAGAGCCGGCCGCGCCACACGTCGAGTAGGTCCACCTGGAAGAATTCGAGGAGGTCGGCTTCCAACTCGTCAGAGAAGTCGCGTATCGCGTGGACGGCCCCGATCAGTTTCCCGAGCTGGTGAAACCGGCTGCCTCGGAGACCTTCTCGGCGAACACCTGGAAGTCCCTGATGGTGGCGCCGGACTCCGTGTAGGTCTGCCACTGCTCACCGAGAATCAGCTTGAGGGCGTCGATCTCGTCGTCCACCTCCAGGATCTTCACGGGCAGATCGAGCGGCGCTGGCACGGTGTACTCGATGTCACCGTGCTGGAACACGGTCGGCTGGCCGTCAGCAACGGCCTCGGCCTGCTTGGCCGCGGACTTCGTGCGAGGGGTCTTTACGGAAGTCAGGGTCGCTCCTGGGGATGGGGAAGCCCTTCGAGGGCTGAGTTTGGTTGTGAGTGCCTGCGAAACAGAGGAACGTTCCTGCTAGGCGGCCTTGGCGAAGGAGGTGGGTGCATCCGCCACGGTCAGGGCGCCGGCCAGGGCCTCAACGGTGGCCACGGTGGCCTTCACCGTGTAGACGCCGGCCGCGGCGTCAGAAGCGGCGGAGATGGTCGAGGTCAGGTTGCCGGCGTCGTCGGTGCTGGCCTGCGCAGCAGTGACCTTCCCCGCAGAGGGCCCGGTGATGGTGATGACGGCAGGCGTGCCGGCGGCGAAGTTCTCGCCGGTCAGGGTGACGGTCCCGCCCTGCTCCACCGTGTTGCCGGACAGACGGGCCGCGGCAGGCTCCTGGACTGTGCTGCCGGAGTCGTTGAGGTCGTCGTTCGTGAGGACGTACCCGAGCCCGCCGTTGTAGTCCAGGGCGTCGATGGTGAGTTCGTACTTGCCGTTCTCGGCCCGCTGGAGCTGGATGGCTCCACGGTCGGAGATCATGGCTCGACCGATGACGCAGCGGTACTGGACCTTGCCCTGAGACCAGTCGACCACCAGGGAGATCTCCGACAGCTCCGGTGTGGACTTCAGGTCCAACCGGAACAGGCCCGGCACGTCCTTGGACTCGACCCACTTGGCGCCGAAGAACAGCTCGGTGGTGAGCTTGCTCGTCTCCATGAGCGTGGCCTTGACCTGGAACGCAGCGCTCTTGACGTTGTACAAGACAGGCACGGCGCTCTGCCATACGTTGACGGGGTCCGTCTCGATGGACGGGGTGATCGTGACACCACCCTCATCGACGTACCCGAGGTTCTTGAACGGGGCGCCGAGCGCGTCCAGGCCGTCTGGGAGGACGGTGCCTGTCCCGGGGGCGTCGGAGAGCTTCGGGGCCGGGGCGATGAACAAGGCCCCGCGTGGTGCGAACCGGATCTTCTGAGCGTTTCCGGTCTCGGCAGGAGTGGACATGAGCCTCCAAGGGCATGAAAAAAGGCCCCGTAGAGGGGCCTGACGGAAGTGCTACGTGGGGACGGTCAGCCGGTCTCCCACTTGATCGAGTCGATCTCAGGAGTCGTTGGCGCCACGTACGGAACCGGCGGGGTCCGCACCGGGGCGCTCCACTCGGACTCGGCACCGTCCACCTTCGCCACCTTGGCGCGTACCTCGAAGACGTCGCCCTCGTTGAAGGGCCACCCGCACGCATCCGCAGTCAGAGTGAAGTCGGTGGCAGGCCAGTCCTGGCCGGTGTTGACGACCCTGACGCGCTCCTCCGGAGGCGTGTCCGGATGCGCGGTGACGCGGGTGACTTCAAGGACGATCTCGGTGCCGGGAACGCCGGCGAAGTTCATCGACCTGAAGTCGAACTTCATGACGCTGGGCAGTGCTACTCCTCGATGTAGAAGACGGTGGCCTCGCCGCCGTAGCAGTGCTCACGAGAGACGTCGTCCGGCAGGTACTTGGGCGAGTCGATGTCCACCACGTCGAGGACCAGAGCGCCGTCGACCACGGTGCCGGGCAGCTCCTCAAGGAGGAGGGCGCGGACCTCGTAGGCGAGGCTGGCGGCCTTCTCGCGGTCGGGGTGGAGGACGGAGTACTCGACTTCGGCGCGGTCCGCTCGGTGTCGGACGGTGCGGAAGCCTCCGGAGTGCTCCAGGTACACGGTGACGTCGCCGGGCTCCCGGCCGACCAAGTCGCCGGTCACGGCCCCGGGTGGGAACTTCAACCGGCTGCGCAGATAACTGATCAGGAAGGCGAGGGGGTCACGTCTCATTCGACCCGCGCCTTCAGCAGGGCCGCCTTGAGGAACCTGCGGCCCGGATGACGGCGGCCCATACGGTCCGTCCATCCGCGCTCCTGGAGCAGCGCGTGCCGGACCTTCGGGTTGTTCTCGACGGTGATGTTGCCGCGCCAGCCCCAGGCGTCCGCCTCGACGTGCGCTTCGATGTGCTTCTTGATCTGGTTCCAGTTGCTCTTGGTGGCACTTGCTCGCGGCGCTTCCTTGACAGCGTCCGCAGCGATCTTCGCTGAGTGCATGGCCACCAGGTCCCGCGTGTCGGTCGAATGGAACACGGCGTGCTCCCAGCCCCGATGCATCACGAGTTTGAACCCCGACTTCAGTTGGTCACTCTCCAAGCTCGGACGCGGACATGGCGCAGGGAGCCGTGGTTCCAGCGCATCGGCTCGCCGTCGACCTCGAACCAGAGGCCGTTGATCAAGAGCCGGTCCGGGGCGTCCACAGGGGTGCCCCACGGCAGGTAGACCAGAAGCCGCTCCTGCGCGGTCTCGCGCCCGGGGGAGCGGGACTCGAAAGACCGCTCGGGCTGGACGCTGGCGAGGCCGCCCCACACCCTTGTCGCGTTGCCCCAGTCCCGGTGACGGGTGTAGGCACCCTCGGCTATCGGAGCGCTGTGAATCTCGACGGGGTCACTGAAGAACTTCGTCCGGCCCCCTCGTCAACGGGATGGACGTCAGCTTTCGCCTGTAGCGCTTGAGCGAAGTGCGGGCTGCCGGGGAGAGCTGCTGGGCGGACGCGGAGGAACCGAACTGCACCTCGACGTCGCCGACTCGTTCGGAGACGATGCCGGGCTGCACTGCCAGCCAGCGGATGACCTCGGAGCAGAGGACGGCGCGGATGCCGGGGGCGTCCTCGCGGTAGCCGCTGCCGCAGTAGTCCGCGATGAGGGCTGAGGCGTCCTGGATGAACGCCTCCACCCTGAGCCTTTCTGCGGCTTCGAACGTCCTGCCGATCCTGACTTCGATGTCAGGCACGGATATGGGTATGGCACTGACTCTCTTGCTTGGCACTCGTACGGGGTGACGGAGTATGGTGTGTGCGTGCCAAAGCTTGTGAAGGTGAAACCCCTTCAACCTCCTTTTTGCGAAGCGCGGTTCTGCTTCGACTGTCACTAGTGCTATCTGAAGTTTCCGGGGTGAGGCCATCCGTCCCGGGTGGCGGAAATGCAGCACTAGTGGAAAGGCAGATAAATGGAGGAAGGCTCGACACAGGCTGGATGCAACCACCGCGCTTTAGAGGTGTGCTTGCTCTTGTCGATCTCAACGGTCGTTGGCCTTGTGGCTGGCATCACGTTGGTCGGGCTTGGCTTGTCGCCTGGCCCCGCTGTCGGCGGAGCTGCTGGCGCCCTCGCGGGCGCCTTCAGCCTTGGGATGAGTTGTCTCACCTACATCAAGAGGCACAGCAACTAGCAGTCCGGCGGGGCGGCTGTGGCCGCCCCGCCTAGCATCTTGGCTTACGCCTTCACGGCAGCGGTCTTCGGCTTCACGCCGAACACGACGAGCTGTTCAGGCCGGATGATCTTCGCGTCGTAGAAGACCCGGCTCTTCACGGCCTGGGTGAACTTCTTCTCGGGTTCGTACGCCTTCATCTCGGCGTGCGGCACCAGCAGCGAGACGGCGTTGGTCGCGCCGAGGATCATGTCGATGCCCGAAGCGTCCATGTGGGCATTGCGCACGAACTTCTGCGTAGACCGGGTGTGGTTGCCGAACGTGGTGGTCGAGAACACTGGGAGGCCGAGGATCTGGCCGATCTGCCCGGTGGGCATGACCGACCCGCCGCCCCAGTGGGCCGCGTCCTTGAACTCCGGGTTGCGGAGCAGGTTCGCCTTCACCTTCGGGGAGATGATGAGGTAGCGGTTCTCCGGAGCCTGGTTCACGTCAAGCTCCTGGATCATGTCCACGAGGATGTCGTACACGTCGTCGGCGAGACGGTCGCCGGCCGCGTTCTCCGCGCCCTCGAACTTCTTGACCTTGCCGTGCAGGGAGTCGGGCGCCGGAGTTTCGCCGGCCTTCACGCCGTTGTAGTCCCGGCCTTCGACGCCGTGCGCGATGGTCTTTGCGATGAGGGAGTCCATGGCGATGGCGGTCTTCCGGGCACGCTGGGTAACCAGGTTCTCGAAGAGGCTGATGCCGTCCTTGGTCTGCCACTGGTGCACGCCGTCGATCTCGATGTTGAACGAGCTGCCCTTGCGGACCCGCACGTCCATGTACTCCAGGCTGGCGTGGTCAGCTTCGCCGATCGAGTCGTACGCGTTGACGGTGCCCTTGTCGGAGACGGTGTCATCAACGAAGTGCGGCACGTGCAGGACGTCCCCTTCGCGCCTGAATTCGCCTTCGTAATCGCGGTTGCAGATGAGCGACGAGCCGAGGACTAGCTTCTCCTCGACATCGGTGAGGAGCTGCGCGGTGTACAGCTCCGGGATGAAAACGTTGCCGGAGTTGACCTGATAGCCATCACCGAGGGTCTTGTTGAAACCCTTATCGAAGGTGGGGGAGGCAGTAATAAGTGCTCCAAAAGAAAGGCCGCCCGGAAGGCGGCCACAAGTTCAGAGGGGAATCCTTCCCCTGATGTCGGGATTAGATCTCGCCCCGTTGGAGGGCGTCGAACTTGCCCTCCTTCTTCGCGGCGACGATCTGCGCGGGCGACATGCGGGCCATGTCCTCGCGGGTGAGCTGCGGGACGCCGGCACCACCCTGGCGACCAAGGCCGAGGCCCTGCGCGAACTCGGGCCTTGTCGCCGGCGTCGGGAGCGACGAGAGGAACTGGGCGATGGTGTCTGCGTTGACACTGCCGTCATCGGCGACGAACGAGCCGACGTTCAGATACTCGACGCTGGGCAGCTCGACGCCGGCCGACGCCGCATGGGCGCGTAGTTCCGCCGTGGCCAGTCGTGTTCCGAACTCGCCGACCACTGCCTTGCGCTCTTCTGCGCGAGCGGCCCCCAGGGCCTGCTCCTGGTCGGACAGCGCCGTTTGGCGGAGCCGTTCCAGCTCGGTGCTGACCTGTTGGAACCTCTCCTCGTTCTTACGTGAGAGGGTCTTCCACTTCTCGACCGCCGCCTGGAGGGCGGCAACGTCGGGAGTAGGCCCGGTGGGCGTCTCACCCAGGGGCTCAGCCATGTGCGGTATCCATTTCGTTCACGGGGCAGGCAAGGAAGTCACTGGCCTCGGGCGGGGCATAGGGCGGGTGGTGCTACGTGCCAGCCTTCTCGCGGGCGGCGTTCCCACTGTTGCCCCTGGGCGGTTTGGCAGCCGCCTTCTTGGCTTCGACGCCGGCAACTTCCGGGTTGGGGCGGGCGATGCTCGCCATCTCGGCCTGAGACATGTACTTGTCGGCCCGTTCCATTTCGGCGCGGGCCTCTTCCTCAAGCAGGTCCTGAAACCTTTCGATCTGCTGCGGGGTGTACCCGGCGTCGAGCCAGAGCTGCTGCTTCGGGACGTTGAGCTGCTGGAGCTTGAGAAGGGAGTCGACGTGCTGCGCCTCGGTCCGGTTCTCGGGGTCACGCCACATGACTTCCGCCTCGAACGCCTCCGCCCGTTCCCTGTCCTTGAGGACGAGGAACGCCAACCGGAGCACCTTCTCCCACGCCTCACCGAAGTGGAGCATCCGTTCGCGGGCCTTGGCGACCAGGCCGGCCTCCGCGGAAGTGATCGAGTCACCCGAGGGGACCTGGCCGCCCTTGAGCAGGTAGTGGAAGGGCACCCTCGCGAGGCTCGCGAGGTGCATGGTCAGCATGTCGACCAGGTCGACGTAGTTGCTGAGGTCCGCCGCCTCGAACTGGCCGAAGCTGGCGGAGGGGTCCTCGGCCTGGAGCAGCTTGTCGACGGCGACGCGGAACGGTTCCACCGGCCGGCCGGCCTCGTCCTCCTGGATCTCCAGGCCAGTGACGTACCGCTGGGGCCAGGCAGCGTACTCGCTGGCCACCAGTGCGTCCGCGGTGACCTTGTTGATGGCGTCCTGGAGGGGGATGATCGGCGCCAGGTCGGACATCGGTTCCCCGATGAGCCGGGTGCGGTTCTGGAGCGGGACGACCGGGACGACTCGGAGAGGATTCCTCTCCGTCTTGTCGATCGAGTAGCCGAGGAGAGACGGGCCGCCTGTGCAGACCACGTCTTCGAGCCAGAGCGTGCAGTGCTCGCGGCCCCAGTCGTCAACGAAGAACTTGGCCGCGGCCTCCACCTCTCGGCGGCTGCCAGGCTTGAACTGCACGACCACTGTCTCGGGGGACTCCACCGTGATGACGGGGTCGCCGTCCCCGTCAGCCCACACGACGACGTACGCCGAGCCCTGCACCATCGCGTCCAGGTGGCCGGAGGCGGACTCTGCATCGAGGAAGTTCTTCTGCCAGATGCGACGGGCTTCCCTGTCCGCCTGGGGCTCGTCCGCCATCCGGAAGCCTTCGACAGCCAACCGCTCGTTGACACTGTCGATCACCAGGCCGCAGAAGTTGTCGCTCCAGCGATCGAAGACGTCGGCGAACTCGCTGCGGTACTTGGACTGAGCGAAGAGCATCTTCTGGTGCCGACCGTCGTAATACGAGCTGAACCGACCGAGCTTGCGCTGCTGGAGGGCGAGCTTCCCCTTGAGGAAGTCCATCCATTCGGCGGGTGAGACCGGGGGCGAGCCCCCGGCCTCACCGGAGGGCACTCGCAACGCGGCAGTCGTCATTCAGGCCCCTCTCAGTGCGGGGCCTTGCTCAAAACCCAACGACACGTCTTCGTTTGCTCTGCATTCGTCCGTCGGCAATTGCGTCCGCCCGGGCCTCGAAGGCGAGGACTGCGCACACCGCCAAGTCGATCTTTCGCTTTGACCGGGGGGAGTCCTTGCAAATGAGGAGCCCCTGGGGCACCTCCCTGGTCACCGCGTTGAGACAGTGCCGGGTCAGGTTCGGGTCCCCGTCGTGCTTCACGTCGCCGACCACGACGGCGGAGTGCAGGCGCTCAGTGGCCTCGCACATCCTCATCGGCTTGTTGGTCCAGTATTCGAAGACGCGGTCGTCTCCGTAGGTGATGGCCCAGCGGCCGATGGCTTCCTGCCAGTACGGGGGGTCCCCATAGAACCACTCGACCCTGTACGTCTCGAAGGCCCGCTTCACCGCGGCTTCGACAGCGAGGATGTCAACTTCCCAATCCGGACGCTTCGGGTCCCGTGGGTTCTCCCAGAGCCCCAGGACGAACAGCTTGCCGTCCCGCAGGCGGGCTCCGACCAAGCCGGTGGCGTCGCCGCGGAGGCTCCCGTCGAACCCCACGGCGATCTGGTCGCCGGGCCGGATCGGATCGTCCTCGTCAAGGCACGCGTCCCACTCGGCCTTGACCAGCCACCCGTCGGCGTTCTCCTGGATGTTGTTCAGGTAGAAGCGGTACGCGACCGCCGGAGCGGTACGCGGGTCCAAGATGGCGGCGACAATGCCGTCCACGTCCACCCAGTGGGAGTCTCCGTAGGCGTCGATGACGCCGGCCCGGACCGCAGCCTCGTCCTTGAGGTCGATGTCGCGCTCGGCCTCGCGACAGTCGTAGAGAATGCCCGCCGCCCCGTACTCCATCGCGGCCTCGAAGGTCCGCTGGGCGATCGAGTTCTCGTTGGGGTTGAAGGCGTTGGTGGTCTCGATCAGTCGAGAGCCGGCACCGGCGGTCTTCTGGATGTTGCGGTCGAGGGTTTCCCAGACGTAGACGCCCTGGTTCGACTCGATCCAGTGGTGGACCTCGTCGCAAACAACAAAGTGGGCACGGCCCGGCCCCGGCAGAAGCGTCTCTGCCGGGGCCGGGCAAAGGTTGGCCTCGCCCCCTCAAGTCCTCGGGACGAGGACGTGACGGGCTCGATCCGACCGGGGCGGCCATCCTTGAACTGGATGAGCCCCTTGCCGATGTCGAGCTTGAACTCCCGCTCCGCGGGGGATTCCGCCAACATTCCGCGGATCATGTCGCGCGTGTTGGCCGTCTGGTCCAGCGACGTTGCGGCGATCTGGACTAGAGGGAGCGGAACCCGCTTGCCGACCGGCATGCCGGAGGCGTCAAAATGCGAGAAGCGGGCGGGCCCGATGAACTCCACGATGCAGATAGCTGCGAGAAGCGGCGTCTTGCCCTAAACCCCAACCCTTAGCGCGTCGGAGCGCTGCGGACCGGTACAACCACCTCCCGTTCTCATCGATGCTGTACATCCAGAGAACGAAACGCAACTGCTCGGCGGTGAAGCGCCACGGTTGCCCCGCGGTCTCGCCGTCGGGTTGAACGATGTACCGCTGGGCCCATCGGATAATGCCGTACCCGAGGCTTCGGGAAGGGTGCGGAACGCCGGCCGGCATGTTGCCCGTGAGCGGCATTCCCACCCCCTTTACGTCTCCGTGAGCATCCGGAACAGTTCCTCGTCCATGTTCGAATTGCTGGCCTCTTGAGCGGCTTTGGTCGCCTCTTCGTCGGCCTGTTTGTCGAAGTTCATTCGGAGCCGGGCCCGATCCTCCGTGGTGGCACCCCAACGACCGACGCGTTGGCGAATCTCGCCTGCCAGCCTCACATCGCCCTGGTAGAAGGCGTCCACGATTCGCGTGGTCAGCTCCAGCTCGGCCCAGTCCGTCTCAAGCCAGTGCCTGGTCTGAGGGGCGGCGGCCCAGGTTCTCCAGAAGCGCTTAGCCCCACCGGTCGTCACCCCCAGAGCCTTCGGAAGGGCACGGCCCTCGCCCGGCTCAGCAGTCAGCGCGTGCTCGCCCAGGGCGTGCTCGCGGTTACGCCGACGTGCGTTCGGGTCTGGGGCCGGTCCGCGGCGAACAGGCACGAGAACACCCCCTCGGGCACGGAGAAGTCTGATCGGAGTGAATGAATGAATCGAGGGCTACCGGTCCTCGAAGTAGGTCTTCCGGCGGTGACAGTCGCGACACAGGACCCAAAGGTTTGTCAGGTCCCACGTACCGCCCTTGGAGACCGGGACCAGGTGGTCGACCTCCAACTCGGAGGCCGAGCCGCAGCGCTGGCAGGCGAAGCGATCACGGGCCAGGACCATGGCCCGTCGCTTGTGGAAGTCGCCGGGGCGATTTCGGTTCCGCGCCGAGCTGGCCCACCCGCGCTTTGGAGGGGCGTGCTCCTCGCAGCGGCCCGAGCGGGCTGTTACGGCGGTGCAGCCGACCACCAGGCAGACCGAGCGAGCGCGTGGCACAAGAGCCTCCTCGACGCGTACCGGTATGGGGAGCCCCCTGGGGCCTCGTGCACACCCAAGGGGAGGGGCCGTCAAAAGTAGAGGGCCCCGGCTGGTTGAATTTCTGGCAGCCGGGGCCGGACGTCGCCTCTCCTCTTTGGAGCCACGTTGGAACGTGAAGGCGCGCGACGAGTAAAAAGGAACAGAGGCCATTGCGTCTATTTGGACACTGAAATATCAGGAGTCAATGGCTATTCACTAAATATGTACGTGTTAGTTGGTGGGGCTGTCACGTGCGTGAGACGCACATCACTCGGGTGACATTCGGTAAGGTCCGGAACTCAGAAATTGTTGCGAGACTACCTCGGTGGTATGTTGGGCGGCCCGGGTGGGGCTGGCCGGTCCGCTCACACATCGTTCGACAGGGTGTTCCCGATGACCAAACTGCCCAGCGACTCCGTGCTGGCGAGGCTGTACCACCTCGGGGTCAAGGACGATGAGATTGCTGCTCAGTACGATGTGCGTAAGCAGGCGGTGAGCAAGCGCCTGGTGGCCATGGGACTGCGGCGGGCACCAGTTGCTGAGCGCGTGAGGGATGCGTTGGCCTTGGCCCGGGAGGGCAAGATCGGTTCCGCTGGAGTGGAGACGCACCACAGCAACTACGCGTCCAAGAACCTCAAGGTGTACCTGCGGCTGCGCCTAGGTGATGAGTCGGTCGGTGAGACCGCGGCGGCGTCGGCGGAGCGGATGGTGCGCCGGCTGGTGCGCGAACAGTTGATCATCGACTACGCCCGGGACGAAGGATGGGTTCTGGTTCCTCGCCGATCCTCGGATGACCGATGGATCGTTCGTTGGCCGGAGGGCGCGGAACTACCGGCCACGGACATCCGAGCGGCCTTGGAACTGCCCTCCGACCCTGATGCCGTGGTGCCCACAACGGAGTAGCAGACCGCCCACCCGGAACGAACGGCGGAAGCGCCGGGAGCCCCCATGCGCTTCCGCCAAGGGGGCTCCGCGCCTCGCATGGATAGCCGGGCCCCTTGCGGCCGGTCACACCTAAGCGGCCTCCTGCACTGCGCAGGTTGTGCTCGGCGGTGTGATCGCGGTCGTCAGTTCTGAGGGTGCCCCCGACGAGAGCATGTCGGTGGGTAGCCAGGCGATGAAGTGCATGGACTGTGGGCCTGCCAACGGCTGGAAGCCCAGCCACACCGCCTCGACTTCGTCGCTACGGGACTCGGGCATGCGGTAGCGCAGCGCCCCCTTTGGGTGTGTGCACACCGTGACGTCGTCGTCGTAGATTCGCCGGCCTTCCTCACTTCCTTCCCGGACCTCGCGTATCACCTGGGCCAGTCGTGGGTTGTCCTTGTGTTGGCTCGCTGCCGCTCGGAGCTGCGCGGCCATTGGCCTCGCCCACTTGGTCTCCCAGTCCACGAGTTGCAACCGCGCCTGGGGGTGCGCGAGCGCCCAGATCATCACGTTGCCGACGGACTTCATCCAGGGCATGTGGCCCACGGCGTGGTCGTTGTAGAGGTGCACGTCCCAGGCTGTGTCGGATATGTAGGCGGGAAGCGGCTGTCGGCGGACCAGCTCGGCGAAGTGGGGGCTGATTCCGCCAGACGGCAGGACGTGGGGCCGCGGTTGAGGTTGCCGGCCGACGGCGTGGACAAACAGGGCGTGGCGCTCCGTGTCGTCCAGGGACAGGGCCTCGGCGACCGCTTCGAGAAACAGATCCGAGTAGGCCCCGGGGGCACCGGTCTCCAGCCTGTTGTACCAGCGGGGGCTCACGCCGACGAGGTCGGCTACTTCTTCCTGGGTGAGACCGGCCTTGCGCCTGCGGTTAAACCGGCTGGGGAGGGCAACCTCGTCGCGGTTCACGCGTCTGCGCCAGGCGCGTAGGAGGCGTGTCAGATCAGACTGGGGGTGGTTCATGGGGGGTGATCGCAATTCGCTCGTCGTGCTTGAGGGGCTGGAGTGGCCACAGCCGCGCGAAACAAGATACTCCAGACACCTACGGTCCTAGTGGTGCATACAGCGCACTTGTTATTGATCACCGCGTAGATCGCCTATCGCGCGAAGTGGATCTTAGAACCCAACTGTTCCGGAACTGGATGGTTCCTACCTAAGCCTCGCAAGATCCGGCATAGTGGGGATCACCGGGTCGGCCGAGTCCGCTTCCTGAGCGCTGGCGGCGGGTCGGGCGGTCAAATCCCGATGCCTAGAGGTGTCGGGAAAATATTTAACCAAATAGTTGTTGCGAGACCATTCCTGGGAGTCGCCCACATGTCGACCTGCGTGTTGGAGGATGCTCGCTCAAATTCTGCGGAGGCTCTTAAGTGTGCGATTGAATCAACGTCTATCGTCACGGGCGTCACGTTGCTTTTCGCTGAAGGTGTTCTGGTTTGCCGAATGGACACCTCGTCGCCCCGAACTGGGTGCTACTTCCACCTGGTCGTGAGCGACCTTGCGACCGACGAGTGTTGGCGAGATGTCGAGATCGTCTTTTGCCGGCAAGGCTTGAGGCGCTGGCGTGAGGCGATAGTCGACGTTCTTTTTTCGGCACGCCCTTCCACGCACTTCGCAGGGAGTGCGTCATCCCACCTTTACGTGATCCATCCGGAGGCCATCCGTTGAGCGTTGAAACCCAGCCTCGGTCTGTTAGTCAGGTCCAGCAGTACGAGCAGTGCCCTCATCGCTTCTATCTGCAACGCGTCGAGCGTGTAGTGCCTAGGCCGGCCGCCTGGAGTCACCACGGCACCGCCTTTCACTCTGCTGCTGAAGCTTTTGAGTTGTCCGACAGGGAAATGTCGGTGGACGAGGTCGTGCAGATCTTCAGTGAGCGGTACGCGGAGGGGATCAACGAGAGTCTTGGCAGGGAGCCGAACGTGGACTTGTGGCTTTCTGCACGCAGGGACGGTGGTAGCGACATCGAAGCGCGATATGTGCTCGGCCAGCAGCAGACGCGGCGCTATGTCGAATGGGCCGCAGGGGAGCCGAGCGCAACGTACTGCACGCCCGATGGCCGCAAGGCCGTTGAGCTGTACTTCATGGTGGAACTGGGTGGAGTCCAGGTTCGAGGGTTCATTGACCAGCTAGTTCAAGACCCGGACGGGTCTGTCCGGCCGCGGGACTGGAAGACAGGCACGACGAAGTCGAGGTTCCAGCTTGAGGCATACGGCGTAGCGACGCGCAAAGCCTTCGGCGTGGAGGTCAACAAGGCCGACTGGTACCTGGCCAAGGACGGTCGTCTCTCTCGCCCCGTTTCCCTGGCGGGGGTGACTGAGTGGACGGTAGGAGAGCGGTTCGAGGCCATGGATTCTGCTGTCAAGCTGGGGAACTTCCCGGCCCGTCCGGGGTTCGCCTGCAAGTTCTGTGACGTTTCGCATGCTTGCTCGATGAGAAATTGAGTTGTTGCGAGACCGCCTGCTATGTAGTGTAGAAAACGCGAAAAGGGGAACTGTCTCGTGTACTCTCTGAGTCAGTCGGTCAATATGCGAGAGGCTACTGGTGAACCTCTTCCGTCTCCGTTCAAGGGGCTGGAGGAGCTTGATGCCAACTTTCGGCGGGGCGAGTTGTCAATAACCGCTGCTGCTGGTGGTACCGGAAAGAGCATGTTGGCGCTCAACCTTGCTGTGCAGAGTAACGTCCCCACTTTGTACTTCTCGGCAGACTCCACGGCGGCAACGCAACTTTCGCGCGCTACAGCAATTATCACCGGTGACGACGTAAAAGACATCAAGTCCAAGCTGCATGCGGGGCAATTTTTCGAGTACAACAACGTGCTGGCGGACCGGTGGTGGCAACGGTTCAACTATGAGGCCCGGCCGACGCCAGCCGTTATCGAAATGCACTTGGAAGCCTTTCATGAAGTCTTCAACATCTACCCACACCTTGTCGTGATTGACAACATCACCAATGTCGATGTGGGGGGCTCCGGAAGCGCAGACGAGTACACCTTTTCCCTGGAGGGGCTGTGCGATTACCTCAACGAGCTGGCGCGTGAAACCCATGCCCACGTGATGGCCATGCATCACGTTGTCGGTGAATATTCCGACGGCTTGAAGCCGATCCCCCAGTCCGGGTTGAAGGGGAAGATCAGTCGGGTTCCCGCTCTGGTTCTGACCATTCACAAAGAGGTCGACGGCATGGGGGGCGTGATTCTTAACGTAAGCCCCGTGAAGAACCGCGAAGGGCGTGAAGACAGCCGCGGTGAGACGTTCGCTTCGCTCTCCTTCAATACGCGCAACATGCGCTTGGCGGACCTGTCGGCCAGCAGTGTGGGCTTTTAATTTGCGACAAAAGTTGTCGCGAGACCAAATGGAAGGAGCGGGAACGTGAAACCGTCCCGTGCCACGCGAGTCCCCGCTCCCAGGGGGTACCGCCTCGGCGTCGAACTGGCTGCTGCTCTCCCTGAGCGCTACCCCGAACTCGCTCCGGCCGAGCAGGCGAAGCTCGCCGAGGCGGCGGTCGTGCTCGTTGTGGAGTTCAGCAGTCGTCGCTTCGACACCCGGCAGCTCGCCCTCGACCTGCGGGGGCGCCACATGAAGGCGGTGGTCGCCAGGCGCAGCGCGCAGGCGCGGCAGGTGGCGGTGATAGATGCGCAGGTGCTGCGTGAGACCGCGGTCGAATGCGACGAGTCCGGTCGCCTACTCCGGTTGGAGCGGAGCCTGCGGAGGGCTTCATGACCTCCGGCGCCCGCGCCCGGACGCGTCCGTGTGCACGGTGTCTGCGTAACCGCGACCGCCGCTTCTTCGCCCCGCACGGACGTGTGTGCGCGACTTGCCGCAAGAAGGCGCGGAGCGCGGCAGATCACGAACGGCGTGTACGGCGCGTCTATGGGCTGGGTGCGGGGGAGTACGACGCCCTGCTCGCGGCGCAGGACGGGCGGTGCGCCATCTGTGGCGGCGTCCGAAGGCAGCGGCTATCTGTCGACCACTGCCACCGAACCAACCTCGTCCGCGGTCTGCTCTGTCGCATGTGCAACGGCCGATTGCTGACCGCCGCACGCGACTCTGCCGAAGCACTTCGAGCTGCGGCTCGCTACCTGGAGGACCCACCGGCTCCCCGCCTTCTCGGCCGCCGGTACTACCAAGGAGAGGAGAGGCCGTGACCCACGGCCAAGGTGATGCGCCAACTTACCGCGACTGGCGCGGCAACCGGCAGTTCATGGAGGCCGCCTATCGCCGATACGACTTTCCGGTGGTCACTCGGAGGGCGGACGATCCAGAGCCGGCAACACAAGTTGAAGCCGATCAATAAACCGCCCATCGAGACGGTTCTGGCGTACTACAAGACCAATTGGCAGGCTCCGCATGCTGGGACAAGCGTAGGTGCATGGGTGGCGTGTCTTTGCCCCTTCCACGTGGAGGAGAAAGCCTCTGCGGCAGTCAACTACGAGACGGAGCGGGTCCATTGCTTCGCTTGTGGGGTGTCGCTCGACTCCATCGGCGTGATTCAAAGGGAAGAAGGGGCGACGTTCGTTGAAGCTACGCGAATCGCAGAAAGCAGATTTGGTAGCCGCCGGGAAGCGATACAGCAGCCAGTACCCCGAAAGCCCAGCCGCCCAATATATGGAGCATCGCGGGCTGGGCGAACAGGCGGAACAGTTCCGCGTCGGCTACGTTTCCGATCCGATTACAGGGCATGAGTGGTACCGCGGTCGGCTGGCCATTCCCTATCTCCGCCCCGCCGGTGGGGTGCACGCGCTAGCCACCATGCGCTTTCGCTGTATCGCGGACGAGTGCGTGAAGGACGGCAGTGGGGCTTACGTGCAGCCCCACGAGGAGGCGCACGAGAAGCATGCCAAGTACCTCACGATTCCGGGCCACAACCCGCACCTCTTCAACACGGCAGCGCTCCTGACCTCCTCGACCGTGGTTCTCTGCGAGGGAGAACTCGACGCTATGGCCGTCTCTGGCCTTGGAGTGCCAGCCGTCGGTGTCCCCGGCGTGGCGAGTTGGCGTGACCACTTCGACCCCGCCTTCGCCGGCCTCGCCACGACTCTCGTGGTGGGGGATGGCGACGAGGCAGGGCGCGCCTTCACGCGAAAGGTCTGTGAACGCCTAGCCAGTGCAAGGCCGATAGACCTCGGCGACGGATATGACGCGAATCGATTCATTGTCACATACGGAAAAGAAGCATCCCGGGAAAGGCTAGGGCTCGCTGCATGAGCAAGTTTCGCGTGGGGGACAAGGTTGTTGTGACTGACGCCCCAAGTCAGATAGCGCGATGGGTAGGAGAGAACACGCGCGGAGTCGTTCAGGGTGTCTATGAGGGACAGCCCTACCCCAACGATGTGCAACTCACCGGCGGGGCCGCTATGTGCTTCACGGACGGTGAGTTGGCGTTTTCCTCCGAGAACGACCCCGGGCAGCGACTTCTGAATGAGGCCCCCGGCCTCTCGATGGACCTCCGAGGCCAGGAGGCGTTGAAGGCGATGAAGTTCGCCTTTCGAGACAGGCCCCCGCGGTCGGACACGAAGTCGAACGTCGACCATCCCGGCCACTACAACCAGCACCCCAGCGGTATCGAGTGCATAGAGATCACCAAGCACATGAACTTCGCGATGGGAAATGCCGTCAAGTACCTGTGGCGGGCTGACCTGAAAGGGACACCGATAGAAGACCTGAAGAAGGCCGAAAACTACATCCGGATCGAGATTGAGCGCCGAGAGGAGCGCGTGTGAGCGTACGTGAAATCGTAATCGTATCCGACGTCCAGTTTCCGCTCCACGACGCGCGGGCAGTCCGCAACCTCTGGCGCTACATCGCGGATCGGCAGCCGGCAGAAGTTCTCATCATCGGCGACTTCATGAACTACGCCGCCCCCTCGCGGTGGTCGAAGAACACGCGAGCCGAGTTCGAGAACTGCGTCCTCCAGGAGTCCGAAGGTGGTAAAGCGCTGCTGCACGATCTCCGGGAGGGGTACGGCGGCCCGGTGAAGTTCATGCGGGGCAACCACGACATCCGCCCTGCGGAGTACCTGCGGCGCTACGCGCCGGCGCTTGCGGCCAGCCGGGCCTTCGACGTCGACGTCCTGCTGGACTTCGAAGGGCTCGACATCGAGGTGCTGCCTCCCTTCGCCGAGGTGGCGCCGGGCTGGGTCGCCATGCACGGGCACGAGCTGCGGGGGCTGTCTCCCATCCCCGGCCGCACCGCGGCCTCGAAGGTGAGGAAGCTGGATCGGTCCGTGGTCATGGGGCACACCCACAAAAACGCGGTCTCCCCGGAGACGGTGGGCGTGGGCCGCCATCGGCGAACCCTCTACGGCTTCGAGACGGGCCACCTCATGGACGAGGTCAAGGCCGAGTACCTGTCGCAAGGCGTTGCCAACTGGCAGAAGGGCTGGGGCCGGCTCTTGGTCGGCAAGTACTCGGCGGCCCCGGTTCCCGTGTACGTCGAGCGCGACGGGTCCTTCGTGGTGGACGGAGTCCGACATGGAGCGATCCAGAGAAACGAGCAGGGTCGCTTCGTCCGGCAGAAGGAGGCCGCGGTTGCCTGACGCCGTTGAACTGGACTGGGCCTACCTGGCCGGCCTGGCAGAGCGCGTTGCGATCGGGATCGCGCAGAAGTGGCACATCGTTGAGTCGGCCGACGTGAAGCAGGAGATCCTGCTTCACGCCTACACCCACCGGGCCACGATCGAAGCCCACTACGGCAGTGAGGACTTCCTCTGGAAGATCTTCCACAAGGCCGGCACTCAGTACGCGAGTCGGGAACGCAACTACCGCGACCTCCTGGATGACACCTACTACTACACCCCCGACGAAGCCAAGCTCGCGGTGCAGACCTTCCTCTACACCGACGCCGAACTCGGCGAAGTGGTGGGCAAGAAGGACGACCTGCTCCGGACACGCGTAGGCGACAACATCGTCTCGGCGCGCGCCGACGCTGCCACCGCGCTCAAGAAGCTGCCAGAGCGGTACAAGCAGCTCCTCATGCGGCGCCACGTATACGGCCTCCCCGTCTCGGACCAGGCCGATCGGCAGGCGCTCAGTCGCGCGACGGTCGCCCTGGCCCAGCAGATGAACCGAACCCTCCGCATCCGAAGGCACACGACGTGATCGAAACGACCAAGATCTATCGGCGGGACATCGACTCGCCAAGCCAGACGTACGTGCAACTCACAGTCGTCCACGACGACGAAGAGGACACCGCTACCTACATCGCGCACCGTGCCGAGGACGGCACCATGTCGGAGATCAACCTGGCGTGCGCCGACGTGGCAGCCCTTCTCGACATCCTCGACTCTGCCCACCACGGAAGGAATGCGCTGTGACCGACGACCCGTTCGCCGACACGTCCCCCTGGGACGACCCCACCACCCCACCTCTCACGGAGACGCCTGTGACCGCTCCTGCGCCCGCCCCGAACGCCCCGGCACCCTTCAAGATCGGGCTCACGGTGAAGGCCGGACCTGACTACGGAGCCGAGTGGCTGACGCCGGCCGTGTACGGCCACACCGCCATTGAGACGGCGGCCCGCGGCGTAGAACTGCTCGCCGCCATGAAGGAAAAGGGGCTGATCGAACACAACGCCCGGTTCGCCCAGTACACCCGTGATCAGTACAAGGGGGGCGCTAACTCGACACCCAAGAGGTTCGAGAACGGCAAGGTCGTGGCCGCGCCGTCCAGTAGCGACTACACCTGCGAGCACGGCCAGCGGACGTTCAAGGACGGCGGTAGCTGGGCCGCGTACTTCTGCGGCGGGCGCGGGCTAGACAAGTCGGCGCAGTGCTCTCCGATGTGGCGCCAGAAGGACGGGTCTTACCGGGCGAATTAATGAATTAACCATGCCCAAAAAGTTGTCACGAGACCGGGGGTCGGTCGCCGGGCCGGCCCCCGCGGCGTAAGGAGGTACGCATTCGGGTCATTGATCACCCGATCCAAGGGCAGCTCGTTCGCATCCACATCGTTGAGGCCGAGGACGATCTTCCTGACTTCGAGTCGTTCGTCCTGGCCAACCAGGACCTTCTCGCGCACGACTCCGAGACCACGGGCCTCGACTGGTGGAACGCTGGCATCGGCACCTTCCGGGCCCGTCTCTGGCAGTTCGGCAACGCACACGAGTCGTTCGTGGTCCCCGTTGAGAAGGGCCACGTCTTCCGCAATGCGGTCCGCTGGGCGCTCCGGGCCACCCGCCGGCTCATCGCCCACAACGGCACGTTCGACCTGCACGTGGCCGAAGTCTGTCTCGGTCTGCCGATGGAAGAGCTTGCTCCGAAGAGCTGGGACACCAAATTGTTCGCGCATCTCTGCGATCCGCGACCAGTCAAAGAGCAAGGGCCGGGCCTCCGGCTCGAAGAGCTGACGAAGCACTACATCTGCCCCGCCCTGGCCGATGCGGTCAAGGGTTCCATGGCCGCCGTCGCCAAGGAACTCAAGGTCAAGAAGGATGACGTATGGCCGATCGTCCCCATCGACCATTACGGCTTCAACCTGTACGCGGGGATGGACCCCATCCTGGCCTTCCGGCTCTTCGAAGTACTCAAGCCGAAGATTCCGGTCCGCAGCCGGAGGGCGGGGCTCATCTCCTGGGAGCACCGCCTGGCCCACATCACGGCGAAGATCGAGCGCCGGGGCTACCTGCTCGACAGCGCGTACGCACAGGCCAAGTCGGCGGAGCTGCGCGAGCAGCAACTCAAGTGGGAAGAGGTCGCACGCCAGGAAGGCGTCGACAACGTCAACTCCACCGCACAGATCATCGCTGCCCTCCACGAACGCGGCATCAAGCTCACCAAGAAGACGAAGAAGGGGAACCTATCGGTCGATGACGAGGTGCTGTCCGCGGTCGACATCCCGCTGACCAAGGCCATCATCCATGCCAAGAAGGCGATGAAGTGGCGGGCCACCTGGTTCGATCGGGCCCTTCGGGGCCGGGATTCAGAAGGCCGCGTGCACGCGAGCATCAACTCCTGCCAGGCCAGAAGCGCCCGGATGACCATCTCGGGCGCGGTGCCCGCGCAGACGCTCCCGGCGGGCGACTCCTACGTACGGCACTGCTTTCTGGCAGACCCGGGGCATGTCACCGTCAGCAGCGACTACGGAAACATGGAGCTGCGCGTCCTCGCCGCCTTCAGCGGTGACCCGACGATGCTCGACGCGTTCCGCCGCGGCCTGGACCTCCACCAGATCACCGCAGACGCCGCAGGCGTCGACCGTAAGGCCGGCAAGGGCACCAACTTCACCGTCTGCTTCGGAGGCGGATGGAAGGCCATCGTCGAGCAGTACGGCGTATCGGAGACCGAAGCGAAGAAGGCCGTCAAGGCGTTCTGGGAGACCTACCCGGGCGTGAAGCGCCTGGCCGACCGCCTACAGCGCGAGGCCCGACGCACCGGCTACATCTACACCGGGACGGGTCGACGAATACCCGTCGACCGCAACCGGATCTACGCCGCCCTCAACTACTTCATCCAATCCACCAGCCGCGACATCACGGCCCGGGCCCTGATCGAACTCGACCGCCACGGCTACACCGAGTACGTCCGCCTCCCGATCCATGACGAGTTGATCTTCAGCTTCCCCGAGGACCGAGCCGTAGAACTGGCTGATGAGACCGCGCGAATCATGGAGATGACCGTCCGCGGCCTGCTGATTCCCGTGGACGCTGAGATTGGTGCGCAGTCGTGGGGGAGCGTCCTCGACCTCGAAGCAAGCAAACACTAGGAGCCCCCTTGGCAGACCAGAATTCCTTCCAGGAACTGATGTCCGACATCGAGACCGAGTTCAACCAGGCACTCATCGAGAAGCGTGGCACGATCACCCTCTTGCTGGCGCGCATAGCGGGAACGATCTACACCGAAGCCGTCTCGCACGGTGTGCCGCACCCTCTTGCGCAGGAAATGGCTCAGGACTACTGGGGCAAGGAGATGCATCCGGGCACTGTGACCCTTGCAGAGGACGAGGGCGATGCCGACGACTGAGTACGACCTCGACTGCTACCGGCGCAACCGACTCTCCGATTTCAGTAGCGGAGAGCTTGAGGCTCTGGCCGCGCTCATCCACCAGGGCCTCACGGGCGTTGAGGCGGGTGCTCTGGCCCACGAGCTGGAACAAGAGGTTACTGAAGAACTCGACCAGCGAGAGGGGGTGGCCATATGGGCGCTCCGACCGGGGCGACCAGCGAGTTCACCGGCAACGAAGAGTGGGTCGCCCGTGAACTGGCGAAGCTCCCAGCCTGGTCAGAGGAGACCGATCGGGAGCTTCGCCAGATTCTCGGCTTGGTCGCAGCAGTTACGCCCTCGGAACGACCCTGAGCAGTTCCGGATCGAACGGCGCCCGCAGCGGGCGCCCCTTCGGGATCGGAGTCACGATCACGGCCTGGATGATGCGGCTGATGGCCGTGCGCTTCTGCGTCAGGTCCATGTCCTTCCACTTCGAACGGTCCCACCCGGAGAACGCGTTCGCTGCCGCCTGCTCCTCCATGAAGTCGCGCCAGTCGGCTTGTAGACCGGCGATCTTCTCTTCGATGCTCGGGAGGAGGCGGTAGAAGGAAGCGTCCGACACAGCACCCTCGGCCCACTTGGTTTCGAGGGTGCTTCGTCGTGTCTGGAGGTCTTCGAGCATGGCTGCCCCCGGCCACTCGGCGACCTGGGGCTCCACCATCTTGTACCGGGCCTCAAGGGCCCGCACGATCAGCTCTTCCAAGTGCTCATCGACGGCCCCCATCTGGCGGGAAGTGCCTCCGCAGTCGAGCTTCGCGCACACGTAGATGCAGTTGTCGGGGTTCGCCTTCGTCGGGCGGCGAGTCCCGCCCATCTTGTAGTTGCATATCTTGGTCGGGTCGTCCCTCCGGGGGGCCCCGCAGCGCAGGAAACCCGAGAACAGGTACTTCCGCGCGCGGGACTCCGGAGCCCCTGGCACCGCGTAGCCGGGATGCGTCTTGCGGAAGCTGCCTGCTTGAGCCCCGCGCCGTACGGAGAGCTGCCGCAGTGCCGCTGATTCCTCGACGGTGCAAATGGTCTCCCACAGGCCCATGACTGGCTTGCCGTCCTTGCCGAGGACGAGCTTGCCGTCCATGGCTCGTTGACCACACAGCACGGGGTTGATCAAGAGCTGCCGCACCGTGGCCCCCGACCACGGCCGTCCGCTCGCGCCGACGATTCCGGCCTCGTTGAGCTCCCGGGCGATGGAGTTCCAGGCCCGCCCCTCCAACGCCTTGTCGATCATGTCGCGCAGGATGACCGACTCCTCCGGGTGGAGCTTCATGTTCACCCCGCGGCCTTCGCGGACGTCCTGAGCGAGCCAGCCGAAACGGCGCCGGCCACCGGGCGTTGTTCCGTCTTGCGCTCGGCGCTTGACCTCGCGGTGAAGGCGCTCTTTCGTCTTGGTCACCTCGCCCTCGGATACTCCGGAGTTCACGAGACCGACGATGTTGCCACCGGTGCTCACAAGGTCGTACGGCTTCCCTCGCTCGATGAAGAGCCCGTCGCCTTCGATGATGACAGCCCGGCGGAACTTGATGTAGTCCTCCGGGAGACGCCACACGCGCTCGTGCTCCACCGAGATCACCGCGCAGACGGGGTAGCCCTCGGAGACCTTCCGGTAGTGGATCGAGCGGGTCATCTCCACGAAGCTCGGTCTCATCACGTTGGGGTCGGCCGCGGTGATGTTGTTGTCCTCGAAGTACTTGACGATGGCCACGCCGTGTTCCGCGGCCGTCTCGTCGTTCCCTTCGTGCTGGTGCCGGACTCCAGTACCGGCCTTCCGGGTCTTCGCTCGTGTCGAGGAGCGAAGGGACTGGTCGGCGCTGATGCGGGCGTAGTCCACGCCGGGTATTCGGCCGTCCAGCCAGTCCTCGAAGGTCTTGCCCGCTTGCAACGCGCGCACCAGCTCCGGGTTGAGGAAGCTCCTTGAGGTACCGGCCACGGCGCCCTCCGCATGAAAAGTCGCTAGTCGTATGTATTTGCGAGTCAGAACTATACCCATGTTTGCCGATTGACTAGGACGAGTGGATGGCGGACTACGGCTTTCTGGAGGAGGCCGGCCCCGCCGTGCGCGTGGGGGACGTGCTCAGTGGCAAGGAGGGCGGGCTGCCCTCGCTCGTGCACATGCACCCGGAGGAGACCGTCGGCGAGGCGATCGAGGTGCTGCGCGAGTACGGCGTGTCGCAGATGCCCATCGTCAAGCCGGGCGCCGGCCACCCGGACGTGATGGCCGCCGAGGTGATCGGCTCCGTCGTCGAGCGCGAGCTGCTCGACGCGCTGTTCGCCCAGCGCGCCGCGCTGACCGACCCGCTGGAGAAGCACATGAGCCCGCCGCTGCCGCAGGTCGGTTCCGGCGAGCCGGTCTCCGACCTGATGGCCGTCCTCGGCACGGCGGACGCCGCCGTGGTCCTCGTCGAGGGCAAGCCGACCGGCGTGGTCAGCCGTCAGGACCTGCTCGCCTACCTGGCGCAGGGCACGGCCAAGTAGCCGGCGCGACGCGTGCCGCGGGCGCCGGCCACGGCACGCGTCCCGCAGGCGCGGTGGCGTGCCCGGTGGTGCGGACCAGGTGACCCACCCCCTGGTCAGACCGGCCGGCGCCGGCCCCAAGTGGACAGCGTGCGGCGCGGGCGGACGGGGGCTGCCCGGGCCTTGGCCAGTGGGGGAGGGGGCCGGGGGCGCCCCTTCGCACAAGTGGTACGTGTGCGTCACGCGCCAGCAGCACGCATTTAACACGCGTCCGGCACGGTGGGGGATGTCGGTAGGGCGACACCGACACCCGATGACGGCGACACGGACCTCCGGAGCGGCTCCCGGACCTCCACGGTCGCCCGGACGCGGCGAGACCGGCCTGGACCCGGCCCGCGTCCCCCGCGGGGACCGTCGTCGTCCCGCCCCCGGTCGCGTACCGGGGTGCGGCGGTCCCCGCGCGTACGTTGCCGGCTGGCCCGTGACCTGGATGGGTCACGGGCCAGCCGTGTTCCGTACGGGGATTCGCGCGGTTGTGGTGTGCTGTGCGCGGGTTCGTACGCCGTGGCCCCGCGGGGCCCGCGGCCGGTTCCGGGTCAGTCCCAGTCGCCCTGGGACTTCTTGCGGTCGCGGCGGAGGAAGGCGAAGCCGCCGAGGGCGTGCACCGCGTTGACGCCGAAGATGCCGCCCCAGGCGACCAGCAGGCCCGGCAGGCCCTCGTTGACCGCGCCGATCGCGGAGAGCGGGATGGCGAGCACCAGCGAGACGGCGACGAAGCCGAACCGTTCGCCGACCCCGATGCCGGTGGCCGCCGTGGTTCCGGACCCGGCCGGCTGGCGGACCCCGCGGGCGGCGGACATCTGCTGCTCGGCGAGCTGGCGGCGGACGTGCCGGTCGGCGGTGTCGTTGAAGCGCTGTTCGACCTTCTCCATGAAGGAGTCGACCAGCTCCGACTCGTACTCGGGACCGAGCTCCTTGCGCGTCTGCAAGGTCGCGTCGAGTTCCTTCTTCAGCTCAGGGTCGCGGGCGTCCATGGTGCATACGCTACGGGTAAGCGACTGGGGTGTAAGTAGGGTCAGCCCCCCTATCGGCCGGGGGCCAAGCCCCCGCCGCCGGCCCCGCCCCCACCACGCGCCCCGGCGCCACCGGCCCCGCCCCCACTCCGCGCCCCGGCGCCACCCGTGCGTCACCTCCCCGCCGCCCGCCCGCCACGGCCCCCCGTCGCCCGCCCGGGCCCCCGTCCGGCCAGCGGGCGGCTGCCGTGTTCGGGCGCCGACCGGGTCGGTAACGTCAGCACCGCCGTCGTACGGGACGAACCGCGCCCCGCACCGCACCCGCACCCGCGATCCCGCAGGGCGCCGGGCGCCGCGCCGCGCACGACGACACGGACAGCGGGCGCGGTCGGTGGTCCCGCCGGCCGGACAGCGCCGTTGCCGCTGGCCCGGCCGGTGCGGTCACGCGGTCCGCCCGCGTGACCAAGGCCGCTGGCGTGGCCTTACGAGGAGAGGAATCGCTGGTGAGCAAGGCTCTGTTGGCGGCCTTGACGGGATCGGTCGACGACCGGCCCGACGCGTTGACCATCGCTGGGCGGCCCCTGTCGCGGGAGCAACTGCTCGGCGCCGCGGGGGCGGTGGCGGCCCGCGTGGCCGGCGCCCCGGTGGTGGCGGTACGGGCCGAGGCCACGCTGGAGACCGTGGTGGCCGTGGTGGGCGCCCTGCTCGCCGGGGTGCCCGTGGTGCCGCTGCCACCGGACTCCGGGCCCGCCGAACGCGACCACATCCTGCGCGACTCGGGTGCGGCCCTGCTGCTCACCGGGCCCGGCGGGGTGGGCGACGGCGCCGGCGCGGGGTCGGCCGACGCCGGCGTCGAGGTGCTTCCGGTGGACGTGGCCGAGCGCGCGCCGTGGCACGGGCCCGAGCCGGACGAGGCGGCCACCGCCTTCGTCCTCTACACCTCGGGCACCACCGGCGCTCCCAAGGGGGCGTTGATCTCCCGGCGGGCCGTCGCCGCCGGCCTGGACGGGCTCGCTGACGCGTGGGCCTGGACCCCCGATGACACGCTCGCCCACGGCCTGCCGCTGTTCCACGTGCACGGTCTGGTCCTCGGCGTGCTGGGCCCGCTGCGGGTCGGCAGCACCCTGGTGCACACCGGCCGGCCGAAGCCGGAGGCGTACGCGGCGGCGGGCGGCAGCCTCTACTTCGGGGTGCCCACCGTGTGGAACCGGGTCGCGGGCGACCCGACCGCCGCCCGCGCGCTGTCCGGGGCCCGGCTGCTGGTCTCCGGCAGCGCCCCGCTGCCCACGCCGGTCTTCCGCGCGCTGGAGGAGCTGACCGGGCACCGTCCGGTGGAGCGGTACGGCATGACCGAGACGCTGATCACCGTGGCGACCCGGGCGGACGGCGAGCGCCGGCCAGGCCACGTCGGGGTGCCGCTGCCCGGCGTGCGGACCCGGATCGTGGCCGAGGCGGGGGCGGAGATCGGCGAGTTGGAGGTGACCGGGCCGACCCTGTTCGACGGCTATCTGAACCGGCCGGAGGCCACGGCCGCCTCGTACGCGGCGGACGGCTGGTTCCGCACCGGTGACATCGCGGCCATCGAGCCGGACGGCACGCACCGCATCGTCGGCCGGGCCTCGACCGACATGATCAAGTCGGGCGGCTACCGGATCGGCGCCGGCGAGGTGGAGAACGCGCTGCTCGACCACCCCGCGGTGCGTGAGGCCGCGGTGGTCGGCGCACCACACGCCGACCTCGGTCAGGAGATCGTCGCGTACGTGGTGGCCGACGGCGTGGCCGAACAGCAACTGATCGACTTCGTCGCCGGCCACCTCTCCGCCCACAAGCGCCCCCGCAAGGTGCGCTTCCTGGATGCGCTGCCGCGCAATGCGATGGGCAAGCCGCAGAAGCGCCTGCTGCCCCCGGCCTGACGGCTGGGGAAACCGACCGGAACCCGCCGCGGGGCCGTTGTCCACCCTGGGGTGGCAGCGGCCCCGCGACGGTCCGCGGCGGCGCCGGGGAATTCCGGGCCGGTGCGGCGCGGAATTCCCGCCCGGTACGAGGTCGGGGTTTTCCTCAGTGCGGCATCAGGGTGACGTATCTGATGCCCGGCAGATACGGCGGGAGGAAGACGCGGGCGACGGCCGAGAGTTCGTCGGGGGAAATGCTGGGGAGATGGAAGCGGAACAGTTCGCCTTCGCGGTAGGCGATCAGCCGCGGGCTGCGTTCCCAGAGGGCGGAAACCTCGGGATGGGCGAGCAGGAACCTCAGGAGTTCGCGCAGTTCGAGGTTGTCCGGGTGGTTGGCGAGGGAGAAGCGCAATTGGCCGAGGAACCGTTCGGCGTTGGCCTGCCAGTCGATCAGCTTCGCCCGGCCGTCGGCGGAGAAGACCCAGCGCAGCAGGTTGGTGCCGGGCTGGCAGATCTCGGGGAACCACTCGGCCATCCTGGGGTTGAACGAGATCAGGTTCCACGCGCTGTCGACCACGTAGACGGGGTGCGGGCCGGGCGTTCGCGCCATTTCCACGACGGCGTCCAGCGCGCCCCGCTCTCGTACGTCGGCGCCTTCGGTGCTGGAAGCCGGTGTGAAGGGGCGGCTGAGGGTCTGTGCGAAGAGGGCCATTCTGTCGTCGGGGCCCAAGGCGAGTGCGGTGGCCAGGCGTTTGAGTACGGGGCCGGGGAGGGGCACCGTCTGGCCGCCCTCCAGGTTTCGGTACCAGCGTTCGCTGACTTCCATTCGCTCCGCTACTTGTTTCTGCGGGAGCGGCTTCTTGAGCCCCATTTTCTCGCCGGCTTCCGCGCGCCAGGTGCGCAGCAGGCCGGGGAGTGAAACGCCGTCCAGTAAATTGTCGGGAACGGTCATGAGAATTCCCCCTAGGGACAAGACTGAAGAGGTTGCGCATGCGGCGGGACAACTGCGCGGCATGGTGTCCGGTCCTCGGTGCTGGTCCGGCACCGCGGCTGGCTTCGGACTAACATCGGGCCCGGGTCGGCCCGTTGGGCGGCGGCGATCCGTGTGTGGTCGCGCGGACGGTGCCGAGCGCGAACTCCTGGTTGCTACGCACGCCCCTCCTCTGTCCTGAAATGCCTGCCCGGGGACGGGGTGGACACGTAACTACTGTGCACCCCGGGGCCCCTGTGGCGCCGCAACGTTTGACTCACCCAGTCAAATGACACAAGGTCAGCTCCGTTGGAAGACTGTGGTTACCGCCACTTGACCGGGTCGAGATCTTGTGGCGCCGACCGCCGGTGGCCGCTGCCCCGTCGGCGGCTCCCGTCGGCCATCGACCGCCGCCCGGCCGGCCGGCGGCCCGTCCCCGACCAGGCAGCCCCGCCCGCTGCCCCTCGCCGACGCCGGACGCTGCCCGTCAGCGCAGGATGCTCTCCAGGAAGTCACTGCCGAGCCGGGCGACGGGCCTGACCAGGAGCTGGTGTTCGGCGTACCTGGCGCGGCGGCGCGTGGTCACCAGGCCGGCCTTCCTGAGCACCGCGAGGTGGCGGGAGACCTCGGGTGCGGTGAGCCCGGTGGCCGTCGCGAGTTCGCCCGTGGTGTGCGGGGCCCGGGCGAGGAAGCGCACGAGCCGTATCCGGGCCGGGTGGACGACGGCCTCAAGCCGCTCCTGCACCTCCTGTACGGAGCTGGCCTGCGGCAGGTCGGCGGCGGCGACCGGGTAGGTGACGACGGGCCGCCAGCCCTGGGCGTGCAGCACCAGCAGGTGCGGCCAGCCGAGCCTGGACGGTACGAACGTGATGCCGGGGCCGGTGGCCGGGTCGAGCGCGGAGGTGGCGCCCACGGCCATCTTGTCGACGACGAGGCGGCGCCCGTCGCCGGTCAGACTGAGGGCGGGGGAGACCTCGGCGATGGCCGCCGGGAGGCCCTTGCGGTGCAGGAGTTCGGTCTTGTGGCGGGCGTCGGCGGCGAGTTCGCCGTGCACGCGCCGCCAGACGTCGGCGAAGAACGCCTCGTCGCAGTCCTCCAGGAGCCGCCTGACCCAGGCGCGGATCGCGGGCGGGTCGGTCAGCAGCCGGCGGGTGAAGTCCTGCTGGCCGGGGCCGCGCGCGGCGGCGAGCTCCAGTACCCGCGCCCGCTCGGCGGCATCCGCCAGTGGGGAGGGGCCGCGCCGGTCGTGCGGCGCGGCGCAGGTGAACTCCAGGGCGGAGGCCACGAAGCGCTCGTCGTCCAACTGGTCGAGTACGTCCAGGTCTTCGGCGAGCGTGGCCCCCGGCAGCCCCCGCCGGGCGGGTACGCCGGCGAAGGGCACGAAGACGTCCGAGAAGGTGGACCCCCACATGAGGCGGGCCTCGTGCAGCCGCCCGGCGAGCTCCCGCGGCAGCCCCGCGAGGGTGCTGGCCACCCAGGTCTTGAGGCCCGGGTGGTGGTCGGGTTCGGCGAGGGCGTGCAGCGCGGCGCACAGTTCGGCGAGCGGTGTGGGGCGGAACAGGATGTGCTCCGGCGGCAGACCCGTGATGTCGATCTCCACGCTCATGCCTCCATTCTCCCAGGACACCCGCGCCCACGGAGTCCGGACGAGGCCCGAGCCCCTGCCCGGACGAGGCCCGAGCCGTCCCCCGGACGAGGCCCGAGCCGTCCCCCGGACAGGGGCCGAGCCCCCGGGCAAGCCCCGAAGCGCCACCCGCGCCAGGGCCGAACCCCGACCCCGGCAGGGCGCCGAGCCCGCCCAAACCCCACGCCGAGCCCGCACCGAACCCGCGCCAAACCCCACCCGGGCAGGGCCAACCCGCGCAGGCGGCGCCGAACCCCACGCCGGCAGGGCCAACCCCCACCCGGGCAAGGGCTAAGACGGCGCCGCCCCCGCCCGAGCAGGGGGCCGAGCTCCCGGGCCCCGGCCGGCGTCACCCCAGCCGGGCGAGCCACCCCCGGCCATGGGGGACCCCGAGCGGCGAGCCCGGGCCCGGGGCTACCGCTCGCCCCACGCCAGTGGATTCCCCAGGACGACCCCGTGGCTCGTGAAGTCGAGGGTCACCCGGTCGCCGTCGGCCATTTCGTGCCCGGCGTGGAAGCTGCTGCGGTCGGCGCCGATGTAGACGTAGTGGACCCGGCCGGGGCGGTGCAGGGCCGTGTACGCGAGGAGCGTGGCCATGATCGTCTCCAGGTCGTAGAAGAGCGCGTCGGTGCCGGTGGTGAAGGGGCCCGACCAGGCCACGGAGCCCTCGCGTTCGATGGTCGTGCGGCCGGTGACGCGGGCCGGCGGCGGGCCGAGGTGCAACACGGGTGAGATGCCGGCGTCGCAGAGCTTGGCGTACGACAGGTGTCCGTGGTGGCGCTTGAAGCGGCCGATGTCGGTGACGTCGTTGCCGAAGGCGTGCCCCACGTAGCGGGGGCGGCCCGTCTTCTCCTCGCCCACGTAGACGAGGACGACCTCGGCCTCCTCGCACACGGCGACCGCGTCGCCCGGCACCGAAAGCGGCTCGCCCGGCAGCTTCAGCGCGTCGCCGAGCCCCTTCACGAACCAGTTGGGCTGGTCCGGCGTGGAGGCGTCCGCCTTGACGTTGTGGGTCATCATGAAGCCGCTCACCAGCGCGTCGCCGACGTGGTCCGGCATGAGCGGGGGCACCATGCGGACCCGGTCCCTGGCCGCGGCCGGCACGGTCAGCTCCGCGCGCCCGGCGGTCAGCGCGTCGGTCTCGCCGCCCGATGCGGCGATGAGGGAGGCGAGTCGATCACCGCCGAGGCGGTGAATCCGCAGCTCCGCGCCGTCGCGCGGTACGCCGAGGCCGAAGTAGCGCTCGTTGTCGTAGCTGCATTCAAACAGCACCGTCATGAATGATCGCCTCCTGGACGAATCTCATAAGCTGCTTGCGCTGGACCGCACCGTACGCTAAGTGGGTCGGCACTTTCTTGCCGCTGGCACGTACACGGTGGGCCGGTAAGTCTGTGAGCAGGAAGGCTCGTTGACCGGCAAATTTTTTCCTATTGACACTCCGCGAAGGTCATTTGTATCGTCCTGGCGGTAGGAATTTGGCTGCGGCACATGCCCGGCTCTCGTGGGCACGGAAATCACGCCAATGGTGCGTGATGGCTGCAACTGCACTGCGCCGTAACGTTTCCTCTCAGCCTGAATCGACCGAATAACAGCGTCGACGTCAGGGAAGTGGTTCAGCGTCCGATCTCGATCTCGCGTCCGGCTGGGATTCGTACGTCCGTGATCCATGGTTGTTTCCCCCGGCTGGCCGCCGGTGGAGGCATGGGTGAAGCGCCAGAGCCCAGCCGGGCAATGCATAGCAGGGGAAGAATGACGATGCGATTGCCCAGGTCGTTCTGGCTGTTGTGTTTCGGCCAGACCGCCAACCGCTTCGGTGTGCTGGTTCCCGCCTTTCTCGTCATCTACCTGGAACAGGGCGACATCGCCTCGGAGGGCGCCACCCCGGTCATTCTCGGTCTGTTCGGGGCCGGCGTGGTCGCCGCGGGGCTGGTCGGCGGCGTGGTGGCCGACAGGTTCGGGGCCCGGCGGGTGATCCTGACGGCGCAACTGGGCGTGGTGGTCACCGCCGCCCTGCTGGCCTTCGTGGAGAACATCTACGTGATCGGCGTGTGTTCGCCGCTGGCGGGGCTGCTCACCGCGGTGGACCGGCCGGCCGCTGCGGGCCTGGTGACCTCGCTGGTCGCCAAGGAGCACTTCGCGAAGGCGTACAGCACGCTGCACGTGGGCTTCAACGTCGGTGCGTCGCTGGGGCCCGTGCTCTCCGGGTTCGCGCTCGCGCTGTGGCCGCCCGCGCTGTTCCTGCTCTGGGTCGGCGCCGCCGTGCTCTACTTCTGCCTGGTCTGGGCGCTGCCCAAGGACCACCTGGCGCACCAGCGCACCGACGAGCCGTGGTCGGCGCGGCGCGCGGCGGCGGACATGGCGGAGCCGTTCCGCAGCCCGGTGCTGCTGACCTTCCTCGGCCTCTCCTTCGTGCTCGCCTGCGTGTACCTCCAGTTCGAGGCGGCGCTGCCGCTGCACATGGACCACGAGGGCCTCAAGCCGTCCACGATCGGCCTGGTCTTCGCGGTCAACGCGGTCCTCATGGTCGCCGCACTGCCCTTCGTGCCGAAGGTCACCGAGCGGATGCAGGAGAACACCCCGCTGGTCATCGGCGCCGTTCTGGTGGCGGTCGGCTTCGGCCTCAACGCGTTTGCGACGAACGTGCCCTGGTTCGTCGGGGCGCTGGTGATCTGGACGCTCGGTGAGGTCATCTACGTACCGATGGCGTCCACCTTCCTCGGGCGCCGCTCGCCGGACGGGCAGGCCAGCACCTATCAGGGCTCCTTCTTCTTCTCCTGGAACCTCGGACTGATTCTCGGTGGACCGCTGGGCATCGTCATCGCCCGGCAATTCGGATTCGCCACGCTCTGGGTGATCCTGGCGGCCGTCGGCTTTGCGGTGGCCGTCGGATTCAAGGCGATGGCGAAGATTTCCAACTATGGGGAACTGGCGGACGAAGCGGAATCCGCACCCGCTGCCAAAGCGCCGGCGACCGGAGCGGAAGCCTGACGGCCACATTCCGCAACGAGAACCGGGCGGGATTCGAACGAGAAAGAGCGGAAAGCGAACGAGAAGCGCGTTCGTCCCCTTTCCACCACGTACGGCAACGACGCACCACGGGTAAGGTATCGCGCCACTATGTGACAAGGAAATTCCATGGAACGTATAGCGATCATCGGCAGTCGGACCGACATGGCCAGGCACGCCAAGGAACTCGGCCTAGAGGTCGTGCTCGTGCATTCACCGGGTAGCCGCCCGGACCGCGTCCAGCGCTATGTGGACCTCATGATCGAGTGCCCCGTCCCGGTCACCGAACCGGACGCCGTGCTCGACATCCTGGCGCCCCTGCACCACGACCGCCCCTTCCGACGCGTCCTCGCCCCCGGTGAGGACGCGGTGCTCGCCGCCGCCGTGGCCAGCGAGAAGCTCGGCATCCCCGGCAACAGCGTGGAGACCGTACGCGCCATCAAGAACAAGGTGCTGACCCGGCAGGCCATGGAGCGAGCCGGCATCAGCCCGGTGCTGCACCGCGTCGTCGCCAGCGAGGCGGAGCTCTTGGACTTCATCGCCGAGGTGGGCGGGAAGGTCATCCTCAAGCCGATCGACAGCACCGGCAGCCTCTCCACGCTCCCCATCGATGACGCCGAACAGGCTCCCGGGGCCTGGGAGTTGTTCGTCGCCGACGGGCACGCCGAAGGGCTGGTCGAGGAGTTCCTCGAAGGTCCCGAGGTCACCTTGGAGTCCTTCTCCACCGCCGGGACGCACCACCCGATCGGCGTGGACGAGTACCTGAAGGCGCCGGGCCAGGCCGTCGAGATCGGCGACCTGTTCCCCGGCCGGGTCGATCCCGCGGTCCGGGAGGAGATGGTCCGCCTGACGCGGGCCCTGCTGGACGCGGTCGGGCTGCTCGAAGGGCCCTCGCACACCGAGTTCATCCTCACCGACCGGGGCCCGCGCATCCTGGAGACGCACTGCCGCATCGGTGGCGGCGGCATCCACGAACTGGTCAGGCGCGCCTACGACATCGACCTCTCCCGCCTCCAGGTCGCGGTGCCGCTCGGCCTGGAGACGTTCACGCCGCACTCGCTGGACGCCGGCCGCGGCGCCGTGATGATCCACTTCATGCCGAAGCCCGGCCTGGTCACCGCCATCACCGGGCTCGACACCCTCGGCGTCCCCGTCAACCACATGCCCATCGAGACGGCGTGGACCGGGCTGATCGGGCTCGACCCGATCCGGGACGCCGAGGTGGGCGTCAACCTGTGCCTCCAGGTCGGCGAGGTCGCGATCCCGGTACGCAACAACTGGGAGTTGCTGATGGGGTTCGTGGTCGCCAACGGGGCGGACGCGGACGAGGCGGTGGCGCGCGCCGAAGCGGTGCTGGACGCCATCACCATCGAGACCGTTCCGGTGGACGACACCCCCGGCGAGTGAACGTGCGCACCCGCAGCCTGACAACGCTGATCAGATGGAGGCGAGGGGCGTGAGCACCGACATCCTGCCCGGATTCGGAACGGCCGCACAGCGCAGCACCACCTACGCCCGGCAGCAGGCCGTCAACTCCTCGGTCGTCACCGGCACCTTCCTGGACCGGGCGCGGGCCGCGCTGGCCCGGCAGCGCGCGATCTGCGCCCGCCCGCAGGAGCACGTCGACCGCGTCTTCCGGGACATACTCGGCCAGGCCGACGGCACCTACTTCGGCAAGAAGCACGGGCTCAGCGCGGTCCGTACGCTGGCGGACTGGAAGAAGGCCGTGCCGGTGCGCTGCTACCCGGCGTTCGAGCCGTACATCCAGAAGCTGCTGGACGGCGACACCAACGTGCTGACGCGCAGCGACCCCTACGCCTTCTTGAAGACCTCGGGATCGAGCGGCAAGCCCAAGCTGATCCCCACCACCCGGCACTGGCGCAACCTCTACCGCGGCCGGGCGCTGTACGCACAGTGGGGGCTGTATTTCGAGAGCATCGGCTACGACCGCTCGCACGGGGCGGCGGTGCTCGACCTGTCCTGGGAGCGCTCCGCCTCGCTGAAGCCGGTGAGCGACTTCGCCAGCTACCCCATCTCGCAGCGGCCGGCCTCGGTCAGCAGCGTCGACTGGTCGCCGCCGTGGTACGAGGAGGACTGGTTCCAGGGCGTCGACGACGAGGACTACAAGACGGGCCTGTACCGCAAGTTGCGGCTGCTGGCCTCGTCCGACGTACGGATCATCGTCGCGCTCAACCCGTCGAAGATCGTCGGCCTGGCCGAGCAACTTGCCGAGCGCTCCGGGGACCTCATCGCCGACCTGCGCCGCGGCACGCTGGCCGGGGCGCCGTGCGGGGGCGCTGATCCGCTGCTCGCGGACCGGCTGGCGGCCGTGCAGCGGTCCCGTGGCGGCGGGCTGCGCCTGGCCGACCTGTGGCCGAACCTGTCCCTGGTGGTGTCGTGGAACTCCGCGTCGGCCGCGCTGTACCGGCCGTGGCTGGAGGAGGTGACGCCCGGTGTGCCGAAGCTGCCGTTCAGCGCCACCGGCACGGAGGGCATCGTGACCATCCCGGTGGACGCGCACCACGCGGCCGGGCCGCTCGCCGTCGACCTCGGCCTGTACGAGTTCGTGCCGGTCGAGGGCCGGGACGAGGACGCGGACCTGGAGCCCGACGTGGAGACGGTGGGCTACCGCGACCTGGAGGCCGGCCACACGTACAACGTGGTGATGAGCCAGGCCAACGGGCTGTACCGGTACGACCTCGGCGACCGCTACACGGTGGTCGACCGGGTCGGGGAGGTGCCCAGGATGGAGTTCGCCGGGCGCGGCGGCTTCGGCAGCTCGTTCACCGGCGAGAAGCTCACCGAGGAGGACGTGCACACCGCGGTGCGGCTGGCGCTGGGCGACGACTGGCCCTTCCGCCCGCTGTTCACCTGCATTCCGGTGTGGAACACGCCGCCCGGCTACACGCTGGCCATCGAGTGGCCCGACGGGCTCGCGCTCTCCCCCGAGCACTTCGCCGCGCAGGTCGAGGACCAACTCCAGGCGCTGAACATCGAGTACGCGGAGAAGCGGCGCACCGAGCGGCTGACCCCGCTGCGGGTGCTCGCCGTACGGCCGGGCACCTTCGCCGCGGTCGACCAGCGCCGACAGGCCGACGGAGCGTCCCCGGCCCAGCTCAAGCACTACTGGGTGCAGCGCAACGGGGACGTGCTCCGCTACTTCGAAGAGGCGCTGGGCACCTAGGGCGCGGCGGCCACCGGCCGGGCGCGGGGCGGGCTCCCGCACCGGACGGAGCGCCCGGAACCCGCCGCGCGCCCGTGGCCCCGCCGCCACCCGCCGGCCGGCCACCGCTCCCGCCGACAGCCGCACCGTCGGCCACCGCCACCGCCACCGCCACCGCCACCGCGACCGACCACCCTCCGCCGCCCACAGCCACCCGCCCTCGCCCACCACCACCCGCCCCGACACATCCGACTCGTCCCGACACGCCCCGGTCCGCACCGGCCGGGGCGGTGCCCGACCGTGGGGAGCGGTCGGGCGCCGGGCCGCAGCCGCCCCGCGCACCTTTCGGCACCACACCGGACACCGCACCTGGGGGGTCGAACACCGTTGTACGCGAAGGACATCCACCTGATATCGGAGCTCACGGCCGCCGACGGCACCACGCTCGCCCTGCACCGCTGGGCCCCGGACGACGGATCGCCCGTGCACGGCGTGCTGTTCTACGTGCACGGCATCCAGAGCCACGCCAACTGGCTCTTCGAGACCGGCCCCGAACTCGCCGCGCGCGGCGTCGTCAGCTACGCCCTCGACCGCCGCGGCTCAGGCGTCAGCGGCGGCGTCCGCGGCGACCTGCCCTCGGCCGACACGGTCCTGGCCGACTACCGGCAGGGCCTGGCCACCGCGCGCACCGCGCACCCGCGGCTGCCGCTCACCCTGCTCGGCCAGAGCTTCGGCGGGAGCGTGGTCGGCGCGCTGGCCGCGGCGGGCGGCCTGGACGTCGCCACCCTCGTCTACTGCACCCCCGCCCTCGGCCAGCAGCGCGCCCGGCTCGGCCCGGTCGAACTCGCCGCCGTACGCCGACTGTCGGGCCGGGAGCGCGCGCCCATCGCGCTGGAGGACGAGGACTACACCGGCGAGCCGCGCTACCTGGAGTTCATGGCCAACGACCGGCTGATGCTGCGCCAGATCACCGACCGCACCCGGGCCACCATGGTCGCCCTTGAGGACGCGTACGCGGAGACGCAGGTGCCGCTCGCGCCGGGCCCCGACGTCCACTTCGTACGTGTCGAACACGACCCGATCATCGACCTGGACGTGTCGGAGGCGACGCTGCGCGCCCTGCACGGCGACTTCACCACCACCGCCTTCGCCGCCCGCCACCACTACGTCGAGTTCTCGCCGGCCCGCCGCGACTACTGGGACTGGCTGGCCGGGGTCGTCGTGCCGGCGGTGTCGGCGTGATCACCGAGGTGCGGGTGGCGCCCGTCGCGCTGCCGATGGGCCGGCCGTTCGTGCACGCCGGGAAGGCCCGCGCCACCACCGCGTCGGTACTGGTCGCCGTGCGCGCGGCCGGCCACGAGGGGCTGGGCGAGGGCGCGCCGCGGGAGTACGTCACCGGCGAATCGGTGGCCGGGGCGGTACGCGCGCTCCGCGCGTTCGGCCCCGACCGGCTGAACGACCTCATCGACGTGGCCGACCCGGACGCGGCGCTGCGCGCGCTGGCCGCGCTCGACCTGCCCGCGCTGGTCGGCGGCGACGGCGGTGACGGCGGCGGTGACGGCGAGCCGATGCCGGCCGCCGCTGCGGCCCTCGAACTCGCCCTGTTCGACCTGGTGTGCCGGGTGCACGGGGTGCCGGGGGCGCAGGCGCTGCGCCGGGTGCCTGAGGTGGCGGACCTGCTGGCCGAGCGGCCGGGGCCGGTGGCCGTCTCGTACGTCCTGGACATGGCCAAGGACCCGGCGGCCACGGTGGCCAGGCTCGACCCCGTGGCGCTGCGGTCGATCCGGCACGTCAAGCTGAAGGCCACCCGGAACGTCGACGACTGCGTCGCGCGGACCCGCTTCGTACGGGAGACCTTCGATCCGGCGGCGACCGTGTCGATCGACGTCAACGGCGACTGGGACCGGGCGACCGCCGTGCGCGCGGCCCGTGCGCTCGCGCCGCTGGGCGTCGGCTGGCTGGAGGAGCCGGTGGGCCAGCGCGACTGGCCGGCCATGCGGGAGGTCCGGGAGGCCGGCGGCATCCCGGTCATGCTCGACGAGTCCTGCTGCGGCCCGGACGACCTGGCGCAGGCCGCCGCACTCGGCGCCGCCGACCTGGTCAACGCCCGCGTCAGCAAGTGCGGCGGCCTCTTCCCGACGCTGCGGCTGCTCCGGCAGGCCCGGGCGCTCGGCCTCGGCGCGCAACTGGGCGTGCACGTCGGCGAGGTCGGGCCGCTGTGGGCCGCCGCCCGGCTGCTGGCCTGCTCGCTCGGCCGGCTGGCCACCGTGGAAGCCGGCAAACAGGACGAGTGGTTCCCCACCCCGCTGACCGAACCGCCCTACCACGTGGACCGCCGCCACTACCTCGCCCACCCGCTGCCGGGCCCCGGCCTCGGCGTCCGCCCCGGCCCGACGCTGCGGCAGGCCGTCGCGGCCACGGCGGCGGGCGACGGCGCAGCCGTGCCAGCACCGGCCCGTGACGGGGCCCGCACCAGCCAGCACACCACCGCGACCACGCACGTCAACAGCACGGGAGACCTGTCATGACGAAGCGCACCGCCCTGCTCATCGGCGCCGCCGGGGGCATCCTCCAGGAAGTCGCCCGGGGGCTCGCGGCCGAGGGCCACACCCTCGTCCTGTTCGACAAGGACGAGGAGGCGGTGACCCGCCTGGCGGCCGAACTCGCCGCGCAGACCAAGACGGAGGCCGTCGTCGGCGACATCACCGACATTCCGGCGGCCGAGCGGCAGCTCACCGAGATCGTCGCGCAGCACGCGCCGTCCATCCTGGTCAACGGCGTCGGCGGGGACACCCGGGTGATCGGCTACGCCGACCTGGAGCACAGCCACTTCGACGAGACGTACCTGGAGAACGTGGTCAGCACCTGGATCGCGATCAAGGTGTGCGCGCCGCGGATGGCCGCCGACGGCTACGGCCGCATCGTCAACTTCGCCTCCGCCGGCGGCCGGACGTTCAGCCGCTTCAACAACGCCGCGTACGTGGGTGCCAAGGCGGCCGTCATCGGCATGACCAAGCAGGTGGCGTTCGAACTCGCCGGCACCGGCGTGGTCGCGAACGTGGTCGCGCACGGGCCGATCGCCACCGCCCGGGTGGCCGGCGCCTTCGAGCGCCGCGACGAGGCGGCCCAGAAGGCGGTGCTCGGCCGGCTGCCGATGGGCCGCTACGGCACGGTCCCCGAGGCCGCGGGCAGCGTGCTCCACCTGTGCTCGGAGAGCGCGGGCTACTCCACCGGATCCGTCATCGACATCAACGGCGGCATCTACATGTGACCCGGGGCCGGGCCCCGCGCAGGTGCCCCCGCGCGGGCGCGCAGGGCCGCGCCCCGGCAACGGCACAGCAGGAAAGCGGCACAGCAAGAAGGCAAGAAAGCAGGACAGCGGGACCAGTTCCGGGATTGCGGGCCGCCCGTCGGTCCACCACCAGCGAGGAGACCTCCGTGTCGGTGTTCGTCGTCGAATTCGAGTACAACGTGGACCGCGCCGAGCGCCAGCGGGTCCACCCGGACCACGCGGCCTACCTGAAGGACCTGACCGAGCGGGGCGCGCTGCTGGCGGCCGGCCCGCTGCCCGCGGACAACACCGGACTGCTGGTGTACGAAGCGGCGGACCGCGCCGCCCTGGACGCGATCCTGTCCGAGGAGCCGTACGCCAAGGCCGGCTTCATCGCCGCCACGCGGGTGCGCGAGTGGAGCCCAGGCAAGGGCAGTTGGATCGTCGGCAGGTCCTGAACCGCGGCCCGGGCCCCGGCCGCGCCGGCCCGTAACGGAGCAGGGCAGGCCACACCAGAGCAGCCAGCCGCAGCCACCCGCAGGCCAGGTCAGCCCAGGTCAGTCCAGGTCAGCCCACGGAAGCCAGCCCAGAACAGCGCCAGCCCAGCACAGCGCCAGCGCACGTCCCAGCACCCGAGCAGAGAGCGAAAGAGAGAGTCATGAGCGCACCCTTGGTGGACCCGACGACCCTCGGGGAACGCGGGATCACCGGCCCCGACGGGAAGACGTCCTTCTCATCGGAACACCTGCACGCCTCCGTCGTCGACCCGCAGATGGACTCGATGCGGCTGCTCAGCGAGACGACGATGACCTTCCCGGACGCGATCTCGTTCTCCAACGGCGCGCCCTTCGACGGCACCCACGACGTCACCAAGCTCGCCGGCCACCTGGAGCGCTATCTGACGCACCTGCGCGAGTCCGGGGTGCCGGAGCAGAAGATCTCCCGGCTGCTGTACCAGTACGGGCCGGTCAACGGCTTCATCCAGGGCGAGGTCGCGCGCAACCTCAAGCAGGACGAGGGCATCGACGTCGACCCCGCCTCCATCATGATCACCCAGGGCGCCCAGGAGGCCATGGTGATCGCGCTGCGGGCGCTGTTCTCCTCGCCCGACCAGGTGCTGTTGACCGTTTCGCCCGCGTACGTGGGCATCGTGGGCGCCGCCAAGACCCTCGGCATCCCGCTGCGCGGCGTCCTGGAGGGCCCGGACGGTCTTGAGCCGGACGCGGTCGCCGAAGCGGTGCGCGCGGTACGGGCCGATGGCAAGCAGCCGGTGGCGCTCTACCTGGTCCCCGACTTCTCCAACCCGTCGGGCACCTCGCTGCCGCTGGCCGCCCGCAGGGAACTGCTGGCCCTGGCCGCCCGCGAGGAGCTGATCCTGCTGGAGGACAACCCGTACCGGCTGTTCGGACGGCTGGGCACGGAGCTCCCCACGCTCAAGGCGCTCGACGAGACGCGCAACGTCATCTACCTGGGCTCGTACGCGAAGACCGCCTTCCCCGGCGCGCGCGTCGGGTACCTGATCGCCGACCAGCCGGTGGCCGGCCCCGGCGGCGGCGAGCGCCCGCTGGCCGCCGAGCTGTCGAAGACCAAGAGCTTCCTGACCGTGGGCACCTCATCGCTGGCCCAGGCCGTGATCGGCGGCATCCTGGTGGCGGCCGACTACGACCTGCGCAGCGCCAGCCGGCCCACGGCCGAGGTGTACCAGGAGCGGCTTGAGGCCGTCCTCGCCGCGCTCGAAGAGCACTTCCCGCCCGCGGACCACGCGGAGCACGGGGTGAGCTGGAACGTGCCGGGCGGCGGGTTCTTCCTGATGCTGAGCGTCGGCTTCGACGCGGACCTGGCGGCGATGGAGCGCTCGGCCCGCGACTACGGCGTCAGTTGGGCGCCGATGACCATGTTCTACGTGGACGGCGGCGGCGACCGGGTGATCCGCCTCGGGTTCAGCAACCTGCCGGTCCCGGACATCCGCGAGGGCGTCGCCCGCCTCGCCCGCTTCATCAAGGACACCCCGCGCACCGACCGCTGACCGGGCCCTGCCCCCGATCACCCACCGAGTACCGAGGACTCACCATGGACTCCCAGAGCGTTTTCGTACTGACCGACGACGAGCGTGCCCAACTCTCCGACGTGGCCGATGAGTTGGCTGCCGCGCAGCCGGCCGAGATCGACCACCCGGAGTGGATGGGCCGGGGCCGCGACCTGTCCGCAGCGATCCCCGTCCGGCTGGCCGCCAGGCTCCGCCAGTTCCGGCACGACGCGGGCCCCGACGGCAGCATCCTGATCCGCAACCTGCCGGTCCGGGAGGCGGAGTTGCCGGACACGCCGCAGGTGCTGGGTTCGGTGGAGCGCACGCCGGCGCACTCCTCGTCGGTGATCGCCCTGACCACCCTGCAACTGGGCGAGATCATCGCCTACCGCAACGAGAAGTCCGGCGCGCTGGTGCAGAACGTGGTGCCGGTGCCGGGCCAGGAGGCCGAGCAGAACAACGCCGGCTCGCAGCGGCTCGGCATGCACGCGGAGAACACCTTCCACGACAACCGCCCCGACTACGTGGCGCTGTTCTGCATGCGCGCCGACCACGACCGGGTCGCCGAACTCCAGGTCACCTGCGTCCGGCAGGCCGTGGGGCTGCTGACCGAGGCGGACCGCGCGATCCTCACCCAGCCCCGCTACGTCACCCCGCCGCCCTCCTCGTTCCCCACCCAGACCGCGTCCGAGCCGCACGCCCTGCTGATCGGCGCCGACGACGACCCGAACGTACGCGTCGACTTCATCAGCACCGAGGCGCTGGACGCGGAGGCCGGGCGGGCCAAGGACGCCCTGGAGGACGCGTTCGACAAGGTCGTCCAGGGCATCAAGCTGATCCCCGGCGACCTGGCGATCGTCAACAACCACCTGGTCCTGCACGGTCGCAGCCACTTCACCCCGCGCTACGACGGCAAGGACCGCTGGCTGCACCGCACGTTCATCCAACTCGACCACCGCCGCTCGCGCGCGGTCCGGCAGGCCAACGGCAACGTGCTGGACTAGGGCTGTCGGGCGCTGGGGCCGGGGGCCGGGCGGGTCGTTCCGTCGTACGGCTCCCGGCCCGGCCCGCGTGCTGCGCCCCGGCCCGCCCGACGTACGGCCCCGGCCCGCTCCTCGTACGATCCCGCTCCTCGTACGGCACGCCTCTGGTGCGGCCCCGTTCCCGGACGTGCTCCGGGAACGGGGCCGTACCGCTTCCGGCCGCGGCCCCGGCCCACCGCTCAGTGCTCCACGGACCCGACGGTTCGCCCCTTCGCCCGCTGCTGCATATATTCATGCAGAGTTAGTCGTAACTGAATGATCGGCGCTGGTCGGGCCGGGTGTGACGGGGTCGGGCCGGTGTCGGTGGGCGAGCGCGTGCGGGTCGCCGAAGTCGCCGGGAGGGCACGATGGATCAGACGCCGGACGCGAACGGGGCCGCGGCGCGGCTCCAGAAGCTCTTCGAGGGGCACCGCCTCACGCCCACCCAGCGGCGCATCGCGCACTGCATGGTGCGGCGGGCGGCCGACGCGCCGTTCCTGTCCAGCGTCGAACTCGCGGAGCTCGCCGGCGTCAGCCAGCCGTCCGTGACCCGGTTCGCGGTCGCGCTCGGCTTCGACGGCTACCCCGGGCTCCGCAAGCACCTGCGGGAGGTCGCGCCGGCCGAGCGGATCGCGGGCGACGCGGCCGTCAACGAGTACCAGCAGGCGGTCCAGGCCGAGATCGACAACCTGCGACACCTGGCCACGCTGCTCGCCGACCCCGAACCCGTCGCACGCGCCGGCCGGCTGCTCGCCGCCTCCCGGCCGCTGCCGGTGCTCGGCCTGCGCGCGGCGTCCGCGCAGGCCGCCGGGTTCAGCTACTTCGCCCGCAAGGTCCACCCCGACGTCCGGCTGCTCGACGAGGGCGGCACCATGCTCGCCGACCGGATCGACGCGGCCACCGCGGCGGGCGCCAGCACCCTGCTCTGCTTCGCGCTGCCGCGCCACCCGCGGGAGGTGGTGGCGGCCCTGGAGTACGCGCGGACCGCGGGCCTGGTCGTGGTCACGGTCGCCGACAGCGCGTTCGCGCCGGTGGCCACGCACAGCGATCTGCTGCTGCCGGCCGCCGTCGGCACCGGCCTCGCCTTCGACACGGCGTGCGCACCGATGCTGCTGGGCCGGGTGCTGCTTGAGGCGATGTGCGACGCACTGCCGGACGCCCAGGCCCGCCTGGAGGAGTTCGACGCGAAGGCCGCGGCCCGCGGCCTCTTCGACGACTGACCGGCGACGACTGACCGGCGACGACCGATCAGGGACGACCGACCGCGGCGGCCCCGCCGCACCGGGTGTCTCAGCGAACTCTCATCCGGGCTGAGTACAGTCCGGCCGCAAGGAGGCCGGGCACGCCGTGGGCGGCCGGGCGGGACGGACGACGGAGGAGGACGGGCGTGGGGCGCGGCGGGTACACGGTGGCGCGGGTGGCGGTGCTGGTGCGGGCGCCGGTGGGGTGGCTGTGGTGGCTGGGGCTGTTGGCGGCCGGCTGTGGCCTGCTCGTACCGGGCGTGACCGGCCGCCGGATCGGAGTCCTCGCCGGTGCGGCGCTGTTCCTGATCGCGCTGGCGGTGGCGGCGACGGTACGGCGCGGCCGGTACGGGAAGCTGGCGGGCGCCGCATCGCGCGCGGGGAAGTCCGTCGCCCTTCAGGACCGCGAGGCGACCGTACGGGACTGGCGGCTCGCCCACCGGTGGCCGCTGGTCGCGGTCTTCCTGGTGGCGGTCGGTGCCTCGTTCGCGGTGCCGGCGGCGCCCGGGCTGCTGCTCGCCGGCACGGCGGCCGGCCTGTGGTGGAAGGCGCTGTGGCTGGGCCGTTGGGAGCACGAGCACGAATCGCTGCTGTGGGTGCGCACCGACGAACTGCCCCGCCCCTGGGCGCTCGGCGGCCCCGGGCACGCGGCCGTCAGCGGCTATCTGACCACCGGCGTCGTCGCCGGCGACGCCCGCCCCGGCGGAGCGCGCCGCCGCCCGGAGGACGTACCGGTGCGCTGATCGGTTGGCTCGCTGGCACGGTCGGGGGGTTGGCCTGCTGGCCTGCTGATCCGCTGGCTCCTCGGCCTCTGGCCCCCTCGCCCGACTCCGCGCCTCGATCCTTTGCCCAACGGTCAGCCACCACCTCGCCGCCCCGCACTAACGTGCAGGTCAGGCCCCTCCATCGGGAGGGCGCGCCGGGATCCGGCACCGGGCCGGCGGCCGGGCCGCGCAAGGCCCGGTGGCGCGACGGACCGGTGGCGCGACGACATGGGCGACGGAACGACCGCGGAGGGACGCGCGATGGACGGGACGAAGACCGGGACCGGGACGGCGGGCGACACGGGGGCGGGGACCGGGACGCGGTCGGCGGGCGGGCCGGCGGCGGCCGAACCGCTGGCGCTCGCCGAGGTGGCCGCAGCGCTGCCGGGTGCCTGGCGCTCGCGGGTGCTCGGCCGGGTCGGGCCGACCGCGGTCAAGGTGGCGCGGATGGACGGGCTTCCGCTCGCCGAGGAGAGCCACCCCACGGCCGAGGCGCTGCTCGTCCTGGACGGCCTGCTCGCCCTTGAGGTGGCCGGCGAACCCGTCTCCGTACGCGCCGGCGAACTCTTCCTGGTCCCGGCCGGCACCCCGCACCGGGTGCGCCCCGGCAGCACCGGGACGCTGCTGATCGTCGAGGCTGAGGCGGCGGGGAGCTAGGCGGGCGGCCGGCGGGCGGCGGAGCCGGGGCCCGCGCCGACCGCCGCCGGCTGGTTCGACGCACAGTGAAGCTTGGGGTAAAGTGGATCACGCAACGCCGCCCCGAGGGGCGGGGGTTGATGCGTCGGTCGTCTAAGGAAAGATACTCGTCTCCAAACGAGGGATGTAGGTGCAAGGCCTGCTCGGCGCTCCATGAGAAACCCTCCTCCAGCCAGTCTGGAGGAGGGTTTTCTGCTGTGCGGACGCAGGGCCAAGCTCGCGGCCGGACGCGTGCGGCCGTGCGCACGGGATGGCCGCCGCCCCGTACCGGCTCAGCCCCCGGTCACCCGCCGCCCGACCCCGCCTGCGGCGCCCCGATCAGCGAGTCGACCTGCGCGCCGCCGCTCTCCGCGACCACCTCGGCGATCGACTGCGGCGCGCGTACGGTCGCGAACCGCACGCCTCCCGGCGCGTCGGGGTCGAGCACGAAGCCGTACACGCCGGGCCGGGGAAGGCTGTTGTACGCGAAGTGGTGGCAGAAGTAGTACGCACCGGTGTCGAGCAGGGCGGCCAGGTCGCCGCTGGCCAGGAGGGGCAGCGGCCGGTTCTGCGCGACCAGGTCGCCCGCGAAGCAGCAGGGCCCCGCCACGTCCTGCGCCACCAGCGGGCCGCGGCTCGGCCGGCCCTGCGGGGTGTAGGCGGCGACCCGGATGGGCCAGGAACGCGGGGCGAAGACGGTGCGGGTGGCGACCTGGGCGCCGGCGTGGGTGACGGCGATCGGCCGACCGCCGGCCGACTTGGCGTACTCGACCCTGGCCAGTACGGTGCCCGACTTGGCCAGCAGCGACCGGCCGAACTCGGTGGTCAGCGCGTACTTCCCGGACAGCAGCCCGGGCACCGCCGCGTGCAGCAGCCTGGCGTAGTCGCGGAAGGTCGGGGCGGTGGTGTCGGAGGTGAAGTTGACGGGCAGCCCGCCGCCGATGTTGATGCCGGTGATCTGCTGCCGCCCTGCGGCCGAGTTGATCTCCTCGGCGAGTTCGTAGACCGCACGGACGCCGCTGGTCATGAGCTCCAACGGACAGCCCTGCGAGCCGACGTGGGCGTGCAGCCCGGTGAGCCAGGGGCGGGCCACTGCGGCGGTGACGATGCGGGACCTGAGTTCGGCCGGGGAGCCGCCGCGCGGGCCGTCGTCGCGCAGCGGCACGCCGAACTTGGAGGTCGCCGTCGCCGTGCTGAGCGCGCTGATCGTGCCCCCGCCCACCTGCGGGTTGACGCGCAGGCCGAGCGCCGATGCGGTGGGCGCAGCCGCCACCAGCCCGTCGAGCCGCGCCAACTCCTGCCAACTGTCGGCGTTGACGCCGATGCCGAGCGCGAGGGCGGCCCGCAGTTCGGCGACGGTCTTGGCCGGCGAGTCGAGCACGGTGCGGTGCGGCGGGACACCGGCGGCCTGGGCCAGGGCGAGTTCACCCGGGCTCGCCACCTCGCAGCCGAGCCCCGCATCGGCCAACAGCCGCACCATCGGCACCAGGCTGGTCGCCTTGACCGCGCAGGTGTGCAGGACGCTGGTGCCCTCGGCGGTGACCTCGTCGAACGCCTCCCGCAGCGCGGCGGCTGCGGAACGTACGGCGGCCACGTCGACCAGCCCGATGACCGGGGCGTCCGCCCCGATCAGCCCCTGCTCGACGGCGGCTCGCACGGCCTGGTCCCGCCGCAGCGCCAGACTCCGACCGGCGTCGTCGTCCCGGACGGGGTCGCCGCCGGCCGGGGTGGGGCGGGGTGGGGTGTTGCCGGCCGCCGTGTCGCGGGTGGCCGTTGTGCGTACGGGGTGTGGTGCGGGGCCCGCGGCGCCGGGTGGGGTGGGCGCGGCGCCGGCGGGTGTCGTGGTGGGTGCTCCGGTAGCTGTTGCGGCGGGGGTTGCGGGAGGTGCTGCGGTGGGGGTGGCTGCTGTGACCGGGGTGGTCTCGGTGTCGTACGGCACCGGCCGCGGCCGGCCGCCCGACGGTTCCTGCGGCGTCCCGTCCCCTGGCCCCTGGCTCGTCTCCGTTGACGTCATGACAGCACTTCACCACCAGCGCCGCGCCCTGCCCAGTACGCGCGGCCGACCGTCCCCGGGCGCCACCCCGACCGGGCACTCCGGGCCACCGCCGCCCCGAACACGGTCGGGGCCGGCCGCGTCGTACGCCGGTGGGGGCGGGGCGGGCGGGGCGCGGCCCGTCCCACGCCCGGGGCCGGGGCGGCCCCGCGGTGCGGGACGCCGGGGCGCGAACCGGGGCTCGGGGCGGGGGCCTGGGCGCGGGGGACGTGGGGCGGGGCGGCTCCGGGGCCCGGGTGCGGGCGCCGGCTCGGCGCGGGGGCCGCGCTGGTTACAGTGGCGGCCGGCCGCACGTCGCGGACAGCCGAGGAGGGGCAGCATGGGGGAGCCGCACGGGGAGCGCGGGGGCGCGGGGGGCGAGGCCGCGGGTGGGACGGGCGGTGACGCCGGGCAGCAGCGGGCCGGGCGGATGCTCGGGGTCAACGTGCGGGCGCTGCGCGTCGAGCGCGGGCTCTCGCTCTCCGAGGTGGCCCGCAGGTCGGGGGTGGCCAAGAGCGCGCTGTCGCAGCTTGAGGGGGGAAGCGGCAACCCCACCATTCAAACCGTGTTCTCTCTGGCGAACGCTCTTCAGGTCCCGGTCTCCGATCTGCTCGCCGAACCCGCCCACCCCGATGTGCTGCTCGTCCGCTCCGCCGGCCTCGAAGTGCTCCGCAGCAGCGCCGTGGACCTGCGCATGCTGCGCCGGATCGAGCCCCGCGGCGGCGTGCTTGAGGTCTATGACCAGCGGGTCAAGCCGGGCGAGCGCCAGCACTCCAACGGGCACCCCGGAATGGAGCACGTCGTGGTCGTGCAGGGGGTGTTGCGGGTCGGGCCGCCGGCGGAGCCGTATGAGGTGGGTCCGGGCGACTATGTGTGCCTGACCGGTTCGCGGCCCCACATCTATGAGTGCGCGGGGGACGAACCGGTGTTGTCCGTGCTGCTCATCGAGTACCCGGGCGACCGCGGTATTGACCGTCCCCCCTGGCCGCACTAGCGTCACCACCGTTCTTTCTGAAGAACGGTGGTGCGGGTCATGCAGGGTTCATGGACGTACGGACAACACCCCGATGTGGTCGTCGTCGGCAGTGGGATCGTCGGCGCCGCCTGTGCCGAAGCACTGACCCGGCGCGGGGTGCGGGTGGCGGTGCTGGAGCGCGGCGCGCTCGCCTCGGCCACCACCGCGAGCGGCGAAGGCAACCTCCTGGTCTCCGACAAGGCGCCGGGGCCCGAACTCGATCTGGCGCTCGCCTCGTTGCGCCGCTGGCCCGCGCTGTTGGCCGAGTTGGCCGCGGAGCTCGGGCCCGGCCGCGCGGCGTGCGAGTTCGAGCGCAAGGGCGGCCTCGTGGTCGCCGTCGGCGCCGCCGAGTCGGCCGCACTCCGCGCCTTCGCCGCCGCCCAGCGTGCTGTGGGCGTCGCCGCCCGGGAGCTGGCGCCGGGCCAAGTCGCCTCGTACGAACCGCAGTTGACGCCGCGCGCGAGCACCGTCGTGCACTATCCGCAGGACGCCCAGCTCCAGCCGGTGCTGGCCGCGACGGCGCTGCTGGCCGCGGTGCGGGCGCGCGGCGGCGAGGTGCGCGGCGGGGTCACCGCGCTCGGCGTGCAGTGCGACCGGCGCGGCCGGGTGCGTGCGGTGCGGACCAGCGCGGGCCCCGTGCCCTGTGGTGCGGTGGTCAACGCCTGTGGCCCGTGGGCCGGTGCCTTCGCGGCGGCGGCCGGCGGCCCGCTGCCCGTACTGCCGCGCCGCGGCCTGGTGCTGGTCACCGCCCCGCTGCCGGCCGGGACGGTGCGGCACAAGGTGTACGCGGCCGACTACGTCGGCGCGGTCGGCGCGAGCGAGGCCGACCTGCGGACCTCGACCGTCGTGGAGGCGACCCCGGCCGGCACCGTGCTCATCGGTTCGAGCCGGCAGCGGGTGGGCTTCGACGCGGCGGTGCCGGCCGTGGTGCTCCGGGAGTTGGCGCGCGGGGCGACGGCGCTGTTCCCGGTGCTGGCCGCGGTGCCGGTGCTCCGCGCGTACGGCGGGTTCCGCCCGTACACCCCGGATCACCTGCCGGTGATCGGCCCCGACCCGCGCCGCGCCGGGCTGTGGCACGCCGCCGGGCACGAGGGCGCGGGCATCGGCCTCGCCGCCGCGACCGGCGAACTCCTCGCCGAACTCTTCACCGGCGAGCCCCCGCACCTGGACCCGGCACCGTTCCGGGTGGCCCGACCTGGCCTGCGGCAGCCGGGAGCTGGTGGGGACGTTGGGGCGGGTGTTGGGGTCCGTGTTGGCTCGGATGCCGGTGCCGGTGCCGGTGCCGGTGCCGGGCCTGTCGGTGTTGGCTTCGGTGCTGGTGCTGGACTGGCGGGCGCGGTTGGGGGGTGGGGGGCTGGTGCGTCGGCGGATGTGCGGGGTGGGTTCACGCTCACCGTGGACGGCCTCGTGCGTCACGCGCGCCCCGGTGACACCGTCGCCGCGGTGCTGCTCGCCATGGGCCGTACGTCCTGGCGCACCACGCGCGGTGCGGGCCGGCGGCGCGGTCTCTTCTGCGGCATCGGCGTGTGCCATGACTGCCTGGTCGTCCTGAACGGGCTGCCGGACGTACGCGCCTGCCAGCGCGAGGTGGCCCCGGGGGACGCCGTCACCACGCAGTACGGGGCGGTGCTGCCGGAGCCGGCGCCGGGGGTCGGGCCGGAGGTGGAACCAGAACCGGAATCGCAGCCGCGATCACGGCACCAACCGGGGTCGGGGACGACGGGAGAGGGCCTGGCATGACGGAACCGTACGGAGCGGAGGCGCACGCGCCGGGCCCAGGCCCGGCGACGGGGCCGGATGCCCGGCGGCGGACGGGCGGGGTCGCGGCCTCCTCGCCGGTCGGGCGCGGGCGGATCGTGGTCGTCGGGGCCGGGCCGGCCGGGTTGCACGCCGCGCTGGCCGCGGCCCGGGCGGGCGCCCGGGTCACCCTCGTGGACAGTGCGCCGCGGGTCGGCGGCCAGTACTACCGACACCCGCCCGGGCGGCCGGAGCCCGTACCGGAAACGGAACCGGAAACGGAACCGGAAGCGGAAGCCCGAGCCGGAGCGGGAGCCCGAGCGGATTCGGGGGAGGGGCGGGGCCGGGCCCCGGAGCGGGCCTCCAAGCCAGCCACCCGCCCCACCGCCGCAGCCCTCCGCCTCGCCCGGGCCATCGCCGCGCAGCCCGCGATCGACCACCTGCCGCACACCACCGCCTGGGCCGTGGAGCGCGGGCCGGTCGCGCCCGACGGATCGGCGCCCCACCTCGTGCACGTACTGACCGGCCCGGCGGACGGGCGCCGCAGGCCCGCGACGCTCGTCGCCGATGCGCTGGTGCTCTGCCCGGGCGCGTACGACCGTACGGTGCCGTTCCCCGGCTGGGACCTGCCCGGCGTGGTGACGGCGGGGGCCGCGCAGGCGATGGCCAAGGGGCAGCGGGTGGCGGTCGGAAAGCGCGTGGTGGTCTCGGGCACCGGGCCCTTCCTGCTGCCGGTGGCGACCGCGCTGTTGGACGTCGGGGCGCGGGTGGTCGGCGTCTTCGAGGCCGGTTCGCCGACCGGCTGGCTCCGCTCGCCGTACGCCGCACTCCGTGACGGCCGCCACAAGTTCCCCGAACTCGCCCACTACGCAGCGGTGTTGGCCCGCCACCGGGTCCCGTATCGCACCCGGTCTGCGGTCGTTGCGGCGCACGGCGGCGACCGGGTGCGGGCGGTGACCGTCGCCCGGCTGACGCCCGACTGGCGGGTGCGGCCCGGTGGGCTGCGGCGCATCGACGGGGTGGACGCGGTGTGCGTTGGCCACGGGTTCACGCCGCAGCTCGAACTGGCCGTCGCCGCGGGCTGCGCGCTGCGCGACGGCCCCGACGGCACGCCGCGCGTCGTGGTGCGCGCCGACCAGCGCACGACGGTGACCGGGGTGTACGCGGCGGGCGAGCTCACCGGCATCGGTGGAGCAGAACTCGCCGCTGTGGAAGGGGAGTTGGCGGGGGCGCTGGCCGCGGCCGGGCTCGGGTGGCGCGGGACGGACCCGGCGCGGATAGCCCGGCTGCGCCGCCGCGTCGCCTCGGGCCGCCGGTTCGCCGACGCGCTCGCCCGGGCCCATCCGGTCGGCCCCGGCTGGCAGACCTGGCTGCGCGGCGACACCCTCGTCTGCCGCTGCGAGGAGGTCACGTACGACGCGCTGCGCGCCGCCGTCACCGAACGGCACGTCGACGGCGCCCGCGCCCTCAAACTGACCTGCCGGGCGGGGCTCGGTGCTTGCCAGGGGCGGACGTGCGGGCGTGCGGTCACGGAGTTGGCTGCGGCACTGCTGCCGCCCCGGCCTTGGCCCGAGTCCCGGCCCTGGTCTTCCGAGCCCCGGCCTTGGCCCTCCGAGCCCCGGCCCCCGGCCTCCGGCGCGTACCCCGGCTCGACTTCGGCGCGGGCCCCAGCCCCAGCCCCAGACGCGGGCGGCACCGCGGAGCAGACCCCGCCACCACCAGGCGGGTCGCCGGCCCCGGCCCCGGATTCCACCCCGCCCCCGGCGCACAGCGCCAACGCCCCCCGTACGCTCCACGACCGCCACGCCGTCGACGGCCGTCCCATCGCCCAGCCGATCCGCCTCGGTGACCTGGCCGCGCTGCCGGACCCGCCCGCGCCGCCCCGCACCGTCGAACCCCCGCCAGCCCCGGACGCGCAAGGGAGACCCGCATGACGCACGAGCACGTCACCGAGCCCGTACCCGAGTCCACTCCGCCCGCACCCGACTCCATTCCGCCCGGCCCCTCGGCCGCGGGCCCGACGCCGACGCCAGCCGCGCCCGACGGTAGGGCCGCGGCCTCAGCCCCGTCCCAAGCGGCGCAAGCCGCCCCCCGCAAGCCGCACGCCGAGCGGCTGACCGGTGTGGTCGTCGCCACCGCACTGCCGTACGCCGAGGACCCGGCGGCCCCCGCCGGCCTGCGGCCCGATCTCGACCGGTACGCCGAACACTGTCGATGGCTGGTGGACAGCGGCTGTCACGGGGTGGGCCCGAACGGTTCGCTCGGCGAGTACTCCTCGCTCACCGACGCCGAACGGCGCGCGGTCGCCCGTACCGCCGTCGCCGCCGTCGGGCGCGACGCGCTGGTGGTCGTCGGCGTGCACGGGGTGGGCGCGCACCAGGCCAGGCGGTGGGCGGAGTACGCCGCCGAGGACGGGGCCGACGGCGTGCTGTGCCTGCCGCCGACGCTCTACCGGGCCAACACCGCCGAGGTCGTGCACCACTTCTCGCAGGTGGCGGCGGTCGGGCTGCCCGTCATGGTCTACAACAACCCGCTCGACACCAAGGTGGACCTCACCCCGGAGATGGTCCGGGAGATCGCCGCGCTCGACCACGTGGTGGCGGTCAAGGAGTTCTCCGGCGACGTGCGCCGGGTGCGGCACCTCAAGGAGTGCGCCCCCGACCTGGCGCTGATCGCCGGCGCCGACGACCTGGTCGTCGAATCGCTGCTGATGGGCGCCGACGGCTGGTTCGCCGGCTTCCCGAACGTCTTCCCCGCCGCCTCCGTCCGCCTCTTCGAACTCGCCACGGCGGGCGACGTGGCCGCGGCGCGGGCCCTGTACGAACCGCTCGTCGCCGCCTTCCGCTGGGACTCGCGCACCGAGTTCGTACAGGCCATCAAGCGTGCGATGGACCTGGTCGGACGGTACGGCGGGCCGTGCAGGCCGCCCCGCGGGCCACTGTCGGACGCGCACCTGGCGGCACTGGACGCGGACGTGCGGCGCGCGGTCGACGCACTCGCCGAACTGGCCGCCGGCGCGGCAGCGAGAGGAGGAGCGGCAGACCCGTACGGGGACACGGCCGGGCCCGCGCAGGTCGGGGCGCCGCTCGGCGGCGGGCACGGCGGGCACGGCGGGCGCGCAGGACGTGGTGAGCGCTGATGCGGGCCACGCGCTGCTTCAGCGCCGTCGACTCGCACACGGAGGGCATGCCGACCCGCGTCATCACCGGCGGCATCGGGCCTCTGCCGGGCGACACGATGGCCGAACGCCGCCTCCACTTCATCCAACACCAGGACTGGATGAGGCAGTTGCTGGTCAACGAGCCGCGCGGACACTCCGCGATGAGCGGCGCCATCCTCCAGCCGCCGACCCGGCAGGACGCCGACTGGGGCGTCCTCTACATCGAGGTCTCCGGCTGCCTGCCGATGTGCGGGCACGGCACCATCGGGGTGGCCACGGTGCTGGTCGAGACGGGCATGGTGGAGGTGGTCGAGCCGGTCACGACCGTGCGGCTGGACACCCCGGCCGGCCTGGTGGAGGCGCGGGTCGCGGTGCGCGACGGCCGGGCCGAGCGGGTGACGCTGCACAACGTCGCCTCCTACGCCCACGAGTTGGACGCCGCGGTCGACGTGCCCGGCATCGGCCGGGTCAGCTACGACATGGCGTACGGCGGCAACTTCTACGCCATCACCCCGCTGAGCGGCCTCGGCATCCCCTTCGACCGCCGGCACAAGGACGCCGTGCTCGCGGCGGGGCTCGCCGTGATGGCCGCGGTCAACGACCAGCGCCGCCCCGTCCACCCCACCGACCCGAACATCGCCGGCTGCCGCCACGTCCAGTTCACGGCCCCGCCGGGCGGGCCGGAGGAACCGGGCGCCCTGGAGGAGTTGGGCGCGCCCGCGGTGGGGGCGGAGGCGCGAGGCGGCGCCGCGCGCACCACCGGTCACCCGGAGGGTGGTGGCGACCCCACGTGCCCCGGCAGTCACGCACGCAACGCGATGGTGATCCACCCCGGCTGGTTCGACCGCTCCCCGTGCGGGACCGGCACCAGCGCGCGGATGGCCCAACTGCACGCCCGCGGCGAACTCCCGCTCCACCAGGACTTCGTCAACGAGTCCTTCATCGGCACCCGCTTCACCGGCCGCCTGATCGGCGTCGACCGCGTCGGCGACCGCCCGGCGGTCCTCCCCACCGTCACCGGCCGCGCCTGGATCACCGGCATGGGCCAGTACCTCCTCGACCCCACCGACCCCTTCCCGGCAGGTTTCGTCCTGTAGCGATGCCCCTACGGAGCGGCCCCCGGAGCGGCTCCACCAGGGCCGCTCTCGTACGGGCCCTCTTGTACGGGCCATCGCCGTACGGGCCCTTCTCGTACGGGGGCTTCCGCACGGGGACTTCCGTACGGGCCCGGCCCCGGCCGGGGTGTCGTCCTGTGGTCGCACGCGGCTCAGCCGCGTGAATGAGTACACGCCAATCCCGTGGTGGACGCCGTGCCCCCACCCCGCGTGTCAAGGTCAATGACGTCGGGCCACAACGGGGAGGACGCTCATGAAGACGCAGGTCAGGGCCGCAGAATCGACTACGTCAGCGACCGCGGCGGGAGCCGTGGCGGAGGCGCCGGTGGATACGCCGGTGGGTGCGCCGGTGAGTGCGATGGCGAGCGCGCCGGCCGACCGTGGACGCGTCGACCACGGACTTCTCGACCGCGGACTTCTCGACCGCGGACTTCTCGACCGCGGGCCCGTCGAGAAGTCCGCCCCCCGCTGGGCGGTCCGGGTGGCGCACGCCATCCCGCTGTGCACCCTGCCGTCCGGTCTGTGGCGCGTCGCGCTCGTACTCGGGCTGGCCGGCGACGAGAGCGGCTACCAGTGGTCGGCGTGGGAGCGCCCGTACGTGCTCGGCCTCTCCGTGGTCTCCGAAGTGCTCGCGCTGCTCGCCCTCGGGCTGGTGCGGCCGTGGGGCGAGGTCGTGCCGCGGTGGGTGCCGTGGCTGCGCGGCCGGCGGATTCCGACGCTGGCCGCGGTCATCCCGGCCGCGATCGGGGCGACGCTGCTGACGCTGATCGTCGTGTACGCCGTGCTGAACCAGATCTTCAACTTCGTCCAGCCGCTGAACGACACCGGCGAGGGCTTCTCCTTAAGCGGCCCGGCCGCCTGGGCGATGTGGACGGCGTACGCCCCGCTCGCCGCCTGGGGTCCGCTCCTGGCGATCGTCACCGTCGCGTACTACCGGCGCCGCCGCGCGAACGAGGCCCTGACCGCCGCCCCGCGTGCCTGAGCCCCGCGGCGCGCCCCAGCGAAGCCGGCGAGACTCGCCGGACCCGGCCCGGCCCGGCGGAGTCAGCCCGCCCCCGCCGGAACCCCCACCCGATCCGGCCGCCAAACGTGGCCGGGTGTCCTGTTGACTACGTCTATTCATCACTGGACTATGTGAATGATCTAATCCAAACCGCATCCGAATCCGCCGCGGACCATGCACCACCTACCACCGCGGCAGCGGATCACGCACCACCGCACCACCCGTCGAGCCAGGGAGGCAGCACCCATGTCGGGACCGCGACCCGTACGAGCACCGCGCGGCACTGAGCTGAGCGCGTTGGGATGGCAGCAGGAAGCCGCCCTGCGGATGCTCCAGAACAACCTCGATCCCGAGGTCGCCGAGCACCCCGACAAGCTCGTCGTCTACGGCGGCACCGGCAAGGCCGCCCGCGACTGGCGCTCCTTCGACGCCATGGTGCGCACCCTCACCACGCTGCGGCAGGACGAGACCATGCTGGTCCAGTCCGGCCGCCCGGTCGGCGTGATGCAGACCCACGAGTGGGCGCCGCGCGTCCTGATCGCCAACTCCCACCTGGTCGGCGACTGGGCCAACTGGGAGGAGTTCCGCCGCCTGGAGGCCCTCGGCCTGACCATGTACGGGCAGATGACCGCGGGTTCCTGGATCTACATCGGCACCCAGGGCATCCTCCAGGGCACGTACGAGACGTTCGCCGCGGTGGCCGCCAAGAAGTTCGGCGGCACGCTGGCCGGCACCATCACGCTGACCGCCGGGCTCGGCGGCATGGGCGGCGCGCAGCCGCTGGCCGTCACCATGAACGGCGGCGTGGTCATCTGCATCGACTGCGACCCGCGCGCCATCGACCGCCGCATCGAGCACCGCTACCTGGACGTGAAGGCCGACAGCACGGCGCACGCCCTCGCCCTGGCCACCGAGGCCCGCGACGCCCGCAAGCCGCTCTCCATCGGCGTGCTCGGCAACGCCGCCGAGCTCCTGCCCGAACTGCTGGCCGCCGGCGCGCCCATCGACATCGTCACCGACCAGACCAGCGCCCACGACCCGCTCGCGTACCTGCCGGTGGGCGTGGACTTCGCCGACATGGCCTCGTACGCGGCGGACAAGCCGGCCGACTTCACGGCCCGCGCCCGCGAGTCGATGGCCCAGCACGTGGCGGCCATGGTCGGCTTCCGGGACGCCGGCGCCGAGGTCTTCGACTACGGCAACTCCATCCGCGGCGAGGCCCAACTCGCCGGCTACGAGCGCGCGTTCGACTTCCCCGGCTTCGTGCCCGCGTACATCAGGCCGCTGTTCTGCGAGGGCAAGGGCCCCTTCCGGTGGGCGGCGCTCTCCGGTGACCCGAAGGACATCGCGGCCACCGACAAGGCCATCCTGGAGCTGTTCCCGGAGAACGAGTCGCTGGCCCGCTGGATCAAGCTGGCCGGCGAACGCGTGCACTTCCAGGGCCTGCCCGCGCGCATCTGTTGGCTCGGCTACGGCGAGCGCGACCGCGCAGGCGAGCGGTTCAACGAGATGGTCGCCGACGGCACGCTCCAGGCGCCGCTGGCCATCGGCCGCGACCACCTGGACTGCGGCTCGGTCGCCTCCCCGTACCGGGAGACCGAGGGCATGATCGACGGCTCGGACGCCATCGCCGACTGGCCGATGCTCAACGCCATGGTCAACGTCGCCTCCGGCGCTTCCTGGGTCTCGCTGCACCACGGCGGCGGCGTCGGCATGGGCCGCTCGCTCCACGCCGGGCAGGTCACGGTCGCCGACGGCACGCCGCTCGCCGGCGAGAAGATCCGCCGCGTGCTCACCAACGACCCGGGCATGGGCGTCATCCGGCACGTGGACGCCGGCTACGACATCGCCGAGCGCGTCGCCGAAGAGCGCACCGTCCGCGTCCCGATGCGCGAGGGCGACCAGTCGTGACGGCACCCGAACCCAGCACGGAGCCCGGGAGCGGGGTCGGCCCGGAGTCCGGCTCCGGGTCCGCCCCGGCGGTCAACCCGCCCTCCTTCCACGAGATGTGGCGCGACCTGCGCCCGATCGGCCGGCACGCGGACAGCGGCGGCTACCGGCGGTACGCCTGGAATGGGGCCGACGCCGACTGCCGCGCCTGGTTCCAGGCACAGGCCACGGCCCGCGGCCTGGCCTACGAGCGGGACCGCAACGGCAACCAGTGGGCCTGGCTCGGCGCCCGCGACTACCGGGACGTGGCGCCGGGCGAGGCCGTCGTCACCGGCTCCCACCTGGACTCCGTCCCCGACGGCGGCGCCTTCGACGGGCCGCTCGGCGTCGTCTCCTCCTTCGCCGCGCTCGACGAACTCCGCCGCCGCGGCGCGGCCTTCAGCAAGCCGCTGGCCATCGTCAACTTCGGCGACGAGGAGGGCGCCCGGTTCGGCCTGGCCTGCGTGGGCTCCCGGCTGGCCGCGGGCAAGCTGACCGTGGACGCGGCCCACCGGCTCACCGACGCGGACGGCATCACGCTGCCGCAGGCGATGGAGCGCGCCGGGTACGACCCGGAGGCGATCGGCCCCGACGCCGAACGCCTCGCCACCATCGGCGCCTTCGTCGAACTCCACGTCGAACAGGGCCGGGCCCTCGACCTGTCGGGCGACCCGGTCGGCATCGCCTCCGCCATCTGGCCGCACGGCCGCTGGCGGTTCGACTTCCAGGGCGAGGCCAACCACGCCGGCACCACCCGCATCGACGACCGCCGCGACCCGATGCTCACCTACGCCAACACCGTCCTCGCCGCCCGCAAGAAGGCCCGCCTCGCCGGCGCCCTGGCCACCTTCGGCAAGGTCAGCGTCGAACCCAACGGCGTCAACGCCATCCCCTCCCTGGTCCGCGGCTGGCTGGACTCCCGCGCCGCCGACCAGGGCACTCTGGACGCCGTCGTCGCCGAGATCGAACGCGCGGCCGTCGAACGCGGCGACCGCGACGGCGTACGCGTCCACGTCACCCGTGAGTCCTTCACCCCCGTCGTCGAGTTCGAGCACGCCCTACGGGACGAACTCGGCCGCATCCTCGGCGGCGGCATCCCGGTCCTCGGCACCGGCGCCGGCCACGACGCGGGCATCCTCTCCGGCACCATCCCCACCGCCATGCTCTTCGTCCGCAACCCCACCGGCGTCTCCCACTCCCCGGCCGAACACGCCGCCGAGGACGACTGCGTCGCCGGCGTCCACGCCCTGGCCGACGTACTGGAGGGCCTCGCGTGCGCGTGACGTACTGGGCCGAACACGCCTGGCTCAACCCGGACCCCGCCCCTGCCCCCACCTCGGGCGCGGGGTTGGGGGCTGGGGCGGGCGCGACTGCGGGCCCCGGCTCGGGTACGGGGGGCGGCTCGGGCGTAGGCGCAGGGGCCAGCACGGGCGCGACCGCAGGTCCCGGCGCGACTCCGGGCCCCGGCGCGGGCGCAGGGGCCAGCCCGGCCGCGGGCCCGCCCGCTGCGGACCCGACCAGCTCCACCTCAACCCCCACCGGGCAACCTCTCACCGGCGCGCTCCCCACCGGGGTCGTCGCGGGCGTGGTCATCGACGTGCACGACGGCGTGGTGGCCGCGGTACGGACCGGCGTGGCCAGCCCGCCGCCCGGCGCCGTGGTGCTCCGCGGCCTGACCGTGCCCGGCCTGGCCAACGCGCACAGCCATGCCTTCCACCGTGCCCTGCGCGGCGCCGCCCAGGTCAGCCCGACCGCCGGGGCGGCCGGAGCCGCGGGGACCGCCGAGGCCGCGGGGGCCGGCGGAGCCGCCGGCGCTACCGGGGCCACCGGCTCGGCCGGTGACCGCGCCCCGGACTCGTTCTGGACCTGGCGCGAGGTGATGTACACGGCCGCTGAACGGCTCACGCCGGACAGCTACCACGCCCTGGCCCGCGCCACCTACGCCGAGATGGCCCTGGCCGGCATCACCTGCGTCGGCGAGTTCCACTACCTCCACCACGGCCCCGGCGGCAGCCGCTACCAGGACCCGAACGCCATGGGCGAGGCCCTGCTCGCCGCCGCGGCCGACGCCGGCATCCGCATCACCCTCCTCGACACGGCCTACCTCTCCGCCGGCTTCGGCCAGCCCCCGACGCGTCCGCAACTCCGGTTCAGCGACGGCACCGCCGACGCGTGGGCGCAGCGGGCGAGCGCGCTCAAGGCCCCCGCACACGCCCGCATCGGGGCTGCCGTCCACTCCGTACGGGCCGTGCCCGCCGACCAACTCGGCACCGTCGCCCAGTGGGCCACCAGCCGCGACACCCCCCTCCACGTCCATCTCTCCGAACAGACCGCGGAGAACGACGCCTGTCGCGCCGCCCACGGCCGCACCCCCACCCAACTGCTCGCCGAGCACGGCGTGCTCGGCCCGCGCACCGTCGCCGTCCACGCCACGCACCTCACCGAAGCGGACATCGCCCACCTGGGCGGCGCCCGTACCGGCGTCTGCATGTGCCCCACCACCGAACGCGACCTCGCCGACGGCATCGGCCCGGCGGTGGCGCTCCAGCGGGCCGGCTCACCGCTCTCGCTGGGCAGCGACAGCCACGCCGTCATCGACCTGTTCGAAGAGGCCCGCGCGATGGAGCTCGACGAGCGGCTGCGCACCCGGGCCCGCGGCCACTGGACGGCGGCCGAACTCCTGCGCGCGGCGACGGCGGACGGTCATGCGGCACTCGGCTGGGAGCAGGCGGGGCGCATCGCGCCAGGCGCGCTCGCCGACTTCACCACGCTGGCGCTGGACTCCGTACGCACCGCGGGCCCGCCGCCGGCGCTCGGCGTGGAGACCGCCGTATTCGCAGCGTCCAACGCGGACGTCCGGCACACGGTCGTCGGCGGTCGCCACATCGTCCGGGACGGGGCGCACACCCTGCTGCCCGACGTGCCCACCGCACTGGCCCAGTCCATCGCAGCCGTGCTCGGCTGAAGGAGAACAACCCCGCGATGACCACCCCCAGCACGCCCAACACCCCCGGCACTCCCCACCCGGCGGCCGGCTCCGCGCCCGACAGCGGATCGGGCCCGGCCACGAGCGCCACCCAGGGCCACGGCACGACGACGACCATCACGCACATCAGCACCCTGGTCACCAACGATCCCTCCCTCGGCGAAGGCCCCCTCGGTCTGATCCAGGACGCGGCGCTCGTCATCGACGGCGACTGCATTGCCTGGGTCGGTGTCACCAGGAAAGCACCCGCCTCTGACAATCACCTCGACGCCGCAGGTCAGGCCGCCATTCCGGGGTTCGTCGACTCGCATTCGCACCTGGTATTCGCCGGCGACCGCACCGCCGAGTTCAACGCCCGGATGTCGGGCAAGCCGTACACCGCCGGCGGCATCCGCACCACCGTCGCCGCCACCAGGGCCGCCACCGACGAGCAGCTCGAAGCGAACCTGCTGCGCTACCTGCGGGAGGCGGCCCGCCAGGGCACCACCACCCTGGAGACCAAGTCCGGCTACGGCCTCACCCCGCACGACGAGGCCCGCGCGCTGCGCATCGCCGCGGCGCACACGAGCGAGACGACGTTCCTCGGCGCGCACATCGTCGCCCCCGAGTTCGCCGACGACCCGGCCGGTTACGTGGACCTCGTCACCGGCCCGATGCTCGACGCCTGCGCGCCGCACGCCCGTTGGGTGGACGTCTTCTGCGAGCAGGGCGCCTTCGACCGCGACCAGGCGCACGCCGTCCTCACCGCGGGCAAGGAGCGCGGCCTGATCCCGCGCATCCACGCCAACCAGCTCACCTACGGGCCCGGCGTACAACTCGCCGTGGAGCTCGGCGCCGCATCCGCCGACCACTGCACCCACCTCACGGACGCCGACGTGGACGCCCTGGCCAGCGGTGACACCGTGGCGACGCTGCTGCCGGGCGCCGAGTTCTCCACTCGCGCGAAGTGGCCGAATGCGCGCCGGCTGCTCGACGCGGGCGCCACCGTCGCGCTCTCCACGGACTGCAACCCGGGCTCCTCCTTCACCAGCTCCATGCCGTTCTGCATCGCCCTGGCCGTACGGGACATGGGCATGACCCCGGAGGAGGCCATCTGGGCGGCGACGGCCGGCGGCGCCCGGGCGCTGCGCCGGGACGACGTCGGCAAGCTGCGCCCGGGAGCCCGCGCCGACCTGGCCCTCCTGGACGCCCCCTCACCGATCCACCTCGCCTACCGCCCCGGCGTCCCCCTGGTGACCTCCGTCTGGCGCGCGGGCCAGCGGATCTGAGCCGCGCCCACGGGGCCGCCTCCCCGGGCCGTGACCACGGGCCCGCTTCCCCGGGTCTCACGTGGCGGCCGGGCCGCACCCGGCGGGCCCCTGGGCGCACTGGAGCCGGCCCGGCGCGACCTGGCCCGACCGGTACGGCTGCTGCGGTCACGGCCCGTGGCCCGTACCAGCCGGCGGCCACGGGGCGGGGCCCGGCGGGCGCCGGGGCGGGTTTGGCGTACGCCGTCTGACCTGGTCGTACGGTGGCCGTACGGCCACTGTCAGTGGCCCGTGGGATGGTGTCCCCAGTGCGTCGGCTCCTCGCCGTGCGCCGACCTCGCGAAGCTGGAAGAGATGCACACCGCCGATCCCGCCCCCGACCCCCGCCCCGACCCGGCCGCCGGTAGCGACCCCGCCGGCAGCAGCCGCCCGGCCGGTACCGCGCGCCCGGCCACCGGGGCGGGCCGCCGGCCCACCACCGCGGGCGCGCCCCTCGCGGAGCGGGCCCGCCCGGAGCAGGGCCGCGCGCAGGACGCCGCCGCGCCGGCCGTAGCGCCCGCCGTTCCCAGGACTCCTGCCGTTCCCGGGGCTTCCGCCACCCCGCCGGCCCCGGCCGCGTCGGCTCCGACCGCCCCGGCCGCATCGCCTTCCGCCGCCCCCGCCGCGGCCCACCCGCGCCTCACCTGGACCGAGGACGGGACGTCGTACGAGGCGCGGTGGCGATCGGAGAGTGGCGTGCCGGTGCCCCGGCGGGTGGCGATCGGCGACGACAGGATGACGGCGGACGCGGCGTACAAGCTGGTCTGCGAGGGCACGGCGGTGCTCTGGCGCGGGGACTACCACCAGGCGCGGCAGCTCCTCCAGGCGCTGGCCCGGCGCGCCGACCGCAGCGCGGACCGCAAGCGCCCCGCCCGCAGACGACGCGGCGGCACGGGCGCACCGCTCCCGGCGGACGGGGCCGCAGCGCCCGCGGGCGCGCCGGACGATTCCCCCGCCCACGCCTTCCACCTGCACCGCAAGGCGCAGGCGCAGCGCGCGCGGCTGCTCGGCATGGTGCTGGTCCCGGTCGAGCCCGGGCCGGAGCCGGCGGCCGGTCCCCGCATCCCCCTGCGCCGGGCCCCGGACGTGGCCGCGGCCTGCCGGGAGGCGTGGGGCGCGGACGCCGCGGCCGAACCGGCGGTGATCTCGCTGCGCGAACTCCTCGGCCTCGTCGGCGCACACGAGTGGCGCCGCAAGGGCGTGCCGATCGACGCGCTCGGCGGGGACCTCGTGCACCCGTACTACGGGGTGTTCTCGCCGATCAGGGGCGAGTACGTGGACCTGGTGGCGCAGGCGCCGCTGCCCGCCGGCGCCGCCGACCTGGCCTTCGACATCGGCACCGGCACCGGCGTGCTGGCCGCCGTGCTCGCCCGACGCGGCGTGCGGCGCGTGGTCGGCACGGACCAGGACCCGCGCGCGCTCGCCTGCGCGCGCGAGAACGCGGCTGCACTCGGCGTCGCGCAGCAGGTGGAGGTGGTCGCAGCCGACCTCTTCCCACCCGGCCGGGCGCCGCTCGTGGTGTGCAACCCGCCGTGGGTGCCGGCCAAGCCCACCTCACCGGTGGAGTACGCGGTGTACGACCCGGACAGCCGCATGTTGCGCGGCTACCTCAGTGGCCTCGCCGCCCATCTGACACCGGCGGGGGAGGGCTGGCTGATCCTCTCCGACCTGGCCGAACACCTCGGCCTGCGCACCAGGGCCGAGCTGCTCGACCTCATCGCGGCGGCCGGACTGCGCATCGTCGACCGCCTGGACGTCCGCCCCCGGCACGGCCGCGCCACCGACCGGACGGACCCGCTGCACGCGGCCCGGGCGGCGGAAGTGACCTCGCTGTGGCGACTGACCGCGATACCGGGGCAGGAGCGGACGCCCGCGGCGCAGTAGCCCACCGACCCCCGGCCCCCGCCCGTGCTCGGGCCCGGCACCGTCGCCCGCGCGCCGGTGCGGAGCCACGTACGGGCAGGCGGCGCGAGGCCGCCCACGGGCAGGGAGCCGCCTGCGGGCGGAAGCAACCTGCGGCGGAGGACGGAGCCGCCCACGGGCAGGAAGCAGCCCGCGGCGGAGGGGCGGGGGCGCTCCCGGGCCCGGCCGCACGCTCCACTCGGCCGCATGTTCCGCCCGCCCGGACGCGCTGCCCAGCCGCCGCCGAGCCACTGGCCGCGCAGGTACGCCTCCGCCGTGGCCACCAGGTTCAGCCGGTCCAGCGGCACCGGGCGCCAGGTGTCCGCGTCGAGCGTGGTCTCGGTCAGCCGCACCGGCACCCCGAACCGCTTGAACGCCTCGTCGTCGTAGTGCACCTGCGCCTCGTCCGCCACGGCCGTACCCCCTCCACTCCCCGCGCCACCCGCCCCGCGACCTGGCGGCGCGCGCCGTACCGGCGCGACCGCCCCCTGTACGGCCGCGCCTTCGCGCAGTCTGTCCGCACGCCGCCGGCTCGTCCCCGGACTTGAGGAAGATCTGCGGTACGGCCAGTGAATCGGCGCCCGGCCGAGCGGCAGACGGCCCAGGCGATCCGGTCGGCCGACAGCCGAGCCCCAGCGGCGGGGCCGAAGAGCGGCGGGATCGAAGAACAACGGCGCCGCAGAGCGGCGGCCTTCGGCAGCGGGCGTGAGGGTCGACGGGAGCGGGGCGCCGGGGAAATGGGGTGAGCATCGCGTCCGCAGTTGCCACGATGTTCCCCATGGACCTGGGGAACCCCGACGGGCTGGTGGTCCGACGCGCGCACGCTACGGACTGGGCCGCGCTGGTCAGGACCGACTCCGTGGCGGCAACGGGCGACGGCGAACGGGCCGTCAGCATCCGGCGGGTGCGCGGCGTCGGCCCCCGCCGGGGCCCGGCACGCAGCCGGACCCGCCCCGGCCCCCCGTCGACGACTCAGCCCACGAGCTGCCGCTCGGACTCCGCGATGGCCAGGTCGTTGATGCTCGCGTAGCGCCGCTGCATCAGGCCGTCCGGGGCGAACTCCCACTGCTCGTTGCCGTAGCTGCGCCACCACTGGCCGCCGTCGTCGTGCCACTCGTAGGTGAAACGTACGGAGATCCGGTTGCCGGTGTACGCCCACAGCTCCTTGCGCAGTCGGTACGCGTGCTCGCGCTGCCACTTCTCGGTCAGAAAGGCGCGGATCTGGTCTCGTCCGCGTAGGAAGACGTCCCGGTTCCGCCACTCGGAGTCCTCCGTGTACGCCAGCGCCACCCGCTCGGGGTCGCGCGAGTTCCAGGCGTCCTCGGCGTTCTGCACCTTGCGGCGCGCGGTCTCCTCGGTGAACGGGGGCAGTGGGGGCAAGGGGGACATGGGTCGCTCCTCCATCGGGACGTGCGTGCCGGGGCATGCGTGCCGCACGCCCCGGCGTGACCAGGACGTGCGCCGGAGAACGAGCGTTCTCCGGGCCTGCCGGGTACGGTAGGAGAACCATCGTTCTCCACGCAAGTGCCGCCGCCCGAACGGGCCCACGGCCGGTGCGCTCCCACGGCGGTGCGGTTCCCACCGCGTTGCCGCTCCCGCGGCGCTGCGGCTCCCGCGACGACCAGGCGGCAACGGGGTGGGCGGCAGCGGCAGCGGCAGCGACGGTGGCGGCAGTGGTGCCGGTGTGTCGATCGATGAGCGAAGCAGAAGTGAGGCGGGTGCGGGATGGCGGCGAGTGCGGCGGCCGACGAACAGGTCCGGGTACGTGTCCTGGACGCGGCCGAGGGGCTGTTCTACGCCCGGGGCGTGCGGGCGGTGGGCATGGACGCGGTACGCGGCGCCGCCGGTGTCTCCCTCAAGCGCCTCTACCAGCTCTTCCCGGCCAAGGAGCGGCTGGTGGAGGAGTTCCTGCGGCGCCGCGACCAGTCCTGGCGCGACGCCCTCACCCGCTACGCCGACGCCCGGCCCACCCCGCGCGCCCGGCTGCTCGCGGTCTTCGACTGGCTCGCCGAGTGGTTCGCCGAGCCGGGTTTCCGGGGCTGCGCCTTCATCAACTGCTACGCCGAACTCGGCGGCACCTCGCCGGCCGTCGCCGACCTGGCGCGTACCCACAAGCAGGCGGTACGGGAATACCTCGGCGAACTGACCGCGGCCCTGGAGGTCGCCGCCCCCGAGGCCCTCGCCGGCCAGTTGGCCCTCCTCGTCGAGGGCGCCACCACCACCGCGGCCCTCACCGCCTCCGCCACCCCGGCCCACGAGGCCCGCACGGCCGCCGCGGCCCTGCTCGACGCGGCACTCGACGCGACAGGGCCCCGCGCGCCCGAGGTCGGGGGAGCGGTGGGGGCGCCGGGGGGATCGGCGGCGGGGCGCCAGGGCTGACGGGTGGCGGCCGGGGCGTCGCGGCTGGACGGCCGGGTGCCCGGGGCGATGCCGGTCCCGAGGGGTGAGCTACTGGGACGCCGAGGCGCCGGGGTCGGCCCCCTGGCCCCGGCCCCGGGGGCGGGCGAGCGGCGGCCCGTACGGAACGGATACGAGTACGGATGCGAGTACAGGCCGCCCCAGCGGACCCCGCCTACCCCTCCCCACCCGCCACTTCGAGCACGGCCTTGCCCGGCACCCGGCGCTCGCTCAACTCCCGTGCCGCCTCGGTGGCGCGGCTCCAGTCGCCGCGCCAGGTGATCTGCGGGTCGATGGTGCCGCTGGCGAGCAGGCTGGCGAGCCAGGTCAGGTCCGCGCCGAGCCGCGCCGCGTCCTGGAGCAGGTGGAAGGAGGTCAGCGAACGGTCATGCCGGCCGAGGTGGCCGAAGAGCGCCCCGAAGGGGAAGTACTCGCCGGTGCCGGTGGCGTGCCCGATCGAGACCAGCGTCCCGTGCGGCTCCAACGAGGCGTAGGCGGAGACGAGTTGCGCACCCCCCACCATGTCGAGCACCCCGTACACCGGGCCGCTGGGCACCAGGCCGACCTCCACCCCGGGCACGACGGGCGCGCCACCGATCCCGCCGCCGGTCCCGTCGCCGCCGGCCCCGCCACCGTCGGCCCTGCCGTCGGCGTCCCCGGTCTGCTGCGTCCCGTCGGCCGCCGCCCCGACGTGGACGACCTCCGCGGCGCCGAGCGCCCGTAGCCCCTCAGCGCCGGCCGGCGTGCTGGTGGCGGCGATGACGTGGGCGCCGCCGAGCGCCGCGAGTTGTACGGCGTACCGGCCCACGCCCCCGCCCGCGCCGGTGACCAGGATCCGGCGGCCCAGGACGCTGCCGAGCCGGCGCAGCCCGCGCAGCGCCGACCCCGCGGCCACCGGGAGCGTGCTCGCCGCGGCGAGGCTCACCCCGGCCGGTACGGAACCGATCAACTCGGTGTCCACGGCGCGCAACTCGGCCCACGCGCCGCCGTCGCCGAGCGTCACCACCCGGCTGCCGACGGCGGGCCCGGTGCCGTCGGCAGCGGCCCGTACCACCGTGCCCGCCGCGTCCCAGCCCGGCACCACGCCCTGCGGGCCGCCCGGGATGACGCCGTCCACCTCGCCCCGGTTGAGGGAGAACGCGGCCACCCGCACCAGCGCCTGCCCGGGACCGGGCTCCGGGTCGGCGGTCTCGGTCAGACGCAGCCCACCCGGGGCCCCGTGGTCGATCACCCATGCGCGCATGGCTCACTCACATCCCTCGTATCGGGGGGCCGGCGGCCCCGCGCCGATAGTGCCACTGAGTGGCATAAGCGTTCAAGGGGCATTTGCCGTTGCGGTGCGGGGAGCGACGTACACTGCCCGCGTGACCCCTGCCGCCGACCACGCCGACCACGCCGACCACAAAGACCCGCAGCGCCTCCCGCTGCGCGAGCGCAAGAAGCGGCGCACCCGGCAGGCGCTGGTCGACGCGGCGCTGCGGCTCTTCACCGCGCAGGGCTTCGCCGAGACCACGCTCGACCAGCTCGTGGACGCCGTGGAGGTCTCCAAGCGGACCTTCTTCCGCACCTTCTCCGGCAAGGAGGACGTGGCACTCGCGCCCGAGAAGGAACTCTGGGACACCTACCGGCGCCGGATCGAGGCCAGCGATCTCGACGGCCCGCTGCTCACCGCCTACCAGGACGCCCTGATCGCCGCCATCGCCGACATGTCCGACGGCTGGGAGGGCCGGTTCCTGGTCAGCCGGGCCCTCGCCGACCGCACGCCGGCCCTGACCGCCCACAGCCTCCAGCACTGTGCGGAGGTGACGGACGCGGTGGTGGCCACGGTGGTCGAGCGGCTCCCCGCCGAACGCGGGATCGGCGCGCTCCCCGCCCGGCTGCTCCTCGAACTGATGGTGGCCGCCTGGCGCAACGCGCTGCGCGAGTGGTCCACCGGGGCCGGCCGCGACCCGGCGACCGTCGGCGCCGACGACCGCGAGGCGCTCCGCGCAAGCGTCCGCGCCTCCTTCGCGGCCCTCCCCGCCGTGGCCCCCCTCCTCCAGCCGTAACCCCGCCCGCCCCACACCGCCGCGGACCGCCCTCACGCCCCGGCGAACCCCGCCCGCCCCACGGCCCCTCCCGCCGTGCGCGTACGACTTGTATGCAACCGGCGTGGAACCCGCATGTACTCCGCGCACAACCCGCCCACGACCCGCGCCTCACCGCATACAACGCCCGCCACCTCGTACGCATCCCGCGCCGCGTTGCATACGACGCGGCGCCACCCACCCGTCGGGGAACGCGGGATGCAGAAAACGGAGCAGGGCCCTCCCCGTGCGCGGTACGGGATGGGCCCTGCTTCCGTGAGTGCGGGCGCGGTGCGCCCCGGCACGCCGTTCGGCGGGCGGTCACTCCTCCAGCGTCAGCCCCTTGCGGAGCTTGTTCAGCGTGCGGGAGAGCAGCCGGGAGACGTGCATCTGGGAGATGCCGAGTTCCTCGCCGATCTCCGACTGGGTCATGTTCGCCACGAACCGCAACGAGAGGATCTTGCGGTCGCGCGGCGGGAGCTCGGCGATCAACGGCTTGAGCGACTCGACGTACTCGATGCCTTCGAGCCCGTGGTCCTCGTAGCCGATCCGGTCGGCCAGCGCGCCCTCGCTGTCGTCCTCCTCCGGCTGGGCGTCCAGCGAGCTCGCGGTGTACGCGTTGCTCGCGGCCATGCCCTCGATGACCTCTTCGTTGCTGAGGTCGAGACGCTCGGCGAGTTCGCTGACGGTGGGCGCGCGGTCGAGCTTCTGCGCGAGCTCGTCGCCGGCCTTGGCCAGGTCGAGCCGGAGTTCCTGGAGCCGCCGCGGGACCCGCACCGACCAACTGGTGTCCCGGAAGAAGCGCTTGATCTCGCCGATGATGGTCGGCATCGCGAAGGTGGGGAACTCCACGCCGCGGCTGAGTTCGAACCGGTCGATGGCCTTGATCAGGCCGATGGTGCCCACCTGGATGATGTCCTCCATCGGCTCGCTGCGGGAGCGGAACCGGGAGGCGGCGAACTTGACCAGGGCCAGGTTCAGCTCGACCAGGGTGTTGCGGACGTACGCGTATGCGTGGGTGCCTTCCTCAAGCGACTCCAGGCGCTCGAAGAGGGTCTTGGACAGGGCCCTCGCGTCGACCGGGCCGACCTCGTCGAAGGGCGGGATCTCGGGCAGGTCGTCGAAGTAGTCGGCGGGAGCCGGCTCCTGCGGGGCGGCGTGAGCCGGGAGGTCCGCAGACGGCGCCAGCTCGTCCTGCAGGGGCGAGGGTGTCGACGAGGCGGGGTCCCGAACGTGTTCGGTGCGCGATTCGTCGAGCCGGGGTGACATGGGTGTCCTCCATCATTCTCGGCATATGGCTGCCGAAGCCGTGACGTCGTGCTGCGGTGAGCGGCGCCTCCAAAGCCGGGCCGTGTTCGGGTGTGTCCATCTACGCCTACCCGCATTGACCCGGAAGTGGCAAGTGCGTGTTGTCCGTATTTGGTGATATATGCCAGTTGTTCGGCTACCGCACACCGTATCGAAGGCGTAGGGTTCGAGGCGCGCAATCGAAAGCCACGAGACGCCAGAAGAGGTGCGTGCATGGACCCCGGGATGGTCGGCAGCACGAGCAGGGGCCGACTGCGAGTCGAGGTACGGCACCAGGGAGCGAGCGCGGTGGTGACGCCGGCGGGTGAGCTCGACCACCACACCGCCGAGCTGTTGCGCGAGCCACTGGAGCAGTGCGTCACCGACGGGCGCTCCCGGCTGGTCGTCGACTGCTCGCGGCTGGAGTTCTGTGATTCCACGGGCCTGAACGTGCTGCTCGGTGCCCGGCTGAAGGCCGAGGCCGCAGGGGGTGGGGTCCATCTCGCTGGCATGCTCCCCGTCGTGGCCCGGGTCTTCGAGATCACCGGCGCCGATGCCGTCTTTACCGTGCACGACACCCTGGACGCGGCACTCATCGAGTGATGCGGGCCTGGTCTGTCGTGTGCGCTTCCTGCATGCGTTACTTGAGTCACACGGCCCGGGTCAAAGAAGTGGGTGTTCTCACGCCGCGCCCGGGCAGGAGACAGCTAAATCTGCTCGACGTGACAGGCAGCCCCTGTCCCTGAATCGGTGAATCGGTGAGGTGAAGCGCTGATGAGCACCGCGCGGCCGTACTCGCCGGGTGACCGCGGGCCGGAGGCTGATGCCTCCGCTCCGGCCCGCCCGTCGCACGGGCAGATCCGCCGACTCACCCTGATAGACGCCAGCGGCGCCGTGCCGCGCGCCCGCGACTTCGCGCGCGAGGCGCTGCGCGACTGGGGCTGGCTGCCCGCCTCGACGGCGGACCAGCGCGCCGCCGCCGAAGACGTCCTGCTGGTCGTTTCGGAGCTGGTCACCAATGCCTGCCTGCACGCCGACGGGCCCGAAGAGCTGCGGGTGAGCTGCGGCGACAAGTCGCTCCGGCTTGAGGTCCGGGACCGGGGAGCGGGCACCCCCGCGCCCCGCACACCGCACCGCGCCGGCCGCCCCGGCGGCCATGGGATGTTCATCGTGCAGCGCCTCTGCCTCGACTGGGGTGTCATACGGAACGCTGACGGTGCCGGAAAAACGGTCTGGGCGGAACTCGCCGCGCCAGGCTGACCCACCCGGTTCGCCCACTCCGCCGCAGTTCCACCACGCTCCGCGCCTCCTCCCACCACGCCACCCCCCACCGCCGCCCTCCGGGGCCAACCCCCGCACGCCTGCCCCTCGTGCGCGCCCGCACGCCTGCCCCTCGTGCGCGCCCGCACGCCTGCTCACCCTGCGCGCCCACGCGCCCCCACCACCCCGGCCCCGCAGCCCGTACGCGCCGATGGCTCGTACGGGCTGGCGAGGCCGGCTCGTACGACGATGGCTGGTACGACGTCGACCCGCGGCAGCCCCGGCCCGGCCCGGCGTCGCGGCGACCCACCCGATGGAACGCTCAGGGCCCCGACGCGGTGCGTCGGGGCCCTGAGCTCGGTCAGTGTGGCGGCCCTGCCGGGGGCGGGGCGGCCGGTGGGGGTGTCAGTGCACCTCGCCCATCATCTTCATGACCTTCTTGCGGTACATCCAGATGGCGAGGCCGGCCAGCACCGCCAGGGTGGCTTCCGCGGCGACTATCCCTTCGCCGCTCAGGTCCACGCCGGCGATGGAGAGCAGCCCCGTCGTACAGTCGCCCGCGGTGGTCGAGAGGAACCAGACGCCGAGCATCTGGCTGGCGTACTTCTCCGGGGCCATCTTGGTGGTGACCGACAGGCCCACCGGTGAGAGGCACAGCTCACCCATGGTCTGGAGCATGTAGATGGAGAGCAGCCAGCCGGGGCTCACGGCCGAGCCATCGCTGTTGGCCATGCTCATCGGGATGACGAAGACGAAGAACGACGCACCCGTGAGCACCAGCGCCATGGCGAACTTCACCGTGGTGCTGGGTTCCTTGTTGCGGCGGGCCAGCGCCAGCCACATCCAGGCGAAGACCGGTGCGAGCGCCATCACCCAGGCCGAGTTGACCGACTGGAACCAGGACGACGGGAAGTGGATGCCGAACACGTTGTCCGCGGTCTTCGTCTCGGCGAAGGCCGACAGCGTCGAACCGCCCTGGTCGAAGATCATCCAGAAGACGGCGGCGGCGGCGAAGAGCCAGATGTAGCCGCTGACCTTGGTCTGTTCGAGGTCGGTCAGCTCCTTGTCCCGCTTGATCCGGGTGAGCACCGCGATCGGGATGACCAGACCCGCGATGGTGATCGGGACGAGCGCCCAGTTGAGCGTGAAGTGGCCGGTCAGGGTCACCACGGCGTAGAACGCGGCGGCGATCGACGTCCAGATCAGACCCTTCCGCAGCCAGCTCTTGCGCTCTTCGATGTTGAGCGGGGTCGGCACCTGGCTGGACAGCGGGCTCAGGTGGCGGGTGCCGATGAGGAACTGGGTCAGGCCCAGCGCCATGCCGAGCGCGGCGATGGCGAAGCCGAGGTGCCAGTTGACCTCCTGGCCCACCGTGCCGATGATCAGCGGCGCCGCGAAGCCACCCAGGTTGATGCCGATGTAGAAGATCGTGAAGCCGCCGTCGCGGCGCGGGTCCTCCGGGCCGTCGTAGAGCTGGCCCACCATCGTGGAGATGTTGGCCTTCAGCAGGCCGGAACCGAACGCGACGAGCGCCAGACCCGCGAAGAAGGGCAGTTGGCCGGGGACCGCGAGCAGCAGGTGGCCGGCCATGATGATGCTGGCCGCGATGGCCACGGTCTTCCGCGGGCCCCACACCCGGTCGCCGAACCAGCCGCCCGGCATGGCCAGCAGGTAGACCATGGCGAGGTAGACGGAGTAGATGGCGACCGCGTTGGTCTGGCTCATCTCCAGGCCGCCGCCCTGGCTGCCGTCCTTCGAGTCCGGCCCGCCGGAGATCAAGTAGAGGACGAGCAGGGCCCGCATGCCGTAGAAGCTGAAGCGCTCCCACATCTCGGTCATGAAGAGAGTGGCCAGGCCACGAGGGTGGCCGAAGAAGGTCTTGCCGCCGTCCGCAGGGGATCCCTGCTTGGCCGCGCCCTTCGTCAGGCTGGACGCCATGGTTGTTCCTTGGGGGGCTCGGGACGCGAGACCAAGACGGCTAGCCGGTATCAAGATCACGCGCCCGTTCGGGTTACCGACACCGGTGACGCGGCGTCCCAGGGGGGCGGCACCCTGGAGGGGAGCCGGGAGGACGGCCGCGCCGCCGGGCTGTGCGTCCCCGCGCGCGAGGCACGCGGCGAACTGGGCCGGCAGGTCATTCACTGTGTTCGGACGAGACTGGTGGCTCCAGCCCCACGCACAACAGAAACGCTTGGCGCGTCTTGCGATCCAAAGGTCTCAGGGCAGTGCTACAGACGTTCCGTCACCATACGCCAGACGTGGGGCACGAATGGAAGGCGTTGAGACGTAACTCACGACACATGGCAGCAACATTTTGCCGCGTATTTAGGCGGTGTCGGGGATGTGGTCACGAGTGGTTGATAAGGGTGTATCCCACCGCGAGTAGCGCCCTTCCGGCGCAGCGGGCAATTGCCCCGTACGGGCCTGTGGTTGGGCGGCGCGGGGCGCGTTCCGGCGGGGCGTGGACGGGCGCCCGCCCAGGGGCGTGGCAGCGCGTACCGGCGTGCCGACGGCGCCCGCGCGGGCCGCAGGGCGTGCTGTGGAACACAGGGTGTGCTGGGACACGTGGTGCGGTGTGGCCGGGTGGGGCGCCGGGGCGGGGATGCCCGGAGCCCGACGCGGGCCGTTGGCCGCCCGGGGCGGCCCGCCGCACGTCGGCCGAGACGGGGACGCAGGCCCCGCCCTGCGCCGGCCGGTCGCGGACTACCATTCCCGCATGACCCGAGTACTGCTCGCCGAGGATGATGCGTCCATCTCGGAGCCGCTCGCCCGCGCCCTGCGCCGCGAGGGGTACGAGGTCGAGGTGCGCCAGGACGGACCCACAGCGCTGGACGCCGGACTGCAAGGCGGTGTCGACCTCCTCGTCCTCGACCTCGGCCTGCCGGGCATGGACGGCCTTGAGGTGTGCCGCCGGCTCCGCAACGAGGGCCACGGCTTTCCGGTGCTGGTGCTCACGGCCCGCGCCGACGAGGTGGACACCGTTGTCGGCCTCGATGCCGGCGCCGACGACTATGTGACCAAGCCGTTCCGGCTCGCTGAACTGCTGGCCCGTGTCCGGGCCCTGCTGCGCCGCGGCTCGGCCGAGGCCCAGCAGCCGCAGCCGGCCACCCACGGCGTACGGATCGACGTCGAGTCGCACCGGGCCTGGATGGGCGACGAAGAGCTCCAGCTCACGGCCAAGGAGTTCGACCTGCTGCGGGTGCTGGTCCGGGACGCGGGCCGGGTCGTGACCCGCGACCAACTGATGCGCGAGGTCTGGGACACCACCTGGTGGTCGTCGACCAAGACGCTCGACATGCACATCTCCTGGCTCCGCAAGAAGCTGGGCGACGACGCCGCCAACCCGCGGTACATCGCGACGGTGCGCGGCGTGGGGTTCCGGTTCGAGAAGAGCTGAGCGAGAAACTGGGCGGGCCGCGGGGCCGGGCACCGGGTCCGACGCCGGACCCGCCCCCGCACGGGGCGCCTTGCGGGGCACCCTGCCGGGGCTGCGCCCCGAACGCCGGGCCGGAGCACCCCGGCCGGAGCGCCGCCCGCGGCACCGGCCCGCCGCACACCGGCCGGCAGGCCGTTCCGAAAGCTGACCCGAACACGGTAGTGGAGCCATGCGTCGCCGTCTGATCAACTCCACGCTCGCGGTGGTACTCGTCGTCATCGCCGTCTTCGGCGTCTCCCTGGTCATCGTCGAGACCCGCACCATCGAGAACAGCGCCCAGGAGAGCGTGGAGTCCGAGGCGCTGCGGCTGGTGAGCATCGTGGACGGGCGGCTCATCGGCGGGGAATCGGTCACGCCCAAGGTGCTCAGCGACCAGATCACCACCGACAGGTACGCGCGGATCACGGTGCCGGGGCGGCCCACGCTGGAGATCGGCGACCGCCCGTCGGGCGGCGTCATCGTGGCCGAGGAGCGCGGCGCCCAGGGCGTCACGGTCCGCGTCGAGGAGTCGCACAGCACCGTCGGCCGGGAGATCGGCCGCACCCTGTTGATCATCCTGGCGGTGGCGCTGCTGGCGATCGTGGCCGCCGTCATCCTCGCCGTACGCCAGGCGCACCGGCTGGTCGCGCCGCTGACCGACCTGGCGGAGACGGCCGAGCGGCTCGGCTCGGGAGACCCGCGCCCGCGGCACCGGCGGTACGGGGTGCCCGAGCTGGACCGGGTCGCGGACGTGCTCGACGCCAGTGCGGAGCGCATCGCGCGGATGCTCACCGCCGAGCGGCGGTTGGCCGCCGACGCCTCGCACCAGCTACGGACGCCGCTGACCGCGCTCTCCATGCGGCTCGAAGAGATCACGCTCACCGATGAGCCGGAGACGGTCAAGGAGGAGGCGACGATCGCGCTGACGCAGGTGGAGCGGTTGACGGACGTGGTGCAGCGGCTGTTGACCAACTCGCGCGACCCGCGTTCGGGCTCGGCCGTCGCCTTCGACCTGGACGAGGTCGTCAAGCAGCAGGTCGAGGAGTGGCGCCCGGCCTACCGCGGCGAGGGGCGGGCCATCGTCCGCTCCGGCAAGAACGGGCTGCGCGCGGTCGGCACCCCGGGCGCGGTCGCCCAGGTGCTGGCGACGCTGATCGAGAACTCGCTCATGCACGGCGGCGGCACGGTCGCGCTGCGCACCCGGGTCACCGGCAACCAGGCGGTGGTGGAGGTCTCCGACGACGGCCCCGGCGTCCCGCCCGACCTCGGCGCCCGGGTCTTCGAACGGACGGTCAGCGGGCGCAACTCCACCGGGCTCGGCCTCGCCGTCGCCCGGGACCTGGCCGAGGCGGACGGCGGCCGGCTGGAGCTGCTCCAGCAGCAGCCGCCCATCTTCGCCCTGTTCCTGAGCCGCGAGGCGGACGCCGCGGCCGTGGACGAGGCGTGACGGCGGGCCGCTCCGGCCGCGAGGCGTGACGGCTGCGAGGCGCGACGGCCGGGTACGGGCGGCGGGTGCGGTGCGGCCGGGCCTGAGGGAGCACGGCGGCCGGAGCGGCACGGCCCGGAGGGTGCGGCGCGGCGGGGTGTCGGGTGGAGGGGTGCGGCGGTGGCGGGCCGGGCTACTTCGTGCGGCCCGCCTGGGCCCGCTCCCGGCGCTCGGCCGTGGTGAGGAAGGACTCGGCGGTCTGCACGGCCTCGCGGGCCGGCAGCGCCCGGAACACCCAGGTCCGGTACGACCAGAAGCGGAAGAGCGTGGCGATGCCGATGCCGAGGAACTTGAAGATGTTGCTCTGGAGCGGGGTGTCCCAGTCGAAGCCGTACGTGGCGGTGTAGAGCACACCGTTCTCGATGACCAGGCCGACCGCGCTGAACAGCAGGAACAGGCTCATTTCCTTGGCCCGGCCGCTCTTGTCGCGGTCCCGGTAGGTGAAGTACCGGAAACCGACGTAGTTGAAGGCGATGGCGACGACCGTCGCGAGGATGCTCGCCCGCACCACCGGCAGCTCGGTGGTCTGCCGGACCAGGTTGAAGACCGCGAGGTTGACGAGGAGGCCCGCACCGCCCACGGCACCGAACTTCGCGACTTCGCGCGTGAGCAGTTCCAGCCGCATACGCAGCGCGCGCCGTTCACTCATAGTGATCGTCATACTCCGTATCGCGGTCGCCAGCATTACTCCAACTGCTTCATGCTAACCAGCCGCCGCACGGCGTGCGCCGCGATGTTGGGGATCGTTGGTGGATCATCGAGCGAACCGGACATGGATGATCCTACGAGGGCAAACGGGGGTCTGCCGGCCGATACGGCTACCCTGGGTGGGTGACGTTCCCTGTGATTGGCATGGTCGGCGGCGGCCAGCTCGCACGTATGACGCACGAGGCGGGCATCCCCCTCGGCGTGAAGTTCAAGCTTCTCAGCGACACCCCGACGGACTCCGCGGCGCAGGTCGTGGGGGAGGTGGTGGTCGGCGACTACCGCGACCTCGACACCCTTCGTAGTTTCGCACAAGGGTGTGACGTGATCACCTTCGATCACGAGCACGTGCCGACCGAACACCTGCTGGCCCTGGAGGCCGACGGCATCCCCGTACGACCCGGTCCGCGCGCGCTGGTGCACGCCCAGGACAAGGGGGTGATGCGCGCCAAGCTGACGGAGATCGGCGCCCCGTGCCCGCGGCACCGGATCGTCGCCGACCCGGCCGACGTCGCCCGCTTCGCCGCCGAGGGCGACGGCTTCCCGGTCGTCCTGAAGACGGTGCGCGGCGGGTACGACGGCAAGGGTGTGTGGGTCGTCCGCAGCGAGGCGGAGGCCGCCGAGCCGTTCCGGGCCGGCGTGCCGGTGCTGGCCGAGGAGAAGGTCGCCTTCGTGCGCGAGCTCGCGGCCAACGTGGTCCGCTCCCCGCACGGCCAGGCCGTGGCGTACCCGGTGGTCGAGTCGATCCAGGTGGACGGCGTGTGCGACACGGTGATCGCGCCGGCCCCCGAGCTCGACCCGGAGCTGTCCACGCACGCGCAGCAGCTCGCGCTGCGGATCGCCGCCGAGCTGGACGTGGTCGGGCACCTGGCCGTCGAGCTCTTCGAGGTGGCCGGCCCCGACGGGCCCGTGGTGCTGGTCAACGAGCTGGCGATGCGCCCGCACAACTCGGGCCACTGGACCCAGGACGGCGCCGTCACCTCGCAGTTCGCCAACCACGTACGGGCCGTGCTCGACCTGCCGCTCGGCGACCCGCGCCCGCGCGCCCGCTGGACCGTGATGGCCAATGTGCTGGGCGGCGACTACCCCGACATGTACGGCGCCTACCTGCACTGCATGGCGCGCGACCCTGGTCTGAAGATCCATATGTACGGTAAGGATGTGAAGCCCGGCCGGAAGGTCGGCCACGTCAATACCTACGGCGACGAGTTGGCCGACGTGCGCGAGCGCGCGAGCCACGCCGCCGGCTACCTGCGAGGAACGATCACGGAATGACTGCGCCGCTCTTGGGGATCGTCATGGGGTCCGACTCCGACTGGCCCGTGATGGAGGCCGCCGCCAAGGCCCTGGACGAGTTCGAGATCGGCTACGAGGTCGATGTCGTCTCCGCCCACCGGATGCCGCGCGAGATGATCGCGTACGGCGAGCGGGCCGCGGACCGCGGACTGAAGGCGATCATCGCCGGCGCGGGCGGCGCGGCCCACCTGCCCGGCATGTTGGCCTCGGTGACGCCGCTGCCGGTCATCGGGGTGCCGGTGCCGCTGAAGTACCTGGACGGGATGGACTCGCTGCTGTCCATCGTGCAGATGCCGGCGGGCGTGCCGGTCGCCACCGTCTCGATCGGCGGCGCCCGCAACGCCGGGCTGCTCGCGGCCCGGATGCTCGCCGCGCACGACCCCGAACTGCTCGCCCGGATGCGCCACTTCCAGGAGGACCTGAACGACCAGGCCACCGAGAAGGGCAAGCGCCTGCGGGCCAAGGTGGAGGGCTCGGGCAGCTTCGGCTTCGCCAAGTAGTTTCGCCGTGCGACGCGTCGCGTGGTCCGTCGCGCATTCCGCCCGGCACCCCGCGCCGCGTACGCGCATCCCGTACGGGCCAAGCCGGCCCCGCGCCCCGTACACGCAGCTCCGTACGCACGACCCGCGGCCCTCGCGTACGTGCCACGCGGCACCCCATCCGTACGCCCCCGGCCCCACCCGCCACGGGCAGGTCGGGCCGGGCCCGGGGCGGGGTCGTCTAGCGTGGGGGCGTGGCGGGGGCCCAACCCCGCGACGACGACGTTGGTCAGCAACGATGGGGATGTGAGTGACCGTGGCACCTGAATCCGCCGGCACTGGGCCGCAGTCCGAATCGGGTCCTGCGGTCCTCGCGCCCGATCCGGAACTGCTCGCCAGGGCGCGCGCCCTGCTCGCGGAGCACCCGGTGGTCGACGGGCACAACGACCTGCCGTGGGCGCTGCGCCAGGTCGGCTACGACCTCGATGCGCGTGACCTCTCCCGCGACCTGAGTGAGCACCAGCACACCGACATCCCGCGGCTGCGGGCCGGTGGCCTCGGTGCCCAGTTCTGGTCGGTGTTCGTGCGCTCCGACTTCGCGGGCGACACCGCCGTCAGCGCCACGCTGGAACAGATCGACGTGGTCCGCCGCTTCGTCGACCGCTACCCCGACGACCTGCGGCTCGCGCTCACCGCCGACGACATGGAGACGGCCAGGGCACAGGGCCGGATCGCCTCGCTGATGGGCGCCGAGGGCGGTCACTCCATCGACTGTTCGCTGGGCGCGCTGCGCGGCCTGTACGCGCTGGGCGTGCGGTACATGACGCTCACCCACAACGACAACGTGCCGTGGGCGGACTCGGCCACCGACGACCCGGGCGTGGGCGGCCTCAGCCCCTTCGGGCACGAGGTGGTGCGCGAGATGAACCGGCTCGGCATGTTGGTCGACCTCTCGCACGTGGCGCCGTCGACGATGCGGCACGCGCTGGACACCAGCGAGGCCCCGGTGATCTTCTCGCACTCCTCGGCCCGCGCGGTCTGCGACCACGTCCGCAACGTCCCCGACGACGTGCTGGAGCGGCTGGCCGGCAACGGCGGCATCGCGATGGCCACCTTCGTACCGAAGTTCATCCTGCCCGAGGCCATCGAATGGACCCTGGCGGCCGACGCCAACATGCAGGCCAACGGCCTGCACCCGCTGGACACCTCGGCCGCGGGGATGCGGGTGCAGCGGGCGTTCGAGGAGGCCAACCCGCGCCCGCTGGCCACCGCCAAGACGGTGGCCGACCACCTGGACCACATGCGGGAGGTCGCGGGCGTCGACCACATCGGCGTCGGCGGCGACTACGACGGCACCGCCTTCACCCCCGCCGACCTCGCCGACGTCTCCGGCTACCCCACGCTCATCGCCGAACTGCTCGACCGGCGCTGGTCAAAGGCCGATCTGTCCAAACTGACCTGGGGCAACGCGGTACGGACGCTGCGCGCAGCGGAGGACGTCGCCCGCGACCTCCAGACCCGCAGGGGCCCGTCCATCGCCACCATCGCCGACCTGGACGGGGCGGACCCGCGCTAGCCCGGCGGCCGGGGGCCCGCGAACCCGTACCCGTACCCGGCCGCCCGTCGTACCCCGGTACTACGCCCGCCCGCCGCCTCCCGACCGCGGTCTGACGAGCGGCGCCGCCCCGCTGCCTAGCGTCGGGTGCGGGCCGCGGGAAACCCGTGGCCGCGCGGTGGGGCCGGGGCCCGGCCGCGCGCGGCGGACCCGCCGCCGGCCGCGGGC
>NZ_JBLIWA010000023.1:146762-172966 GCF_047525675.1 Streptomyces sp. 796.1 | reverse complement strand
GACCGGGGCCGCGCCGGGCGGCGGGGGCAGCGGGGCGGCCGGGGCCGTGGGCGGCGGGGGCGGAGCGGTCACCGGGGCGGCCGGGGTGTCGGCGGGGCCCGGCTGCGGCTCGTCGACGGTGATGCCGAAGTCGGTGGCCAGGCCGGCCAGGCCGGTGTCGTACCCCTGACCGACGGCGCGGAACTTCCAAGCGCCCTGGCGCCGGTAGAGCTCGCCGAGGACGAACGCGGTCTCCACGGAGGCGTCGTCGCTGTCGAACCTGGCGAGTTCGGCGCCGCCGGCCGCGTCCAACACCCTGATGTGCAGCCCCGGCACCTGGCCGAAGGTGCCGCCGTCGGCCGATGCGGCCAGCACGATGGTCTCGACGTCCGGCTCGACCTGTGCGAACTGGACCGACAGGCTGTCGGTGACCTCGGCCCCGGTGCGCTTGCCCTCGTGCCGCACCGCGCCGGAGGCGTGTTGGGCCTGGTTGTAGAAGACGAAGTCCGCGTCCGAGCGGACCTTGCCACCGGCCAACAGCAGGGCCGACGCGTCCACGTCAGGCACACCCGCCCCGCCGCGCCAGCCCAGCTCGATTCGTACCGCCGGGGCCGGGACGGGCACGTTCATGCCCTTGCGCATCGTCATGTTCCCCCACTTTCCTTTCACTCGCCGGGCACCGGAAGAACTGTTGGCGACCCGTCCAGAACGTGCTCTTTACAGGATCTCAACGTACCTCGGCGACCGATTTTCCCGAATTCGCTCGTATTAGGTGCCACGACCCTACGGAACCCGTGAAACAACACTCTTGCCGGGCTCCCCAACCAGCACATGGTGGGCTTAACTTAAGGGCTATGACCCTCCCCCGCAGCGGCTACGGCGGCGGCTACTACCCCGCGCCGGACTTCGCCGACACCCCCATCTACGACAGCCTTGTCGCCGAGCGGGGCACACCTCAGATCGCACCGATCCGTGTGCCGTCGCCGTATGACCCGGGCGGCCACTTCCCGCCGGCGCTCCCGGCGGCCCTGCCGGCACTGCCGGCCGGCCCCTCCCAGGGACAGCACACCCCGCCCCCGTACGGCCAGCAGGCCCCGGGGCAGCCCGCGCTCCAGCAGGCGCCGGCGCCGTACATCCCGCCGCAGTCCGGTGGCCCGCGCGGCTACCCGGGCCCGCAGCAGGGGCAGCAGCAGCGCCCCGCTTCGCCGAACGGGTACGAGGCGATGCGCCCGATCGCCGCCCGCCCCGCGGCGCCGCGGCCGAACCCGGCGCCCTACCCGGAGCAGTACGGCCGCCCGCACCCGGGCCAGGGCTACTGAGCCACCCGCCGGCCAGTGGCCGGCCCCCGTTGATCGCACAGCCGCTCCGGTCGACGCCGCCCGCGGGCACGCCGCGGGCGCGGTGGGAATCCACCGGAGGCGGCGTCTTGGCAGGTCCAGCGACCGTCTGCCGGGGGACCCCGGACGTGCCGTACGCCACGTGGCCCGACCACGCAGCGGCCACCTGCCGCCACGGGCACGGCCTGCTGCTGGCAAGATGAGCGCATGTCCGACGCACAGCTCAGCGCGATACACGTCTATCCGGTCAAGTCCGTGGGCGGACACGCGCTCAGCGAGGCCACGGTCGAACCGTGGGGGCTCGCCGGCGACCGCCGCTGGCTGTTGGTGAAGCCCGACGGCACGTTCTTGACGCAGCGCCAACTGCCCCGGCTCGCCCTCGGGGCCGCCCGGCCGCTGCCGGACGGAAGCATCGCCCTCAGCGCCGACGGCCAACAGCCACTGACCGTGTCGCCGCCCGACCCGGAGTCGAGCCGCATCTCCACGGTGCGGGTGTTCAAGGACCCGGTCGAACTGGTGTGGACCGAGGGCGCGGGCAGCGCCTGGTTCAGCGAACTGTTGGGGCGCAAGGTGCATCTGGTCCACCTCGACGACCCCGCGCGGCGCCGGCCGATCAGCCCGGAGTACGCGCGCCCGGGCGAAACGGTCAGCCTCGCCGACAGCATGCCGCTGCTGCTGACCACCACCGCCTCGCTGGCGGGTCTGAACGCCCTGATCGCGCAGGGGGACCACGCGCACGAGGGCCCGCTGCCGATGAACAGGTTCCGGCCCAACGTGGTCGTGGACGGCGGTACGCCCTGGGCCGAGGACGGCTGGCGCAAGCTGCTCATCGGCGACGTCGTCTTCCGGGTCGCCAAGCCGAGTTCCCGGTGCGTGATCACCACCACCGACCAGCGGACGACCGAGCGCGGCAGGGAGCCGCTGTGGACGCTGGCCGCGCACCATCGGATCGGCAACAAGGTGGTGTTCGGGCAGAACCTGATCCCCGAGCACACCGGGACCCTCCGGGTGGGCGATCCGGTCAAGATCCTTGAGTAGTGACCAGTTTCGGGCAGCGTCTGGGCAACTCCCGAGCAATATCCATGCAATGCATGCAATAGAGATCACGCCGGGGGGCGCGTCGCCTTACTCCCCGTAGTGTCTGTCGCGGAAAGCGCCCCCGTAGGGGCTCCACACCAGCAGCCGTACTGCCACGGTGGACAGCAAACGGTCCACAGCAGGTGCGGGCAGTGGACGACAGCCGGCGACAGCCACGAGAGGGGCGACAGGTAGATGCCCGTCTCGGATGCGCAGCGCGGCCGGCTGATGCCCGTGCACCACATGCGACCAGGAGACCATGCCTTCGTGAGTTACGGAGACGGCGAGTCCCGTGCGCAGCTCATGGCGGCCTTCGCCTGGCTCGGCGTGGCGCGCGGCGAGAAGGTCGCGGTGCTCGCCGATCCCGACCTGGACGTACGCGAGGTGCGCAGCGCCCTGCACGCCGGCGGCCCGTCCATGGCCCCGGCGCTGGCCAGCGGCCAACTGGAGTGCACCTCCATGCAGGCGCTGATCAGCCCGGACGGCGACTTCACCATCCCGCGCCAGGAGTCCAGGCTGGCCGAGGAGACCGACCGGGCGGTGCGCCAGGGCTACACCGGCTACCGCGTCTTCATCGACATGGCCTGGGTGCGTCGACTGGGTATCGACCCGCGCCTGGTGATGCACCGTGAGACCCACGTCGACCACCTGTTCACCGACCGCCCCTACAGCGAGGTCTGCGCGTACGACCGGCACTGGTTCGGCGCCGACGTGCTGGACCGGATGGCGGTGGCCCACCCCTACCGCCTGCTGGACCGGCTCGGGGTGCTCACCATCGCGGCCACCGACGACACGCTGTGGATGGTCGGCGAGGCGGACCTGACCGGGCGGGCGGAGTTCCGCGCCGGGGTGCGGGCCGCGCTCACCCGTACCGGACCGACCGGGCAGTTGACGGTCGATCTGTCTCGGCTCCAGTTCCTCTCGCTCGGCTGCGCCAGCGATCTGCTCGTGCTCGCCGCGGCCGGCCGCCCGCCGCTGTCGGTCGCCTGTCCGCCGACGGTCGCCCGCACCCTGCGCCGCCTGGGCGCCGACGACCTGCCCACGCTCACGTTGATCGAGGTGAGCCGTCAGTGCTAGCCGATCCCCGCCGCCCCTTCGACGGCGAGTCGGACGGACGACTGCTCGACCGCCACTTCACCGCGCGCGACCTGCCGTTGCTGCGGGTCCTGGTGGAGGAGCGCGCGGCCTGGGCCGGGCTCGCCGAGGCCAGGCGCGGCGACTTCGTCCTGGCCGTGGACGAGATCGCCACCAACGCGATCGAGCACGCCGGCGGCCGGGGGCACCTGCTGCTGCGCCGGATCGACAACGAACTGGAGTGCACCATCAGCGACCGCGGGCCGGGGTTCAGCGATGCGGTGATCCCGGACGTGCTGCCGGGGCTCGACGGGGCGCCCAGCGGGCGCGGCCTGTGGCTGACCCGATTGGTCTCCGACCGGCTGGCGGTCAGTGCCGGGGCGGTCGGCGCCGTCGTCACGCTGGCGATGCGGCTGCGGTGACACCGGCGGTGCCGGCCCGCCCCGCGCGCCGGTCACCCCGTGCCGGGCGGGGCCGGTGGGGCGGCTGCGACCGGCCCCGGCGGGCTCGGACCGGGGCATGCCGGGCACCGGACACTGACCGGTCAACTCCCCCACACGGCGCACGCTACGGTGTTCCTCCGGTACACCACACGGCCGTAACCGGTGGACGCACGCACGAGGTGGGGGCACGACAAAGCCATGGCACAGGGCTCGGTCCAGGTGACGCACAGCGGTACGTCGCGGTGGCGGCGGCGCACGGGAGAGTACGCCTCGCTCACGGCGGCCCTGGAGGCCGCGGGGGACGGCGACCTGCTCACCGTGGCCCCTGGCACCTACCGGGAGAACGTGGTGCTGTCGCGGGCCGTGACGCTGCGCGGGCCCGAGGGCGCCCGGGGGGCGGTGCGGATCGCCCCGACCGAGGGGGTGGCGCTGACGGTGCGGGCCGCGGCCGTCGTGCGTGACCTGCACATCGAGGGCCAGGACTCGGCCGCGCCGGCGCTCCTCGTCGAGGAGGGCGCGGCGGACCTCGCGGACGTCCGGGTGGCCACCCGCTCGGCCGTTGGCATCGAGGTGCGCGGCACGGCACGGCCCACCGTGCGCCGCTGCACCGTGGACAATCCGGCCGGCATCGGGTTCAGCGTGCTGGACGGGGCGGCCGGGGTCTTCGAGGACTGTGAGGTGGTCGCGGCCGGCCAGTGGGGGGTCTCGGTGCGCGGCGGGGCGCACCCCAGGTTGGAGCGCTGCCGCATCCACCACGCCAGCGGTGCCGGGCTCTCGGTCACCGGCGAGGGCAGCACCCTTGAGGCGGTGGGCTGTGAGGTGTACGAGATCAAGGGCTCGGGCGTACAGGTCGCCACCCGCGCCGCGGCCCTGCTCACCAACTGTCAGATCCACCGCACCACGGCCGACGGGGTCAACCTGGACACCGACGCGGTGCTCACGCTCGCCGACTGCGACCTGCACGACGTCCCGGAGAACGCCATCGACCTGCGGTCGCGTTCGGTGCTCACGCTGACCCGGTCCACGGTGCGCAGGTTCGGCCGCAACGGACTCTCGGTGTGGGACCCGGGCACCCGGGTGGACGCCAACCAGTGCGAGATCTACGACAGCACCGGCGACTACCCGGCGGTGTGGGTGAGCGACGGGGCGGCTGCGGTGCTCGACTCGTGCCGGGTGCACGACGTGCCGGACGCGCTGTTCGTCCTCGACCGCGGCTCCCGGGTGGACGTGGTGGACAGCGACCTCACGCAGGTGCGCAACACCGCCGTGTCGGTCAGCGACGGGGCCAGTGCCCAACTCGACGACTGCCGGGTGCGGGAGGCGGCCACCGGGGCCTGGTTCCGCGACCACGGCAGCGGCGGCACCCTGGCCGGCTGCACCATCGACTCCGTGGCCACCGGCGTGATCGTCACCAAGGGCGCCGACCCGACCATCGAGCGGTGCACCGTGACCTCCCCCACCGAGGCCGGTTTCTACGTGTCGGCGGAGGGCCGCGGCTCCTTCCACGGCTGTCGGGTCACCGGCAGCGGCGGCTACGGCTTCCACGTCATCGACGGTTGCCGCTCGACGCTCACCCGGTGCCGTACCGAGCGCTGTGCCCGCGGCGGTTACGAGTTCGCCGAGCCGGGGCCGGTCAGCGAGGACTGCACCAGCGACGAGAGCGCCACGGCCGGCCCCTCGCACCCGGTCGGCCTGGCCGGCGGCTCCTCGGGCGCGGCCGGCCAGCCAGCGGTGCAGACCGTCGGCCTGCTCGGCGGCCTGCCCGGCCAGCGCACCGCCCCGACCGCGGCGGCAGGGGCGACGGCGGCGGCCGAGCCCGTGCCGGTCAGGGAGTCCACCGCCGTGCTCGGCGAGTTGGACGCCCTGGTGGGGTTGGAGAGCGTCAAGCGCGAGGTGCGGGCGCTGACCGACATGATCGAGGTGGGCCGCCGACGGCAGCAGGCGGGCCTGAAGGCCGCATCGGTCCGCCGCCACCTGGTCTTCACCGGCTCGCCCGGCACCGGCAAGACCACCGTGGCCAGGCTCTACGGCGAGATCCTGGCCTCGCTCGGGGTGCTTGAGCGCGGCCATCTGGTCGAGGTGTCCCGGGTGGACCTGGTCGGCGAGCACATCGGCTCCACCGCCATCCGGACCCAGGAGGCGTTCGAGCGGGCCCGCGGCGGGGTGCTCTTCATCGACGAGGCGTACGCCCTCTCCCCCGAGGACTCCGGGCGCGACTTCGGCCGGGAGGCCATCGACACGCTGGTGAAGCTGATGGAGGACCACCGGGAGGCGGTGGTGGTGATCGTCGCCGGTTACACCGAGGAGATGGCCCGCTTCCTGTCCGTCAACCCCGGGGTGGCCTCCCGCTTCTCACGGACGATCACCTTCGGCGACTACGCGCCGCAGGAGCTGCTGCGGATCGTGGAACAGCAGGCCGAGGAGCACGAGTACCGGCTTGCCGAAGGCACGTCGGAGATGCTGGTCAAGTACTTCACGGCGTTCCCCAGGGGCGCGGCGTTCGGCAACGGGCGTACGGCGCGGCAGACGTTCGAGGCGATGGTCGAGCGGCACGCGGGCCGGGTGGCCCAGCACCCCGACCCGAGCACCGACGACCTCACCCTGCTCTACCCGACGGACCTGCCCGAACTGCCCTGACTGGGCCCGCGGGCCGAAACCCGCGCTCGACCGACCCGGCCGGGCCGAATCCAGCGCTGTCCGATCCCGGCCGGGCCTGACCTGCGCCGGGGCCGGGCCCCAGCCGGCCGGTCCCACGCGGGCCGACGCGCGGGCCGAGCCGCCGGGTGCGACCGGACCGCGCCGCCGGGCTCGATCAGCGCGGTCCGTACGGGCGTTGCCGGCGCCGGCCCGGGCTCAGCCCGCCGGCGCCGGATCGGCCCGCGGGGCCGCGACGTCGGCATCGACAGCGACAGCGGCTCCGCCGCCACCGCCCGCAGCGTGCCGAGTCGGCTGCTGCGTCGCGCGCTGCCCGGGCACTCCCCCGTCGCCCAGTCTGGCCAGCAGTGCGGCCCGCTCCACGGCGAAGGCGGGGTCGGCCTGGTAGTCGGAGTGACCGAGGATCGGTCCGGGCAGGGGGTGATCGGCGGTGCGGCCGTAGACCAGCGGGTCCTTGAGCGCGCCCCGGTCGATGGGCGGCCGGCCGGCGGGCACCCGCGGGTCGCCGAGGGCCGGCGGTTCGATGGGGCCGCCGATCGGGTCGGTGTACCGCCACAGGTTGCGCCAGCAGTGCACCTCCTGGTGGAGCGCCGTCAGTTGGGCCGGGCCGAAGTAGGCGGGGAACCAGCGCCCGTACAGCCGCTCCAGCGGCGAGCCGTACGTCAGCAGGGCGACGCGGCGGCGGGTGCGCCAGTCCAGTTGCCACACGGCCGCCGCGGCCAGCACGCTGCCCTGCGAGTGGCCGGAGATGACCAGGCGGCCACCGGTGTTCTCGGTCCAGGTCTGCATCCGCCAGGTGAGGTCGGGGACGGCGCGCTCGGCGTAGCAGGGCGGCGCGAACGGGTGCGCGGCGCGCGGCCAGAAGGTGCCCACGTCCCAGAGGATGCCCACGGTGCGGCGGGCGCCCGAGTCGCGGTAGGCGCGCCGGCCGAGCGCAAGCAGCAGTGCGAACACGACGCCCACCAGCCAGGAGCCGAGCCCCTGCGCGGCCTGGGCCACCGCGTCGACGAACGCCGGCGTGCCGTCGGCCGCCCGGCCCGGCACCTCGCCCGTGGCCCAGGCGCCGGCCACCGCGAGACAGCCGAGCAGCAGCGTCATCAGGGCGGCGGGGCCGATGATCCACGGAATGGAGTCGGTGACGCCAGCCCGGGCGATGGTCTTGGCGATCTCCTCGCTGCGTACGGGGTCGGGGGCCGCGCCGGGGTAGCCGTCCGCCATGGTCGGCTCCAACGTGCGGCGCACCCGCCCGACCCGCCACACGAAGACCAGCAGCAACAGGACCAGGAGCAGCAGGATCGGCGGGATCACCGCGGCCTGCCAGGACAGCACGACGGGCGGGCCCGCGATGGGGCCGCCGCCCATGCCGGGCGTCGACCCGCCGTCCAGCCAGTCGGCGAAGCGTTGGGCGACGCCGCCGGTGAGCACGCCGCCGAGCGCGCAGCCGAGCACCGCGACGGCAGGTCCTGCGAGTCCGGCCAGCGGGGTGCGGACCCGGCGGTCGGGCTGGTCGCCGGTTGCCGCGTGCTGCGGGGCGAGGCCGCCGGTGTGGCCGTCGCGGGCGGCCGAGCGGTAGAGGACGCCGGCCACCACGGCCAGCGCGAGGATGAGCGCGACCTGGGTGAGGGCGATGAGGCCGAAGCTCTGGTCGCCCGGCAGCCGGCCCTGCGACCGCCAGTCGGGCCGCGACCAGCCGGCGTACAGGGCGGAGAGCGCCAGCAGGACGAGCGAGAAGCCGGGCAGTTTGCGTACGGCGAGCCGGTCCAGGGTGTGGTCGATCGCGGTCTCGCTGCGTCCGCGGTGGCACACCGCGTACAGCACGGCGAGCCCGCTGACCTGGATCAGTGCGAGCAGTGTCCAGCCGATGGCGTCCAGCGCGGCCGGCCCGCCCGGCTCCCGGTCGTACCGCGCGGTGGCGGCGGTGAGGGTGGCGGCGATGGTGAGGAAGCCGGCGGCGGTGTGGATGGCGCGCAGTCGGGCCACCAGCCGGCGGCCGTACCAGAAGCCGGGCAGCCGCAGGGCCGGCTGGTGGGCGACGGCCGGGTCGTCCTCGTTGAGCGTGCGCTCGATGGGCGGCGCCGACTCGTACGCGCTCCAGGTGCGGGTGGACAGGAACCACAGGAGCCCGATGAGGGCGAGCGGGGCGAGGGCGGTCAGCGCGATCCGGCGGCCGGGCTGGCTCCACCAGCCGCCGCCCGGGGCGGCGAAGCCGAGCCAGGACCGACCGTCCGCGCAGGCGGTGGAGCCGGCGCACTGCCAGGCCGTCAGGTCGAGCGCCACCTCACACACGGCGGCGACCAGCAGCACGGTCAGGGTGAGCGCGATCAGCCGCACCAGCAGCCCGTAGAGCCGTACGGTGCCCTCGCGGCGGTCGGCGGCGGGCCGGTTCCAGTGCGCGAGATTGATGATCATGAACGGGAGCAGCAGCAGCCACAGTGCGCGCGAGCCGTCGCCCGAGGTCAGTCCCGACCAGCAGTACGCCTCGGGCACCGGGCGGTCGCGGTAGTCCTGCGGGCGGTGTTCGGCGTCGGCGTCCTCGGTGTGCCGGTAGATGCCCGCGGTCTCGTCACCGGTGATGCGCTGGGTCCGCGGGTCGTCGTCGAGCATCTTGGCGGGCGTGGCGCCCCCGACGCCGTGCACCAGCAGTTCGAGCGCCAACTCCGGGGCCCGCGTCGCACCCGTGGGGGCGGGGACGGGGACGGGCGGGTCGGTCCACGCGGGCGGGGTGGGCGCGGTCGGCACGCCGGGGGTGCCGTCCGGCGGGGGCGGTGGGTCCGCAGTCGCCGGTGTGTGGGGTGCGGCAGGTACGACGGCTGCGCTGGCTGGGGTTGGTGGTGCAGTGGGTGTGGCGGGTGTGGGTGTGGTGGGTGTGAGTGTGGTCGTCGCTGGTGTGGTTGTCGTCGTGGGTGTGGGTGTTTCAGGTGACTCGGTTGGTTCAGGTGTTTCAGGTGTCTGAGGTGTGATGGGTGTGACGGGTGTGGGTGTTTCGGGTGTGGGGCGTGGGTTGGTCTCGTCGTCAGGTCGCGTCGTGTGTGCCACCGATTCCCCCGATCCGGTGTGTGGGCCAAGGCTGCCCGGCTGCGCTGGGGCGACGTCTGCGCCGCTGCGCACGCGGTGTCCGCAGGTGCCTGGTGCGCCCTGCCCAAGGTGCCGTATTCCTGCGCCGATGCGATTGTGCCCGATCCGGGAGCACCCTACCCACGTGCGAAGATGTGCGCGGACATCGGCGGCTGGGCGGAAGGGACGGGCGAGGTGAGCGAGAACCAGAACCTCCTCGCGGAGCAGCGGCGGGCCCTGATTCTCGACGAGGTCAGGCGGCACGGCGGGGCGCGGGTCAACGAGTTGACGCGCAAGCTGAAGGTGTCGGACATGACGGTCCGGCGGGACCTGGACGCACTGGCCAGGCTCGGCGTGGTGGAGAAGGTGCACGGCGGTGCCGTACCGGTCGCCGAGGCCCGTACGCACGAGCCGGGATTCGAGGCGAAGTCCGGGTTGGAGCTGAGCGCGAAGGAGGACATCGCCCGCGCGGCGGCGCCCCTGGCGGCGCCCGGCTCGGCCATCGCACTGTCGGGCGGGACGACGACCCATGCCCTGGCGCAACACCTGGTGGACGTGGCGGGGCTGACGGTGGTCACCAACTCCATGCGGATCGCCGATGTGTTCCACCGCGCGTGGCGGTCGGCCGATCCCGCCACCGACGGCACCGGCCGCCCCGAGCGCCCCGGCGACGCGGCGACGGTGGTGCTCACCGGCGGCGTGCGGACGCCGTCGGACTCGCTGGTGGGCCCGGTGGCGGACGCGGCGATCCGCTCGCTCCACTTCGACGTGCTCTTCCTCGGCGTGCACGGGGTGTCGGCCGACGCCGGCCTGTCCACGCCGAACCTGGCCGAAGCGGAGACCAACCGCCACTTCGTCCGCTCGGCCCGTCGGGTGGTGGTGGTCGCCGATCACACCAAGTGGGGCAAGGTGGGCCTGAGTTCGTTCGCCGCGCTGGCGGACGTGGACGTCCTGGTGACCGACGCGGGGCTGGCCAGGGCGGCGCGCGAGGAGATGGCGGAGCAGGTGGCCGAACTCGTGGTGGCCGGGGAGCGTGCCGTACCGACGCGCTGAGCCCGGCGCAACCGGCGGCCGGGGCCCGCGCCGGGCGGCCGACCGGGGGCGGGCGCGACCGGCGCACGCCGCCCCCTGGTGGCGTCAGCGCCAGACGCCCTCTGTCAGGAAGCGGTCCAGCGTGTCGGCGTACGGCGCGATGTCCAGGCCCTGTTCGGCGAGCCAGGCGTCCGAGTAGTAGGTGTCCAGGTAGCGCTCCCCCGGGTCGCCCAGCAGGGTGACGACGCTGCCGGTGCGCTGGTCGGCGACCATCTCGGCGACGATCTTCAGCGCGCTCCACAGGCCGGTGCCGGTGGAGCCGCCGGCCTTGCGGCCGACGACGCGCTCCAGGGTGCGCATCGCGGCGATGCTCGCGGCGTCCGGGACCTTCATCATCCGGTCGACCGCGCCCGGTACGAAGCTGGGTTCGGCGCGCGGCCGGCCGATGCCCTCGATGCGCGAGCTGCGGTCGCACCGGGCGTTCTCGTCGCCGGACTCCCAGAAGTCGAAGAAGCCGGAGAACTCCGGGTCGGCGACGCACACCAGCGTCTGGTGTTGCAGGTAGCGCACGTAGCGGCCGATGGTGGCCGAGGTGCCGCCGGTGCCCGCGGTCGCCACGATCCAGGCGGGCTCGGGGTAGCGCTCCAGGCTGAGCTGACGGTAGATCGACTCGGCGATGTTGTTGTTGCCGCGCCAGTCGGTGGCTCGCTCGGCGTAGGTGAACTGGTCCATGTAGTGCCCGCCGGTGCGGGCGGCGAGGGCGATGGACTCGGCGGCCATGGTGCTCGGGTCGTCCACGAAGTGGCACTGGCCGCCGTGGAACTCGATGAGGCGGCACTTCTCGCGGCTGGTCGTCCGGGGCACGACGGCGATGAAGGGCACCCCGATCAGGCTGGCGAAGTACGCCTCGGAGACGGCCGTGGAGCCACTGGAGGACTCGACGACGGGCCGGCCGGGGCTGATCCAGCCGTTGCACAGCGCGTACAGGAAGAGCGAGCGGGCGAGCCGGTGCTTGAGGCTGCCGGTGACGTGCGTGGACTCGTCCTTGAGGTAGAGGTCGATGCCCCAGCGCTCGGGCAGCGGGAAGCGGAGCAGATGGGTGTCGGCCGATCGGTTGGCATCGGCCTGCACCCGGCGGATCGCCTCGTTCAACCAGGCGCGGTGGGCCGGGTCGGTGCGGTCGACGTCGATCGTCTTGGTGCTGTCCATGCCACTCCTCGTGCGGTTGCAGGGCACCGGCCGTGAGCCTGCCCGTTTTCGATCATAAATGGGCACTGGTGTCCGGCTCGCGGGGCAGGCAGACTGCCCAGTGGACGTAGGGTGGCGGCGCGGTCGGCTGCGAAGGACCGACGGGCGCGGACGCTCGTGCGATGGGGAGGCGTGGATCGTGGCGGAGGCCGAGTTCAATGCGACCGGCGTACGGATCGAGCGCTCCTTGCGCTCGGTGACCCGGGCCGGGCAGGTGCTCATCAGAGACGGCCGGCTTGAGCTGTTGACCAGCTACGGGAGCGAGATCGACAGCGCCCCGCTGGGGTCGGTGCAGGCGGGCCGACCGTGGTTCGCCTCGGGCGACCAGGCGCGCGCCACGGTGAACGGCACCCGGTACGTACTGACCCTCGGGCAGCAGGACGCGGGGTCCTGCGACGGTCCCGCTACCGCGCGGCGCTTCCTGGACGCGGTGCGTTCGGCGCAGGACGAGTCCGACAGCCGCTGACGCGCGAGTTGCACGGCTGGGCGAATAGTCCGATTCTGGACGCATATCGGTGTCACTGAGAGTGGAACAGCGGCTACGCTGCGAACCAGCGCGCTGGTCAGGTACGGCGGTCAGCTCCGAACGTACGCCCTCTCCGCCCACACCTGATTCAGGCTAGCCCTACTTCTCCCGGGAGTCGCAGCCGTGATCAGCAGCCCCAGCAGGCATTGCACCGTGGAGGTCCAGGTTCTCCCGGAGCGGATCGGCCAGGTCCGCAGAATCGTATCGGCGCAGTTGCGCTACTGGCATTTGGACCAGCTCATCGAGTCGGTCTCGCTCGGCGTCTCCGAGTTGTTGACCAATGTGTACCTGCACGCGGAGCCCGACAAGCGCTGCACGGTCGACCTGGTCTGGGTGCTCGACCAGCTCACCGTCTCGGTGCGGGACCGCGACGTGCGCGAACCCGTGCCGCCCGCCCCGAGCCCGCTGGGCACGCACGGCCGGGGGCTCGCGCTGGTCGCCGCCGTCAGCCAGAGCTGGGGCGTGCGGCAGGTGGCCGGCGGCAAGGCCGTGTGGTTCGCGCTGCCCGTGGGGTGGCGGGCCGAGCCGTGGGCGCAGCGCGCCGGGCGGGCGGCGGGCGGGCCAGCGCACCCACCCGCCGGCGAGCCGCCGCGGACCTCCGCGCCGGCCACCGCCGACCCGCTGCCCGTCGAGCACGGGGTGGCTGGCCCGCTGTCCGTAGCGCACCCGGTGGCCGAGCCGGAGCAGGAGCCTGCGCCGGCCGGGCGGCGGTCCGCTCCGGCCACGACTGCCGGCTGACGCGGGGCTGGCGCAGGCCGGCCCCGATGGAGAACGCGCGGCACGGCGGAGAACGTGGGACCGGCCCCCAGCCGTCCCTGTCGCGGAACGGTCGGGGGCCGGTGGTGCCTACGGAGCGGGGCGCCTGGCGGGCGGGTTCGGCCAGTGGGCGGGTAGCCGGTGAGTAGTGCTAGCCGGTGCGTGGTACCGGCTGGCGGGCGGGGCTACTCCGTGGCGATGGCGCGCAGCACGTCGAGCTTGGCCGCGCGGCGGGCGGGGCGCAGGGCGGCCAGTGCGCCGGCCACCACCCCGACCAGGGCCACCACGAGGAGTTGTTGCGGCGGCAGGGCGAAGGTGCCGTCGCCCGATGCCACCGCGGTCTTGACCAGCGCCCAGCCGAGGAAGCCGCCGAGGGTCAGGCCGCCGAGCGTGCCGAACGCGGCCACCAGCACCGATTCCCACCGCACCATCGCCCGGAGCTGACGGCGGGTCTGGCCGACGGCGCGCAGCAGGCCGAGTTCGTGGGTGCGCTCGTGGACGGCGAGGGTGAGCGTGTTGGCGATGCCGAGCAGGGCGATCAGGACGGCCAGTGCGAGCAGCGCGTAGACCAGGGTGAGCATCATGTCGATGCCGCCGGCGGAGGATTCGGCCCACTCGTCCCGGGTCTGCACCTGCGGGTTGCCCCAGTCCTCCGCGGCCCGTTCGACGGCCACCTTGCCTGCGCTGGTGGACACGCCGTCCTTGAAGGCGACGGCGACCAGCGCATCGGAGTCCTGGCCCCGGTGCGGCGCCCACGCCTGACGGGTGATGAGGTAGTCGCCGGCCAGGTCGGCCTCGGCATAGACCGCCCGTACCGTGAACGGGGTGCGCGTGCCGTCGGCGAAGGTCAGCGGGACGCTGCTGCCCACCCGCCAGCCGTGGTCGTCGGCCACGTCGGCCGCGACCGCGATGCCGCGGGGCCCGAGCCCGTCGAGGTCGCCGCGGGTGGTGCCGAGGTCGAGCACGCGCGCGAGGGCGGCCGGGTCGGTGACGGTCACCTCCTGCCCGGCGCCGTCGACCTTGGCCACGCCGCGGCCGAGGCCGAGCGCCGTGTCCACCTCGGGCAGCGCGTCCAGGGCGGGCGCGAGGCCGGGGCTCAGGCCGGCGCCACCGCCGCCGAACGCCGGGACGCTGACCGCGACGTCGCCGGCGAAGGTCCGCGAGACGGTGTCGTTGAGCGTGGCCTTCAGCGATGCGGCGAACACGGTGAACAGCGACACGACGCTCACGCCGATCATGAGCGCGGTCGCCGTCGCGGCCGTGCGCTTCGGGCTGCGCAGCGCGTTGCGACCGGCCAGCACGCCGCCGACACCGCGCAGGGCGCGCAGCGGGCCGCCCAGTGCCCGTACCGCGTACGAGGCGGCGAGCGGGCCGAGTACGACGAAGGCGGCCACGGTCAGCACGGCGCCCGCCGCGGTGAGCGGGATCGAGGGCGGGTCGGCGACGGTGGCCGCCACGGTCAGCACCACCCCGACGGTGACCAGGGCCGCGCCGCTCGCGCTGCGGACGCGGGAGGCGGCGGAGTGGTCGACGGCGGTCTCCCGCAGCGCGGCCAGCGGGGCGGTGCGTCCCGCCCGCAGCGCCGGCAGCAGCGCGGAACCCACGCACACCACGACGCCCACGCCGAGCGGCAGCAGCAGGGACAGCGGCTCGATCACCAGGTCGCCGGTGGGGAAGGGGAAGCCGACGGCCGGGAAGAGCGCCTGGAGGCCGGCCGCGAGACCGATGGCCGCGACGAGGCCGATGAGCGAGGCGACCAGGCCCACCGCCGCGGATTCGATGAGCGCACCGGTCATGACCTGGCCCCGGACCGCGCCGAGCGCCCGTAGCAGCGCACTCTCGCGGGTGCGCTGGGCGACCACGATGGCGAAGGTGTTGTGGATGGAGAAGGTGGCCACCAGCAGGGCGATGCCGGCGAAGACCAGGAGCAGGGTGGTGAAGAGGGTGAGGAAGGTGCCCGAGACCTGGTCCAGGTTCTCCTCCGCCGACTCCTCGCCGGTGATCGCCTCGATGCCGCGGGGCAGTACCCGCTCCAGCCGGTCCACCAACTCCTGCTGGCTGGTCCCGGAGTCGGCCCGTACCTGGATGCTGGCGGCCTGGCCCGGCCGCGCGGTGAGGAACCGTTCGGCGTCCGCCCTGGTCAGGCCGGTGAAGGTGAGCTGGCCCATGCCGTCCTCGCCGCCGAAGGTGGCCAGGCCCACGATGGTGATCGGATGCGGCTCCGGGGTGCGGAGCACGGTCCGGTCGCCGATCTTCAGGTCGCCCGCCTCGGCCGCGCCGCGGTTGATGACGGCCTCGCCCGGCGCCCTGGGGGCGCGCCCTTCGGCGAGTTGGTAGGAGGCCAGTTCCTCGTCGGTGATCCAGTTGCCGGCCAGGGTCGGCGGGCCCTTGCCGCCCACGCCGTCGCCGTCCTTGCCCACGAGTTGGCCCGCGCCCTGGATGTTGGGTTCGGCGGCGGCCACCCCGTCCAACCGCTCGATGGTGCGCACCAGGCTGGTGTCCACCGGCTCCCGGGTGCCGGCGACGCTGCCTGCGGTGGTGATGACGTCGGCGCTGCGGACGACGGCGTCGGTGCCGCTGGTGGCGTTGCCGAAGAGGGTGTCGAAGCTGGCGCGCAGGGTGTCGCTCATGACGAGGGTGCCGCCGAGGAAGGCGACGCCGAGTACGACGGCGCACACGGTGCCGACGAACCGTCGCTTGTGGGCCCGGAGCGAGGCGCGGGCCAGTCGCAGCACGGCGCGGTTGCCGGTCATGACGCCGCGCCCCGTTCCGACCGCGCGTCGCGGCCGAGTTCGCCCAGCCGGTTCAGGATGCGCTCCGCGGTGGGTTCGGCGAGCCGGTCCACCAGGCGTCCGTCGGCGAGCATCAGGACCTCGTCGGCGTGGGAGGCGGCGACCGGGTCGTGGGTGACCATGACGACGGTGCCGCCCATGGTGCGGACAGCGGCGCCGAGCAGGCCGAGCACTTCCTCGCCGGAGCGGGAGTCGAGGTTGCCGGTGGGCTCGTCGGCGAAGACCACCTCGGGGCGGCTGGCCAGCGCGCGGGCCACGGCGACGCGCTGTTGCTGGCCGCCGGAGAGTTCGCTCGGCCGGTGGTGCAGCCGGCCGCCGAGTCCGACGACGTCGACCAGTTCCGCCAGCCAGTCGGGGTCGGTGCGCTGCCCTGCCAGGTCCTGCGGCAGGCTGATGTTCTCGGCCACGGTCAACGTCGGTACCAGGTTGAACGCCTGGAAGACGAAGCCGATCCTGGCTCGGCGCAACAACGTCAGGCGCCGGTCGTCGAGCGTGCTGAGATCGGTTTCGGCCAGGAAGGCGGAGCCTGAGGTGAGGGTGTCGAGACCGGCCGCGCAGTGCATCAGGGTGGACTTGCCGGAGCCGGACGGGCCCATGATCGCGGTGAACCGCCCGGCGGGAAAGTCGACGCTCACCCCGTCCAGGGCCCGTACCTCCGTGTCGCCCGCGCCGTAGACCTTGACGGCGTCGACCACACGGACGGCGGGGGTGGGGGTGGTCGGCTGAACGCCGGTGATCGGGTGGGCGCCGGTGGTGGGCCTGGCGTCGTGCGTCGGGTGGCCGTGCGGTGCGGCGTGGCCACTCGCTGTTGGGGGCGCGCCGGCGCCCGGGTGGGCGCCGGGCCGCACCTGGGCGCCGGCCGGCGGATGGCCGTCGGCCCGTACGGGAGTGCCGGAGGCCAGCGGGAAGCCGGTCTGCGGTGAGGTGCCGGGGGCCGTCGGATTGGGGTGCTGGCTCATGCCGCACCGCCCTTGGCCCCGGTCCCGAACTCCTCGCTGAGGACCGAGAGGCGCCGCCAGTACTCCTCCTCGTCGATCTCCCCGGCGGCGAACCTGCGCCCGAGGATCGTCAGCGGTGCGTGCGCGGCCGGCGCGGCGGAGCGCTGCCAGGGTCCGCGGCCACGCCAGACGGTGCGCCGCAGCACGGCGATGCCGCCCCCGATGACCAGGGCCCAGACGAACGGAACGAGCAGGATCCAGGGGCCGGGTCCGCCGCCGTCGCCCCAGGCGTGCGCGAGCGTGTTCATCGTGATCGGACTCCTCGGTGGAAGGGCTGTACCAGACACGTACGAGCCTGCTCCGCGGCGGCCCTGACGTCGTCGTACGGCCAGCGGCCGTCCGCGTACCCCACCGGGAGTAGACGTGGCGGGCGGCGGTACCACCGCGGTGGCGCGGTGCCGGACGGCGCGGTGCGGGCGCGGCGCCGCGGCCGGCTGCCGCACGGGTCACCGGCCCGCCGACGCGTGTCGGGCGTACGCCCGCGGGGGTAGGCGGGGTGCGCGGAGGTGGGCGGGGGCGCGGGGGCCCGTGCGGGGGTGGGCGAGCGCTGCGCGTGGTCGGGGCCCGCGAGGTGCGGCGTGCGGAGGCACGCGGGGTGCGGGGCACGCGCCGGATGCGGCCGGTCAGGACCCGCCGGGCGAGAGGTGGACGGGGAGCGGGCGGGCGGCTGGAAAGAACCCGCCGAGAGACGGACGGGGCCGGGCACGGGCCCGAGGAAGGGGCCGGGCAGGGGGCCGGACAGGAGGCCGGGCCGGTGGCAGGTGGTCGGGCGGCGGGGTTGCGCAGGGTTCGCCCCGCGTTCAGACACCGCCGACTTCCAGCCCATCGGCCCGACCGTTCCCGCCAGTTGGGGCGTGCGCCGGCTCGATCGGGTCCGGCGGTCAGCACACGGGGCACCCCGGGATCGAGACCGTACGGCCCGGCGTCTGGGCACGGGCCGCCAGCACCGGCCACCATGTGATCAGGGTCGATCGGCGCGTGTACGGTGAGGGCTCTTGCGCGAGGGGAGCGGCGGCATGGGTACGGAGATCGGGCTCGCACGGGCCATCCAGGGATTGCGGGCCGAACTGGCGGAGGCCATGGCCGATGGCGAGCACGAGGCGATCAAGTTTCGTATCGAGTCCATCAGCCTCGATCTCCAAGTGGCGGTGGAAAATGCAGAAGAGGGCCATGCGGGGCTGAAGTTCTGGTTGGTTTCGGCCGATGGCGGAGCCTCGTCGACCACCACGACCACACACGCGCTCTCCTTGCAGTTGGCTGCCGAGACGGCCGCTGGCGACCAGGTGCGGATCGCCTCCCGGCCCGAACGGCGTCCCGAATAACGACGGTTGGGAGGTACGACGGCGTGCATGACCTGCCGGACCGGGCCGTCGAGGTGGTACGGATCAGCCGACCCGACGGCACCGTGCTCTACGGCGGCTCCGGCTTCCTGTTGACCGGCGAGCTCGTCCTGACCGCCCGGCACGTGGTGGACGACGCCACCTGCGCGTACCGGGTGTTACGGCCGGCGCCCGGGCGCGGCTCCGCCTCGGCCGACGTGGAGCTCGTGGTGCCCGCGCCCGCGCAGGACCTCGCGCTGCTCGTCCTCGACGAGGCGGTGGACGCGCTGGCGCCGCTGCGCTTCGGGCGGCTGCCCTCCGCCGTGGGCACGCTGCCGTTCCACGCCATGGGCTTCCCCCGGTTCGCCCGCGAGGACGGCAGGTCGCGGCGCCGGCAGGCCACCGGCACCATCCAACTCGCCTCGCAACCGGACGTCGACGGGCTCGACCTGTGGCACGAATCGGTGCAGCCGACGGCGGTGGCCGGCGCCGGCTCCCCGTGGGAGGGGTTCTCCGGCGCCGCGGTGCTCGCCAGGCGCGGCACCGGCCCCGACGCCCCGCACCTGGTCGTGGGCGTCTACACCACCCATCTGACACCGGCCGGCACCCGCTCCGCCGTCGCCACCCGCGTCGACTCCCTCGCCGACACCGGAAAGTTCGCCCGCTACCTGCGCGCGCACGAGGTGAACCCGGAACCGGTCGACGTCCCGCTGCCCGGCGGCGCGCCGCGGGCGCTGCCCAGCAACGTGCGCACCCACGAGAGCGTCCTCGCCGGGCTCCGCGGCACCAAGAGCTACCTGCTGCCCGAGCACCTGGAGTTCGTCAGCCCGGGGCCGCACAGCGAGGCCGCGCCGCAGCGCCTCCTCGACCGGCTGACCGGTCCCGAGCGGGGCCGCGGCGTGCTCCTGGTGGGGGCGGCGGGCACCGGCAAGACGCGGACCTGCTTCGAGGTGGCGCAGGCGGCGCACGACGCGGGCTGGTACGTCCTGCACGTACGGACCGACCGGCAGCGTTCGCTGACCGTGTCCCATCTGGAACAGGCCGTCTTCGACGCCGGGCAGTCGCGCGTGCTGCTGGTGCTCGACTACCTGGACACCTGTGCCCAGCTCGACCTCGGTGCGCTGGCCGACGAGTTCATGCTCGGCGCCGCCGAGCGCGGCATCCAGGTCGCCTGCGTGGCCTCCACCCGGCCCGGCACGCTGCCGGTGCTGCGCAAGCGCGGCGTACGACAGCTCTTCGACGAGGTGACGCTGCGCCAGGACAGCGGGCACCAGTCGGCCGTGATCGACGCGATGCTGCCGCGGGTCGCCCCGACGGCGCTGGACCGCATGAAGCACCCCACGCTCCGGCAGGCGTGCGGCAATCGGCCGATCATCGCCCTGCTGGTCGCGGCCCAGATCGAGCGGCGCTTCGTGGCCAGGCAGGACATTCCGCGGCTGTCCGGCTGGCGCAGTGACGACCTGCTCGCCTGGCTCGACCCGCGGCTCCAGGAGGACCGGCTACGCTCCCCCGAAGCACCGGACGGGGACGGCGACCAGGACGCGACGCCGCGCCCGCCCAGTGACCGGCAGTTGGCCGCGACCGTCGCCGCCTACGCCTGCCCGCAGCCGCGGGACGCGGTCGTCGCGGCGGTGGACGCCTTCCTGACCGACCGCGGCAGCGGGTTCGACGGCGACTACATCGTCCGTACGCTGACCGAACTCGGCTGGCTGGAGGAGCCGCACGAGGACCAGCTCATGGTGGTCCACGACATCGTCACGGACGAGTTAGTGCGGCAACTGCTGCTGCCCGCGGGCCCGGTGCACCTGGATTCGGTACGGGACGTCTTCACCACCTCGCTGATCACCGCCCGTACCTTCGGTGGCTTCGCCGGCCACCTGGCGCGGCTGGCCGCCGATCTGGACGACGCCCAGAACCGGCAGGTGGCCAGGGTCGGCGGCGACTGGCTGCGGTCCCAGGCGGCGCGGGTCGGCGCACTGCTCAAGCGGGCCGGCGACGAGGGCCGGCAGGCGCTGCTGACGCTGCTCAGCCGCCGGCCCTGGCAGGGGGCCGCGGACGGGGTCTGGGACGAGGTGGCACAGCCCTGGCTGGTCCGCGAGAAGGACTCGCCCGCGGCCCGGGCCCTGCTGGCGCAGGCCGTCGAGTCGGCGACGGCGACCGTGCCCGAGCACCTGGTGGAGGCGGCCCTCGCCTGGCTCTACCGGGGCGGCCCGGAGGCGGAGACCTCGCACCACGTGATCCACGCGCTGCTGGAGCGGCACGACCTGCCCGCCGGGTACGAGGAGCGGGTGGTCGACTACGCGCTGGCCTGGCTGGCGCTGTGGAAGCGGCACCGGGCCGCCCGGTTCGTCCTCGGCGCGCTGCTGCGCCGCGACCGCGCGTTGACCGGGCAGCGGCTGTCGACCGCCGCGTACTACGCGTTCAGTTGGCTGCACGCCCACCACACCACGGACGCCTCGCACGTGTTGCACCGGCTGCTCTCCCGGGCCGACGTGGAGCCCGGTGCCGCGCGGCGGACCATAGTGGCGGCGCTGGGCTGGCTCGGCCACGGGCACGCGGCGCAGCGGGCCGCGAGCCTGGTGCTGGCCCCGCTGGTGGCCCATCCGCAGCTCACCCGGGCGCAGCGCAAGCAGACCGCGGGGCTCGCGCTGACCTGGCTGGGGCACAACGAGGCGGAGCCGGTGGCCAGGTTCGTCCTCCACGCGCTGCTGCGCCGGACGGACCTGGCGGAGTTGCGCGCGGGGCGGGCCGTGGACCAGGCCGCCGCCTGGTTGCAGCACGGCCATGCGGAGTACCTGTCGGCGGCCCAGGTCTTCGGCCCGCTGCTGCCGCATCCGGCGCTCACCGGCGAGCAACGCTCCGAAGTGGTGCGCCTCGCGTGGGAGTGGGTGTGCCGGTACGACGAGTCGCCGGCCGCAGGCTTCGTCCTGTCTCCGCTGCTCACCGGGGCGGACCTCGGGCCGCGGGCGAGCGAGCTCGCCGAGCGCGCGCTGGCCTGGGTGCAGGCCCATCCGCAGGCGCCGAACGCCGCGGAGGTGCTGGTGGCGCTGCTGGCCGGGGAGTGCGCCGGGAGCGCGGAGCGCGAGGGGGGCGAGAGCGGGGAGCGGCTGCGCCGTACCGTTGACTTCGCCCTGAACTGGCTGGAGTCCTACGGCGCCGACGCGGTGTCCGCCGCCGTCCACCGGGCGGCCCTGCGCTCCCGCGGCCTCCGCCGCGACCAGGCACGCCGGGCCGCCGACGCCACCTTGAACTGGCTCAAAGCACACGCCCTGGCCGCCGACGGCGGGGCGGACGAAGCCTCCGGCGGTGGGCGGAACAGTGGCCCCGGCGGTCGGGGGGAGGACAGCCCCACCGGCGGTCGGGCGAGCGGGGCGGAGCCCGGCGCTGACGGCACGGACGGCACGGACGGCACAGCCGGCGCGGGGCGCAGCGCGGCGGCGGACGTCGAAGCGGCACATGCGGAATCGGGCACGAGTACGGGCGCGGACGCGGGTACGGGCGGCGGCGCGGGTCCAGGTGGGCACGCGGGCGCGGGCGCGCGTGCGGACACCGATGTCGGCGCTGAGGCCATCGCCGGTGCTGAGGCCAACGCCGGTGGTGCTGCCGGTGGTGATGGCGCTGCCGACGCAGACGCCCCTGCCGATGGGGTGGACGAGGGCCCGGCCGACGAGGTCGGCCCGACCCTGGGGCTGTTGCTGAGCACGCCGGAGCTGCGGCCGGCGCAGGAGGCGCGCGCGCTCGACCACGCGGTGGAGTGGCTCGCCCGCCCCCAGCGCCACCGCGACCGCGGGTTCCTGTGGCTGCGGGTGTTGCGCACCCGCGGCTGGGTCGGGGGCAGCCGCGGCTGGCCGCAGGGCAACGGGGGGCTCGCCCCGCCCGGACTGAGCGACCTGGCCGCGCTGCTCGGCCTGGACGACCTGACGGCGCCCGAGGTGCACAACCTCGCGGAGCGCACCCTGGCGCACTGCACGGCCCCCGACGCCGCGGAGCGCACCGTACGGGCCGCCGTCGCCGCCGTGCTCGACCAGCCGCAGCTCACCGCGCGGCAGGAGGAGACGGCAGCCGCGCTGGCCAGCCGGCTGGTGGCCGAAGGCGCGGAGACGGGGGCCGGGACGGCGCCGGAGCCGCTGCCCGCACTGCTCGGCCGCGCACTGCCGGAGCCGGCGTACGCGCAGGCGACGGCACTCGGCTTCCGCTGGCTGGCCCGCTGCGAGCGGGCGGCCGAGGCGCCGCGGGTGCTGTTCGCCCTCGCCGACCGGCACGACCTGACCGACGACCGGCGGCGCGCCCTGAACGTGCACGCGTTGAACTGGTACGCGGTCAACTCCGAGCGGCCCTGGGCGCCGGAGGTACGGGCCTTCCTGACCGCGCACGGCGACGACGAGTTCGGCGACTGGTTGCGCAGCGTCGAGGACACCCGGGCCTGGCTGCTGGCCAACCCGGACGACCCGGAGCGCGGTGCCGTCCTGCTGCGCCTGCTCACCCGTCCCGACCAGCGCCACCGCGAGGCACCAAAGCCGTCCCACGCACACGCGGGCGCGTCCCCTGCGCATCTCGCGGACGACGCGTCACCGGAACTCGATCCGTCGCCCGCCGCCACCGCGCACGCGGCCGGGGAGCCGGACGCCGTACGGGGCGCGGGTGGCGCGGCGGACGGCGCGGGCGGCGGGCCGTCGGCGTCCGCGCGCGTGGACAGCGGGCCACCCGCAGCCGCGTGTGTCGCCTCGCCGGACGCGGACCCGCTCGATCCGCGACTGATGCTCGCGGCCGTGCACGCCGCGCTGACCTCGGTGCTCAGTTGGCGGGACTTCGTGGCCCTGCTGGAGAACGAGGAGCTGTTGCCCGAGCAGCGGCGGGCGGTGGCGGGGCAGGCGCTGGCGTACCTGCGCTCCGACGAGGTGGTCAAGGCCCGGCTGGTGATCATCGCGCTGCTCCGGACGCCCGAGCTCACGCCGGAGCAGCTCTGGGACGCGGCCGAAGAGGCGCTGGCCCTGCTGACCCGAACCAGCGGCAGGACGTTCAAGACCCGCCCCGTACTGCTGGCGCTCCTGCGCAACCGCCATCTGTCGGACGAACACGAACAGGCCGCGATCGAGCGCGCCCTACGCCAGGCCGAAGGCGCCGAGAGCAACGAGGCCAAGCCGCTGCTGCGGCTCGTCCTGACCAAGCAGTTGACTCCCGAGCAGTCGGCCCGAGCCATCAGCTACAGCCTGGACTGGCTGTTGGGCCGGGAGCCGGTGGGCGGTGTCGGCTCGCTGCTGGCGGAGTTGCTCGAACGGTCGGACTGCACGCCTGACCAGTGGCAACTCGCTCTCGGCTACGCCCGCGACTGGCTGACGGCCAACCCCGCTCACACGGTCACCGAACGCATCGCCACCCGCCTGGCCGCCGTGACCGCCCAACAGCCCGCCACCGCCCCAGCGCCCCCGCCCACCGTTCCTGCCCCGGCCCCCGCCCCGCATCCCGCCACGACGGAACCGGACGCGCCCACACCGGCTACCGGCTGAGCCGACGCCGCGCGAGACAGTCCAGAGCACTCCCCCGCGGCGCGGGCCCGAAGCGCTCGCTTACGGACGTGGGTTACGGGGTTGGGTTACGGGGGGTGCGGGGTTGGGTTGGCGGAATGGTCGGCTGGGCGGGGCTCTGGCGATACGGGCGCCCTGTCAGCAGGCGCGCGCCACGCCGCGCCCCCCGCGACCCCGGCTCCACAGCGCCCTAAAGCCCTGCCGCACCTTCCGGGAAGCTGTCACATCCACATCCACATCCACGGACGCTCACGCGCACGCGCGCCCCCGTCGGCCTAGTCGCCCCTATAACCCCCCGCATCATTCACGTACGCGCGCACACGCGTAGCCGCGGGCACCGGCTCCGGGCGGCGCATCCCGCGGGCGGTCACCCGCCCAGCGCCGCCAGGGGGTCGTCCAGCACCGGCTGCCAGGCGAGTTCGGCCGCGCCGACCAGGCTGTTGTAGTCGAGGGTGCACGGCTGGATGGGCACGCCGGCGCTGCGGCCCCACAGGCTGTGTTGGGCGACGACGGCGCCCAGTTGCTCCGGGGCGGCTTCGAGGAGGTCGCGGTGGAGGCCGCCGAGGACGATCCGGTCCGGGTTGAGGATGTTGACCAGGCCGGCGAGACCGCGGCCGAGCCGGTCGAGCAGCAGGTGGGTGGCGGCGCGCACGGCCGGGTCGGCGTACTCGTCGCGGAGCAGCGCACGCGCCTCCTTGAGCAGCGACACCTCCGGGCCCGGGGCCCGGCCGGCCGCGGTCAGAAAGGCCAGCGGGTCGGTCTCCACGTCGAGACAGCCGCGGCTGCCGCAGTGGCAGGGGTGGCCGTCCTGGCGCACGGTCAGGTGCCCGACCTCAAGGGCGAGACCCGAACTGCCGGTGTGCAGCCGCCCGTCGAGCACCAGCGCGCCGCCGACGCCGCGGTGCCCGGTGGCCACGCACAGCAGTTGCCTGGCACCGCGCCCGGCGCCGTGCCGGTACTCGGCGAGCGCGGCCAGATTGATGTCGTTGCCTGCCTGCCCGGCGGGCGCCGCGTGCCCGCGCGCGGGGTGCCCGGCAGCCGGCGCCTGCACCACCGCGCCGGGCGCCGGCGCACCGCCGGGGCCCGGGATGCCGGCCTGGGCCAGGCTGCGCCGGAACAGTTCCCGCACCGGTGCGCCGGCCGGCCAGGCGACGTGCAACGGGTTCAGCGCGGTGCCCTCGGGCTCGGCGACGGCCGAGGGCACGGCGAGCCCGGCACCCAGACAGCGCCGGCCGCACTCGCGCAGCAGTCCGGCACCGGCCGCGACGACGGCGTCCAGTACGGCCGCGGGATCGGCGGGCACCGTCATGCAGCCCGGGGCGGTGGCGACGATGCGCCCGCCGAGGCCGACCAGCGCCGCCCGGAACCCGTCCACGTGCACCTGCGCGGCGAGCACCACCGGGCCGTCGGGCGCGACGGTGAGCCGGTGCGAGGGCCGTCCCTGGGCGCCGGCGGCTGCGCCGGGGCGCGAGTCCACCTGGATCAGGCCGAGCGCCTCCAGCTCGGCCGCGACGGCGCCCGCCGTCGCACGGGTCACGCCGAGTTCGGCGGTGAGCACCGCGCGCGTGGGCGCGCGGCCGGTGTGTACGAGCTCCAGCGCGGGTCCGAGGGCGCTCCGGCCCCGCTCCAGTCTTGTCCGTGTCTGGGTCACCCCCCTATTCTGGCTTTGTGCCGACGTTAAACAAAATACGGACGGCCACTCCGTGGGGACGGGGAAGCGCCGCCGTGGATCCGATCGTCCGTCGCCTACGCGTCGCGCTGACGCTCTTCTTCGCCCTGGACGGCTTCATCTTCGCCGGCTGGGTCGTCCGCATCCCGGCCATCAAGGAACGGACCGGCGCCTCGACCGGCGCCCTGGGTCTCGCCCTGCTCGGCGTGTCCGCGGGCGCGGTGGCCACCATGGTGCTGACCGGTCGGCTCTGCCAGCGCCACGGGCACCAGCCGGTGACGGTGGCCGCCGCCGTGCTCATGTCGCTGGGCGTCGCGCTGCCGCCCCACGCCACGTCGGCGCTCTCCCTCGGTTTGGTGCTCCTCGTCTTCGGCGCCGGTTACGGCGGCCTCAACGTGGCGATGAACAGCACCGCCGTCGACCTGGTGGCCGCCTTGCGCCGCCCCGTGATGCCGGCGTTCCACGCGGCCTACAGCCTCGGCGGCATGGTCGGCGCCGGCCTCGGCGGCCTGCTGGCCGGGCATCTGACGGTCACCACCCATCTGACTGCCCTCACCGCCGTCGGCCTGGCCCTGAGCCTCGGCGCCGGGCGTACGCTGCTGGCCCACCCGGTGCCGTCACGGCCCGGCACGGACCGCCCGCCCCACGGGGCCCCGGCGGCCGGGGCGGGCAGCGCGGGCAGCGCGGGCAGCGCGGGCAGCGCGGGCAGCGCGGGCAGCG
>NZ_JBLIWA010000023.1:114143-146662 GCF_047525675.1 Streptomyces sp. 796.1 | reverse complement strand
GCGGGCAGCGCGGGCAGCGCGGGCAGCGCGGGCAGCGCGGGCAGCGCGGGCAGCGCGGGCAGCGGCGATCTGCCCCGCCTCATGGGCGAAACCGCCCGGGCGGACGCGGATCAGCCGGGCACTGGCCTTCCGGACGCTGCCCCGACCGCAGCCCGATCACACGAATCACCCGGTGGTCCTGCCCCGGGTGCCGCCGCTACGGGCGCGAGGCTGCCGGATCCCGAGTCGACGGGCACCAGCCCTGCCGACGCCACCCGCCCCGCCGACTTCACCGCTCTCGCCGCGCCCGGGGACCAGCCTCCGACCGGCACGACGACGCCCGGCCTCGGCCCAACCGGGGGCGCGGATGAGCCCGTCGCGTCCCACACCGCGCCGCCGGCCGGGCCCGCCCGGCCGGAGGAACCCGTGCTCCGGCCGCGACGTGGCCCCCGCCGCCCGCGCACCACAGCCCCGTCCGCGGCGGTAGGCACCGTCTGGGCCCCGGAAGGTGCCGGCGCGGCCGGGAAGGCCGTGGCGCGCCGCGTACGCCGGCTGGTGGCCGTCCTCGGCGTGATCGCCCTGTGCACGGCGTACGGGGAAGGCGCATTGGCCGACTGGGGAGCGCTCCACCTGGAACAGGACCTCGGCGCCTCGCCGGGCGCCGCCGCCACCGGCTACGCGGTCTTCGCGGCGACGATGACAGTGGGCCGGCTGTCGGGTACGGCGCTGCTGGAGCGGCTCGGCCCGACGCGTGCGCTGGTGGCCGGTGGTGCGACGGCCGCGGTCGGGATGCTCGTCGGCGCACTGGCCCCCTCGATCTGGCTGGCCCTCGCCGGGCTGGCCGCCACCGGGCTCGGGTTGGCCAACATCTTTCCGATCGCCATCGAGCGCGCGGGCGCGTTGACCGGCCCCAGCGGCGTCGCCACCGCCTCCACGTTCGGCTACGGCGGCATGCTCTGCGGTCCGCCGGTGATCGGCTTCGTCGCCGACTGGTTCTCCCTGCCCACGGCCCTGACCTCGGTGGCGCTCCTGGCGGCGCTCGCGGCCGGCGTCGCCCACGCGGCCCGCGGCGCGCTCCACTCCGCACAACGCTGACCTGCCCCTGCCCCTGCCCCTGCCCCTGCCCCTGCTGATCATGGTCTAGGCGCGATTGTCAGTGGCGGCTGGCACACTCCGAGCATGGAGACCGCTCAGTTCGTCGAGATCGTCCAACGCGAAGGCGCCCTGCTGGCTGACGCCGCGGAGCAGGCCGGGGTGGAGGCCCGTGTGCCCAGTTGCCCGGAGTGGACGGTGCGCGACCTCGTCGCCCACACCGGCCGGGTGCACCGGTGGGCCACCGAATTCCTCACCCAGGCCCTGACCGAACCGCACCGTCCCCCGCAGGACCCGCAGTTGACGGGGGCCGCGTTGCTGTCCTGGTTCCGCACTGGGCACGAGGGGCTGGTGCAGGCGCTCCGGGCGGCCCCGGCCGACCTGGAGTGCTGGACGTTCCTGCCGGGTTCGTCGCCGCTCGGCTTCTGGGCCCGCCGCCAGGCCCACGAGACCGCGGTGCACCGGGTCGATGCGGAGTTGGCGGCGGGTGGCGGCGTCTCGCCCCTCGACTCCGAGTTCGCCGCGGACGGCATAGCGGAGCTGCTGACCGGCTTCCATGCGCCGGGGCGCAGCCGGGTGCACGCCCCGCGGCCGAGCGTGCTGCGCCTGGTTGGTACGGACTGGGAGACCCGTTGGGCGATCCGGCTCTCCGCCGACCCGCTGACCGTCGAGCGCGAAGACCCGTCAGCCACCACGACCCCGCACCCGACCGGGCCGACCGACCGGGGCCAGGACGCGGCGGCGGCCGAGTGCACCTGGTCCGGCACGGCGGCCGACCTCTACCTCACCCTGTGGAACCGGCCGCCCAACGGCGAAGTACACACCACGGGCGATGCCTCCATCGCCGCCCTGTGGCGCGAGACGTCGGCGATCATCTGAGCTTCGCCGGGCGGGGTCGCACCAGGTAGAACCACACCTGCTGTGGCCTCGCGAAGGCTCGCAGAGGCGTTCGCCAAGCAGGGGCGGAGCGGGCCCACGCGCAGGGGCGGGCCTGGCCAAGCGCAGCGGCAAGGGGCGCGGTCCGGGCCTGGCCTCGGGGGGAGTTCGATGCTGGACGACGACACCACGCGACGGCCCGCCCGCCGCGCTCACCTGGGGGCGCGCAGGCCCAACCGGGCCCTGGGACGAGGGACGAGGGGAGACAGCGAAGTGACCCGCCGCGCCACACCACTCCGTGCCCCAAACCGAGGACGCGAACTCCGTGCACGGCCGGACAGGCAGCGTACGGCGCGGACCGTGCCCCACGACCACCGCGTACGAACTCTCCACGAGGGCCGCACCATCCACGGCCGCCCCACCCACACCGACCAGACCGGCTGGCTGCTGCCATCACGCCCCACCGCCCGCCGCCGCTCGCAGCCGCCGCCCCCACCGGCCGCCCAGCTCATCAGGTGGGACGTCCACAGCCGATCGCAGGGACCACGCCATCCGTCAACGGTGCGGTTCACCGCCGTGCCGCCGGGCTCGGTGGGCCTCCCAGCGGCCCTTGCGGCTTCCCCAAAGGCGCGGCGATGACGGCCGAGCGCGCCGCGCCTGGTAGGCCCGCCGGCGGAGCCCTGGGGTGGCAGTGTGCGGGGGTGCGCTGGAGCGCGGCGGGCGATGCCGCGCTGGTGTGGCGCCATCCCGCGCGGGGCGAGCGCGTCTCGCCGCTGCCTCCGGGTCGGCCCCTCGCCTTCACCACCGGCGCGGGCCGAAGCTGCGCCGGGGTGCGGCGCGGTCAGCGCCACACGCCCTGTCCAGCGGTCGCGGCGATCTCCCCGACCGCGGTGTCCGCCCAGTGCCCGGAGTGCGCCCGGCTCGACAGGTCCTACTCCGTGGCGGCCGACACCCGCGCCGACGACCCCCGCCCGTACGACGTGTACCTGGCCTGGTTCGGCCCGCACTGGATCAAGGTCGGGATCACCGCGACCGAGCGCGAGGGCGTGCGCCTCTTGGAACAGGCCGCGCTCTCCGCCACCCTGCTGGGGCGCGGACCGCTGATGGCAGCGCGCCGCGCGGAGGCGGTGCTGGGCGCGGCCCTCGCCGTACCCGACCGGATTCCCTACGCGGCCAAGCGCGCGGCCCGGCTCGATCCACCGCCCACGTCGGCCCGGGCGGCCGAGCTCCATGCGCTCCACGCGCGGGCGCACGCGTTGGCCGCGTTGCCGGAGTCGCTGCGCCCCGAGCCCTGTGCTCCCGTGCACCACGACACGGCGTTCGCGCTCGATCGGGTACGGGCCGTCGGCCCGTCGGCGCTCGTCCTGCTCGCCCCGCACTGCACGGTCGCCGGAACCGTAGAGGCGGTGGTCGGCCCCGACGTCCTGCTCCGCGATGTGGAAGGCCGCGGCCTGCTGCTCGACGGTCGACAACTCGCCGGCTGGCCCCTGGCCGCCGCCGACCCCGCATCCGCCACCACCGCGCCCCTCCGCCCGCCTCCCGCGGAACCCCTCGCGCCGGAGGCCCTGTTCTGACCCGGCCCGAACCCGCGGCGCCAGGCGCGACCCCCCGCCCCAGGCTGCCAACGCAGAGCGCTTAAGCAATCAGCAATCAGCCGAGCCAACCCGGCCGGACGAGGCCCGATTCGTACGCGAGCACCACGAGTTGGGCCCGGTCGCGGGCGCCGAGCTTCACCATCGCGCGGCTGACGTGCGTCTTGGCCGTGAGGGGGCTGACCACCAGGCGGCGCGCGATCTCCTCGTTGGAGAGGCCGATCCCGACCAGCGCCATCACCTCGCGTTCGCGCTCGGTGAGTTGGGAGAGCCCGGCCGCCGCGGCCGGTTCCTTGGAGCGCGCCGCGAACTCGGCGATCAGTCGCCGGGTCACCCCGGGCGAGAGCAGCGCGTCCCCTGCCGTGACGGCGCGTACGGCGCGGAGCAGTTCGTCCGGTTCGGTGTCCTTGACGAGGAAGCCCGACGCGCCGCAGCGGATGGCCTCGAAGACGTACTCGTCCAGTTCGAAGGTGGTGAGCATGATGACGCGGACGTCGGCGAGCGCGGCGTCAGCGATGATCTGCCGGGTGGCGGCCAGGCCGTCGAGGAGTGGCATGCGGATGTCCATGAGGACGACGTCGGGCCGCAGTTGACGCACCTGCCGTACGGCCTCCTCGCCGTCCGCCGCCTCGGCGACCACCTCGACGTCGGGCTGGGCAGCGAGCAACGCCCGGAATCCGGCGCGTACCAGCAGTTGGTCGTCGGCGAGCACGACGCGAATCACGGGGTCTCCTCGTTCGGCAGGGGGATGTGGGCCTCGACGCGGAAGCCGCCGTCGGCGCGCGGCCCGGTCTCCACCGTGCCGCCGAACGCCGCGGCCCGCTCCTCCATGCCGACGAGACCGTTGCCGCCGGAGCCGGTGTCGGCGCGTCCGCCGGCGGTGGAGTTGGCCGGCCCGTCGTCGTCGATGAGCAGGTGCAGGGCGCGCTGTTCGTAGCGCAGGGTCACGCGGGCGGTGCGCGCCTCCGAATGCCGGATGACGTTGGTCAGCGCCTCCTGCACGATACGGAAGGCAGCCAGGTCGACGCCGGGCGGCAGGCCACTTCGCTGGCCCTCGTGGTGGATTTCGACCCGAAGTCCGGCGGTGGCGGCCTGCGCGGTGAGCTCACGGAGCCGGTCGAGCCCCGGCGCGGGTGACCGTGGTGCGCTCCCCGGCGCTCGGAGGCTTTCGAGCACCTGCCGCACCTCGCCGAGCGCCTCCTTGCTCGCGCCTTTGATGGTGGTCAGGGCGGCCCGTGCCTGCTCGGGGTCCTGGTCGAGCAGGGCGAGGCCGACGCCCGCCTGCACGTTGATCACCGAGATGCTGTGGGCCAGCACGTCGTGCAGCTCGCGGGCGATGCGCAGCCGCTCCTCATCGGCGCGGCGCCGCTCGGCCGCCGCCCGCTCGCCGCGCTCCCGTACGACTTGTTCGCGGCGCACCCGGGCGAGTTCGGACAGCGCGAGGATGACCATCACCCAGGCGGCGATGCCCATCTCCTGCCACCAGCCCGCCGCCCCGTCACCGTCCGGCGGCAGCCAGCGGTAGAGCCAGTGGCTGACCAGCGCGTGCGCGAGCCAGCTCAGCCCGACCGCGCCCCAGGCGGCCCGGCGGTGACCTGCGGTGATGGCGGAGAAGCAGGCCAGGGCGACGCTGAAGAAGATCGGCCCGTACGGGTAGCCGGCGGCGAGGTAGACCGTGGCGACGACGCAGGTACCGAAGACGGTGACCCGCGGATAGCGGTGCCGGAACACCAGCAGCAGCGGGCCGAGGACCAGCAGCACCGCTGCCAGCGGGTCCAGGTCGACCCGGTCCGGCTGCCGCTCGGAGGCGAATCTGGTGCCGATGAGCTGGAAGAACGCGAGGGCTAGCGAGGACAACCAGGGCCACCGCCCGGACGGTGGGGCCGACCACGGCCGCCACGGCGGACCCTCGTCCGCCCACGGGCCGGGCGGTTGCGCTGCGCCCACGGGGTGGACTCGTTCCGTGCTCATGCCGCAACGCTAGACGCCGCACAGCCCCGGCGCGTCAGCCAGCCGCGGTGCGCTCCGCTACTCCCCGGGGAGTATGCCGAGCTGCCGTCCCAGGCCGGCGGTCGCCTGGTCGAAGAACACGTCCCGCGCCTCGACGACGTGGTTGAACTGGCCGAACACCTCAAAGCTGACCAGCCCGAAGAGCTGCGCCCAGGTCGCGGTGAGGCCAGCGACCGTCGGCGCCGGCAGGTCGATGCCCAGGACGTCCGCGAGCCGCTGGGCGTCATCGCGCACCGGCTCGGGCGCGGTGGACTCGGCGACCTCCTGGAGCTCACCCGCCTCGTGCGCCTCGCGGAGCACGGCGATGAGGGCGAGCGCGACGCGGGCTGCGGGCCCCGTGGTGTCCTGGGGGGCCCGGTAGCCCGGCACGGGAGAGCCGTAGATCAGGGCGTACTCGTGCGGATGGGCCAGCGCCCAGGTGCGCACGCCGCGGCAGACAGACTGCCAGCGGCTCGCGGGCGTCTCGTCGACGGTGGTGGCGAGCGCGCGCTCGGCCGCCTCGCCCAGCGCGTCGTACGCGTCGATGATCAGCTCGGTCAGCAGGTCGTCCCGGCTCGGGAAGTAGCGGTAGAGGGCCGAGGAGACCATGCCGAGCTCCCGGGCGACCGCACGGAGCGAGAGCTTGGCCGCGCCTCCTTGCGCGAGTTGTCGCCGCGCCTCGTCCTTGATCGCGGCGGTCACTTCGTCACGGGCCCGTTCCCTGGCCCCCTTAATCGCGCTCATGGGGGTCAGTCTGCCACTCCGCCAGAGCACCAGCCGAAAAAGAGAGCACTGCTCTTGCCCGAGAGCGCCGACTCGTGCACACTGATCTCAAGAGAGAGCACCGATCTCCCCGCACTGCACGTCCCGCACGTTTGATGGAAGAGGTTCGCCATGACGCACTACTCCAAGCCGAACTGGTTCGAGGCCCGCGTGCTCAGCGGCAGCATCGCCTGGCTGGCCCGGCGGGGTGTGTCACTGTTCGGCAGCGCGGAGCTTTCGGTGCGCGGCCGGACCAGCGGCGAATGGCGCAGCGTGCCGGTGAACCCGCTCCCCCTGGATGACGCGCATTATCTGGTGTCCGCCCGGGGCACCACGCAGTGGGTGCGCAACATGCGGGCGGCGGGTGGCGGGCGGCTGCGGAAGGGGCGCCGCGTGCAGCCGTTCACGGCGATAGAGCTGCCCGAGGGCGCGGAGAAGATCCACGTGTTGCGGACCTACCTCACGCGCTGGGGCTTTGAAGTCGGCAAGTTCTTCGACGGCGCGACCGGCACCTCAAGCGATGCGGAGCTGGCCGAGATCGCCGCCCACCATCCGGTCTTCACCATCAGCTTCACGGACGGCGAACCATGCACCGCACACCCCCGTCAGCAGGCGTCCACCGCGGGCGCATCCGACTCCCCCACCCACGACGAGCAGCCCCTTGCCCGCACCGCGACGGACGACCGCGCGGCGATGGACCTGGCGCGCGGCTGACCCGCTGCGCGACCCGGGCCGGACGGTGGGCAGGACTCGCGCTCCCCCGGTGGCGGCGCCACCCCGCCGCTACGCCGGCAGACCGGCCCGACACCCCGACGCCCCATCGCGCCCGTTCCGGTGCTGCCCGGTGGCGCCCCGCCCGCCCAGGGGACGGTACGGCCGGCAGCAGGCGAGCCACCCCGGACCACGTTCCGCACCCCCCGGCACCGGCCGGGTCGAGGGTGCGACAGCCCACCCCGGGCGCCCTTCGCGCCGCGCAGCGGTTCGGCCCGCGCCGGGCGCCCCACATCGGCCCCGGGACTCCCGGGGCGTCGCGGTCAGCCGCGGTCGATGACCGACATCAGGCGTCGGGCCGAGGGGTGCGTGCGGACGATCTCCGCGAGGGTGGTGTTGCCCCGCGTGATCTTCGCGAAGGCCCGCCAGGCCGGTCGGAGGCCGGTGAGCGCGGCGTGCACCATGCCGGGCCGCCGCTCGAACGCCGCCAGCAGCCGCCGGCCGACCCCCATCTCGACGCCGAGGCCCGACTTGATGGCGAAGGCGTAGTTCAGGGCCTGACGTCGGGCGTCGACCGCGTCGTGCGCCTCCGCGATCCGTACGGCCCACTCTCCCGCCAGCCGTCCCGACCGCAGGGCGAAGGAGATGCCCTCCCGCGTCCACGGCTCCAGCAGCCCGGCAGCGTCACCGCAGACAAGCACCCGGCCGCGGGAGAGCGGCGAGTCATCGGAGCGGCAGCGCGTCAGGTGCCCCGAGGAGATGCTCGGCTCGAATCCGGCGAGACCGAGCCGGGCGATGAAGTCCTGGAGGTAGCGCTTGGTCTCGACGCCCTCGCCCCGCGCCGAGATCACCCCCACGGTGAGGGTGTCGCCCTTGGGGAAGACCCAGCCGTAACTGCCGGGTATCGGGCCCCAGTCGATCTGCACCCGGCCGGCCCAGTCCTCCGCGACGGTGGGCGGCACCGGAATCTCCGCTTCGAGACCGAGGTCCACCTGGTCGACCTTGACGCCCACGTGTCCGGCGATCCGGCTCGCGCTGCCGTCGGCGCCGACCACGGCGCGGGCGAGCACCGTCTCGCCGTCCGCGAGCACCACGGCGACGGTGCGCCGGTCGGGCACGGAGGGCCCGTGCTGCTCGACGCGGGAGACGCTGGCGCCGGTGCGCAGCGTGGCCCCCGCAGCGGTGGCCGACTCCACCAGCGCGGCATCGAACTCGGGCCGGTTGATCAGCCCGAAGAGCACCTGCTTGGAGCGCCGGGTGCGGGTGAGCTTGCCGTTCAGCGAGAAGGTCACGGCGTGCACGCGGTCCCGCAGCGGCAGCTCGAAGCCGGGGGGCAGCGCTTCACGCGAGGGGCCGATGATGCCGCCGCCGCAGGTCTTGTAGCGCGGCAGCTCCGCCTTCTCAAGCAGCAGCACCCTGCGGCCCGCACAGGCCGCGGCGTGCGCGGCGGAGGCGCCGGCCGGCCCCGCTCCCACGACCACGACGTCCCACACCGACTCTCCGCCGTCGGCCGCGTCGCCGCCGCTGAGCCCCATCTCGCCGCTGTTGTCGCTGCTCACGATGTGTTTCTACTCCCGCTCGACCACTCGCTTCGGCTACCGGTCGCATCCTACGGCGCGCCGCCCGGCGGCCCCGCTGTGGGAAGATCGGTGGACCCTTCGCCCGTACGTACGGACATAACGCCGCGCCCACAAGGAGCGTTCCATGGAGCAAGCCTCCGTTCGCCAGACCGACCACGCCGCGCTCGCTCAGACCGTGGCCTCACTTCAGGCACAGGCCCGTGCGGAGCTGACCGAACTGGTCGCCTTCAAGTCGGTTGCCGACCCGGCCCAGTTCCCGAAGAGCGAGTGCGAGGCGGCTGCGAACTGGGTGGCCGACGCGCTGCGCGGCGAGGGGTTCCAGGACGTCGCACTCCTGGACACCCCGGACGGCACCCAGTCCGTCTACGGCTTCCTCCCCGGCCCCGAGGGCGCGCCCACCGTGCTGTTGTACGCGCACTACGACGTGCAGCCGCCGTTGGACGAGGCCGCCTGGATCTCGCCGCCGTTCGAGCTGACCGAGCGCGACGGCCGCTGGTACGGGCGTGGCACCGCGGACTGCAAGGGCGGCCTGATCATGCACCTGACCGCGCTGCGGGCGCTGAAGGAGAACGGTGGCGTTCCCGTCCATGTGAAGGTCATCTGCGAGGGCTCCGAGGAGCAGGGCACCGGTGGTCTGGAGCGGTACGCCGAGGCGCACCCGGAGTTGCTGACGGCCGACACGATCGTCATCGGGGACGCCGGGAACTTCCAGCACGGGCTGCCCACCGCCACGGCGACGCTGCGCGGAATGACCCTGGTGCGGGTCCAGGTGGACACGTTGGCGGGCAACCTACACTCGGGCCAGTTCGGCGGCGCCGCCCCGGACGCACTGGCCGCACTGATCCGCGTCCTGGACTCGCTGCGCGCCGAAGACGGGTCGACCACCGTGCAGGGCCTGGCCTCCGACGCCAACTGGGACGGCCTCCAGTACGCGGAGGAGGACTTCCGCAAGGACGCCCGGGTGCTCGACGGAGTGGAGCTGATCGGGTCCGGCACCATCGCGGACCGGATCTGGGCCAGGCCCGCGGTGACCGTGCTCGGCATCGACTGCCCGCCCGTGGTGGGTGCCACGCCATCGGTGCAGGCGAGCGCCAGCGCGCTGGTGAGCCTGCGGGTTCCGCCGGGCGAGGACGCGGCCGAGGCGACCAAGCTGCTCAGCACCCACCTGGAGACGAACACCCCCTGGGGCGCCAAGGTGTCGGTGGAGCAGGTCGGCCAGGGCCAGCCGTTCCGTGCCGACACCAGCAGCCCGGCGTACGCGTCGATGGCCACGGCCCTGCGCGCCGCCTACGACGGTCAGGAGATGCGCATCGCCGGCATGGGCGGCTCCATCCCGCTGTGCAACACCCTCGCCGCGCTCTACCCGCAGGCCGAGATCCTCCTGATCGGCCTGAGCGAGCCCGAGGCACAGATCCACGCGGTCAACGAGAGCGTGTCTCCCGCGGAGTTGGAGCGCCTCTCGCTGGCTGAGGCGCTGTTCTTGGTGGAGTACGCGACGAACTCCGCGAAGTAGCAACGCCGACAGCGATCGAGCGGACCAGCAGGCCGACCAGCCACCGCGCCCACCGCGAAAGGGGGCTCTGCTCGATCGCCAGGCACCGCACTCGGCTGCATGGCGGCTGTCGGGCCCCAAGGAGCCGCAGCGCCATGCAGCCACAGGGCCGTGGCCGCCACGGCTTGGCGGGCTGTTGGCGGTGCCGCGATCACTGGGGTGGAGGGGTGGGGGCGGGGCGGGGGGGGAAGCCCCAGATGCGTGACCAACACTCGCTTCTCCCACCCCCACCCCCACCCCTGCCCCAACTCCACGCCCAGCCCCCACCCCGCCCCACCTCACACCCACCAACCCACACCACACCGCCCCGTCAAGCCACATCACTCCGCATCACCACGCCGGGCCACACCAGCACACTGCTCCACACCCACGCATCAACACGCCGCCCCGCCCCAGCACGCCGCCTCACACCGCCAAGCCGTTTCGCATCAACCGACCACCGCGCCCAGACGTATGCCTCCGAAGCCGTCGCATAGGCCCAAGCCGTCGCGTCGGCCCGGCAGGCGCACGTGCCGAGTGCGGGTGGCGCTCCTCACTTTCAGCGGAGTGAAGCGGCACACGCGGAACGGCGGCTCGGTGTGTCGCGTCGCGTCATGGTGAGGTGGCGTCGAGGGCGACGGGTTGGCCCGCCTCCAGGTTGAGGGGGTGGTTGCGTTCGCGGGCACGGAGGGCCCAGGTCAGTCGGCGCATCCGGTCGGGCGAGAGCAGGCTCGTCGCCTCGGCCTCGGTGACGAAGCGCCAGCCGCGGAGTTCGTCCGCGGGTAGCAGCAGCTTGCCGATCTGGTGCTCGGTGAGCCGGCCGCCGTCGAAGAGCAGGCGCAGTCCGCCGTATTGCGGTGGCTGCGAGGGCTGCCAGTCGAGTACGAGGAGCCGCAGCGGGTCGGGCAGGTCAAGTCCCAACTCCTCGGCGACTTCGCGTACTCCGGCGCGGGCGGGCGCCTCACCCGGTTCGACGACGCCGCCCGGGAACTCCCAACCCGACTTGTACGTGGGGTCGACCAGCAGGACCCGGTCCTCGTCGTCGAAGAGCAGTACGCCGGCCGCCACGGTCTCGGCCGTGGGCTTGAGGGTCTGTACGAGGGTGCACACCCCGGCCCCGTCGCGCAGCGCCTCCGCGACCCGCGCGGCGGCCTCACCTGGGGTGAGCCCGTCGGTGCGGACGAGGTGGGCATCGGCGCGGAGCCAGGGCAGGGCCGCCTGGTAGGGCGTCATGTGGTCCGGGGGCAGCGTACGGAGCGAGGTCGCTTCGCCCGGGGTGTCGGCCAGGGCCGTACGGCTCTCGACACGTTCACGAAGGATCGTTTCCTCCGAATGGAGGAGGAGGTGGCGTACGGGGATGCGGTAGGCGGCGAAGCCGCCGAAGATCTCGTCCCGGTGGTCCTGCCGCAGCAGTGTCATGGGCACCACCAGGACACCGCCCAACTCCGCGTACAACGCAACCACCGTGTCCACCACCAGCCGCCGCCAGGTGGGCAGTTCCTGGTAGTCGGTCACCTCCGCGAGGCGCTGGCGGGGCAACATCATCCGCAGGCCCTTGCCGATCAGCTCAGGGTCGAAGAGCGTGCTGCCGGGCAGTAGTTCGCACAGTGCGCGCGCCGTGCTGGTCTTGCCCACGCCGAACGTGCCGTTCAACCAGACGATCACGGGTTCCCCCTTCTCCGTAGGCCCCTGTCAGTTGCCCGCATCACCCTGCCACGAAAACGCGTGCGAGCCGCAGGGGGCGCGCTCGGCCGCCAGGGGGCCGGCGCAGGGCGCGACCGGCCGGGGTGGGGGCCGCCCGGACGGCGGGAGTACGGCCCGCCGGCGACGGATCACGGGCCGGTCGACGGCCGCCGTCCCGAGGTGTGTCCGCCCGTCGCAGGAACGTCGTCCGACCTCAGAAACCGCCGCTCGCACCACCTCCGACGAGGCAATCCGGTGACCGCGCTGCCGCCCCGGCGGCTGTTCGCATCTGCGGACCCGGTCCCCCTTCGGCGGTGCGTCGTCGTTGCCGTACGGTCGGCGGGCAACGGCCCGGCGCCGGCTGCCTGTGCCGAAGCGCGGCGAGAGCCCGGCGACACCCCCCTGCGTCGCACAGCGAGTCGCATCGGCGCAGGCAGACAGGCATGCGCTCCGCGCCACGCGCCCCTGCGCTCCAAAACTGCTCCCACGCGCCCGGTCCTGGCCGCAAGTCGCCACAGCGCTCTCCCCCGGGGCGCTCGGCTCCCCGCCGGCGGACGGCCCGACTACAGCGGCACCGACCGGCGGCCAGCGGTCACATCACACCACCGCACTGTCCGTCCGACCCCAACGACGCAGTGCACCAGCGCGTTGCCCCTCCGCTCTCAGCAAACTCAGCGCGTCACCCTGTCCCCATCAGTCCGACCGGCTACCCCGCACACCCCAGCGTTCCCGTACGACCGTCCAGCACCGCCGGCCACACCACCTCGTTCTCCTGCCACCCCAAGCCCCGTCCCGAATTTGGTCCCACGCGCCCCGCGCAGCCCCTCACCCCGCAACGGCCACACCCAGCGCACCCGTACCCCCGTACCACCCCACCCACAGTGCATCCCACCCACAGCAACCAAGCCACCCACCGCCACGCGGCACAGTGCACACACCCACGCCCCACGCCCGCCCTCTCCGACCCACAACCGGGCCCCGCCCACCCCACACACCCACCCCACAGCGGGCGAGATGGTCAAGGCAGGCGGGGGCAGTCAACTCATCGTCCCTTAAACCGAGTTCGCCGCACGATGGATGGCCACTGTCGAGTGGAGTTCAGCAGACAGGTAGCCCAGGGGCCGGCTGGTCGTTGGCTCCGCCCTTGATGTAGACGACGCTGACGTAGACGCCCGCGTTGCCGCTGTCGTCGTCGGTCTTGGCCCACCAGACGTTGGTCCAGGCGCCAGACGTCTCGCGCCGACCCAGGTTCTCCTGGCAGAAGAAGTAGTTGGTGCCCGCGTTCAGGGTGCCCGCCTGGGCGCCGTCGCGCGTGTACGAGGTCGCCGGGCGCCAGACCGTGCAGTCGTGTTTGCCGGCGCCCGCGCCCGAGGGGTGGCACACCGGTGCGGGTTGCCCGGTCGGTGTGCTCGGTTTGGTCCCCTCATCGTGCGTCGGGTCCTTCTTCCCGCCGTCCCGTTCCTTCGAGTCGCTGCCCCTCTTGTCGTCGGAGCCGCGCTGGTCGTCGCCCTCGCGCTTGGCGTCGTCCGCATCGCCCTCGTCATCCGCATCGTCCGCATCCCGCTGGCGTGCGGACTCCGACGGCGAACCCGAAGTCGACGGGGTGGGCGCGACCGTACCGTTCGGGCCGCGCTTGCCCTTGCCCCCGCCGGCGGCCGGGTCTTGCGCCCCACCCGGATCGGCGGCACCCGGGTCCAACTCTTCGACGGCCCGGCCGGAGTCGTCGGCCGCCCGGTCGTCGCCGTCGTTGCCGCCACGGTCCATCAGCGCGTACGTGATGCCGCCGGCCAGCAGGACGGTCGCAGCCGTCGCGGCGAGGAACGCGGCGCGACGGTTGCGGCGGCGCGCGGGCAACCGCCGCGTCCCGCCGCCGGCAACCACGAGCGGCCCCGCGTCCGGCGTACCGGCCCGGCCATCCGCCACACCGCCGCCGTCGACGGCGGCACTCACACCTGCGGGCACCGCTCCGCCATGCCCGGGCATCGCACTGCCGTGCCCAGGTGTCGCGCCCCCGTGCCCAGGCGTCGCACCGCCATGCCCGTACTGCGCGGCAGCGGCAACCGCCCCGGCTCCCGCCACCGGCGGCACACCGGCAACCCCGCCCGCCCCAGAAATGTCCCCCGCACCCACCACACCAGCCGCACCCGCAGACACCCCCGGCGCTCCCACTGCCCCCGCCACACCCTCCGGCGGCTCCACACCCCCACCACGCACCCCAAAGCCCACACCTGCGGGCCCGTACTCATACGCACCCGCACCCGCCCCCGCGCCACCAACCTGCCCCGCCATCCCCACCGAACCCGGCCCACCCACCGCACCGGCCCCGCCCGGCGCCCCGAAACCCCAAGGCGCCGCTCCCCCCGAGCCATCCGCCCCCAGCCCTGGGCCAAGCACCGCCGGCGGACCCGCCGCCCGGCCCGGGCCGCCGTACGCGCCGTGCGGTGCCGCACCGCCCGCGGCGGCGGCGAACGGTGTGACGTGGCCCGCCGCGACCGCGTCGAGCAGCGCCGCGGCCTGGGCCGCCGTGGGTCGGGCGGCCGGGTCCTTGGCCATGAGCACCCACAGCACCTGAGTCAGGGGCCCGGCGCGGCGCGGCTCCGGCAGCGGCTCCGTCACGATCGCGGTCAGCGTGGACCACACCGAGGTACGGCGGAACGGCGATGAGCCCTCGACCGCCGCGTACAGCGTCATGCCGAGCGCCCACACGTCGGACCCGGGCCCCGGGTCGTGGCCCTGGGCCCGCTCGGGGGCCAGGTAGTCGAGCGAGCCGATCAGTTCGCCGCTACGGGTCAGCTTGGTGGCCGCGCCGTCGTCCGGCGCGTCCATCGTGGCGATGCCGAAGTCAGTGAGGACGACCCGGCCGCCACCGGGCGCCAGCGGACCTGCGGCGCCCGGCACGCCCGCGCGATCGAGCAGCACGTTGCCCGGCTTGACGTCCCGGTGCAGCACGCCGACCTCGTGGCCGGCGGCGAGCGCCTCGGCGACCCGCGCGCCGATGGCGGCGGCGCGCAACGGGTCGAGCACCCCCTCGGCCATCAGCACGTCGTCCAGGGACGGACCGTCGATGAGTTCCATCACGATGACGGGCAGTCCGTTCTCTTCCGCCACGTCGTGCACGGTGATCACGCCGGAGTGCCTGATGCGGGCCGCGGCCCGTGCCTCGCGGCGCATCCGGGTGCGCAGATCGGCCAACTCCGCGGCGCCGGCGTCGGTGAAGGCCCGCAAGACCTTGACCGCGACCTCGCGGCCGAGCACCTCGTCCACCGCGGCGCAGACCACGCCCATGCCGCCACGGCCGAGTTGCCGTGTGACCCGATATCTTCCGGCCAGTACGCGGCCGGTGAGGTCCGTTCCGCTGTCCCCCGTGCCCACCGTGCTGTCGTCCCCTCGCCCGTTCGTGCCGCCCCCGCCCCTCCCCGTGTCCGCGCTGTGGCGCCTGACAGGGGCGTTCTGGCGCCCGTCGGGCTCAGCTTAGGCCCCGGGGGGCCGCGCGCCCGCGCGGACCCTACCGCCCCACGGGCTGTCCGGAGCGGGCGCCTTGCACGGCACCGAATCCGGCCAGACCGCCGGCGCGGGCCGCGGCGGCTGCCGCGCCGATGAGCCCGGCGTCGGTGCCGGTGCGGGCGGGTACGACGGTCAGGTCGCGGACGAAGGAGAGCCGCGCGTAGTCGCGCAGGGTGCGACGCAACGGGGCGAACAGCACCTCGCCGGCGCCCGCGACTCCGCCGCCGATCACCACGCGTTCGACCTCGATGAGGGAGGCGGTGGCGGCGATTCCGGCGGCCAGGGCCTGGGCGGCGCGTTCGTAGGAGGCGCGGGCGACCCGGTCGCCGGCGCGGGCCGCGGCGGCCACCGCTGCGGCGTCGGCGCCGGCGGGCCCCGCGCGCCAGCCGCCCGCGACGGCACGGAGCGCGATGTTGGGCCCGCTGGCGATGCGTTCGACGCAGCCGCGGCTGCCGCAGGGGCAGGCGTCGCCGTCGAGTTCCACACTGATGTGGCCGATGTGCCCGGCGTTGCCCGTCGGGCCCGGGTAGGGCAGCCCGTTGATGATGAGACCACCACCCACGCCGGTGGAGACCACCATGCACAGGGCGTTGGTGCAGCCGCGTGCGGCGCCCTGCCAGTGCTCGGCCGCGGCCATGGCGACGCCGTCGCCTACGAGCGTGACCGGCAGTCCGCCCACCGCCCTGCGCACCTGACTGACCAGCGGATACCGGCGCCAACCAGGGATGTTGACGGGGCTTACGGTGCCGACTGATGCGTCCACCGGGCCCGCACTGCCGATGCCGAGGGCCACCACCCGCTCCCACTGGACGGTGGCGGTCAACTCTTCGAGTACGGCGAAGACCGCGGCCATCACGGTGGGCCCGACTGCACGTGCCGGGGTGGCGCGGCGTGCCCGTACGGTCAGCGCACCGTTCCCGTCCACCAGTGCGCCCGCGATTTTGGTCCCTCCGATGTCCAGCGCGGCGACGAGCTCTTCTGACATGGGACGGTCTCCTGACAGGCGATAGGGGCTGGTTGGCGTACCCGGAACGGTCCTGTGGGATGGGCGGGAGCCGAATGTACGCGGCCCGGCGCGGCGGCACCGGTGGGGGCACCCCGGTTCCGGTCATAGTCTCCGCCGAAATTGACAACGTTGTCTAGAGGCTATGCTCAACTCGACGCCGCCATCCGACCATCCAGCGACAGGACGAGCGCACCGTGACTGACCCGGCCCGGGGCACCACACAACGCAACGGCACCCCATCGCCTCGCTACGGCAACAGGCCCACCATGAAGGACGTCGCGGCCCGCGCCGGGGTCGGCCTGAAGACGGTCTCCCGCGTGGTGAACAGCGAGCCGGGGGTAACTCCCGACACCGAACGCCGCGTTCAGGAAGCGATCACGGCGCTCGGCTTCCGCCGCAACGACAGCGCCCGCATCCTGCGCAAGGGCCGCACCGCGAGCATCGGCCTGGTCCTTGAGGACCTGGCCGACCCCTTCTACGGGCCGCTCAGCCGCGCCGTGGAAGAGGTCGCCCGGGACCACGGCGCGCTCCTCATCAATGGTTCGAGCGCCGAAGACCCGGTACGGGAACAGGAATTGGTGCTCGCCCTGTGTGCCCGGCGGGTGGACGGCCTGGTCGTGATCCCGGCCGGCGACGACCACCGCTACCTGGAGCCGGAGATCTCCGCCGGGGTGGCCACCGTCTTCGTCGACCGGCCCGCCGGACGGATCGATTCCGATGCGGTGCTCTCCGACAGCTTCGGCGGCGCCCGGGACGCGGTGGCCCACCTGATCGCGCACGGGCACCGCCGCATCGGCTTCATCGGCGACCAGCCCCGCATCCACACCGCCGTCGAGCGGCTGCGCGGCTACCGGGCGGCCATGGCCGAGGCCCAACTGCCCATCGACGAGGCGTGGATGTCGCTGGGCGCGACCGACCCCAGCCGGGTCGCCGATGCGGCCGAGGCCATGCTCTCCGGCCCCGAGCCGGTGACGGCCCTGTTCGCCGGGAACAACCGGGTCACGGTCACCGCCGTCCGCGTCCTCGCCGCCCGCCCGGGACAGGCTGCGCTCGTCGGCTTCGACGACTTCGAGCTGGCGGACCTGCTCTCCCCCGGCGTCACCGTGGTCGCCCAAGACGCGGCCCAACTCGGCCGCACCGCCGCCCACCTGCTCTTCCGTCGACTCGAAGGCGCCGGCGACGGCACCCAACAAGTCGTCCTGCCCACCCGGCTGATCGCTCGTGGCTCGGGCGAGATCCGGCCGGCGCACCGCCACCGGGTGTCCTGACCGCGGCCGGTCGCCGGCCCACCGCCCCGCGCGGCCCGGCCTGCGGACCAGCCGACTAGGGTGCCCCCATGTCTGCCAAGCCCCTCACACCCGCCACCACCCCGGACCGGACGCCGGCCGTCACCGCCGACGACCTCGACCAGGCCGTACGACTCGCGCTCGACACGCTCCGCGCAGCAACAGCGACGGCGACCGACTGGGAGCGCAACGCCGGCTCCCTGGAGTGGACCTGCTGGGAGACCGTCGAGCACCTCAGCGACGACCTCTTCGCCTACGCCGTCCAACTCGGCCCCCGACAGCCGCCGCTGACCGGCGAGGTGCCCTACTCCTACGCGAGCCGCAGGCCCGGTGGGCCGGCCAACGCCGTCCACGCCGACCCCGCGGCCGGGCCCGTAGGACTGTTGCAGGTGCTGGAGGCGAGCGGCGCGCTGCTGGTCGCGATGGTTCGGACCAGGCCCGCGGAGGTCCGCGCGTACCACGTGTTCGGGGTCGCCGATCCGGCCGGTTTCGCCGCGATGGGCCTGGTGGAGACGCTCGTCCACACCCATGACGTGGCCGTCGGGCTCGGGCTCGACTGGTCGCCGCCCGCCGCGCTGTGCGCCCGGGCGCTGGCCCGCCTCTTCCCTGAGGTCCCGACGGACACGGACCCCTGGCAGACCCTGCTGTGGGCGACCGGCCGCGCGGAGTTGGCCGGCCGGCCGCGCCGTACGACGTGGCGGTGGTCGGGCGCGCCACAGTGAGGCGCCACCCGCCGCCGGGGCGGGGCCCGTTCACCGGTTGATGCCGGGGCGCGGTGTCCTCTGGGCGCCGGGGGCCGTCGGTGGGGCGCGCGCCGGTGGTGAGTGGCGTGCTCGGGGGGGGGCGGGTGAAGCCGATGAGCGGGCCGAGCCGGTGAGCGGGCGCGCGCCGCTCTCCCCGCTCCCAAGCCCCAGCCCGGCTGCGCCCCCAAGCCCGTCGTCCTCCGGCGGCACCCGGCCGCCCTGGGGACACGTGCCGTCGGTGACGTACGAGCCGTACGCGTCAACTACCGGCGCCGGTACGGCAACCCGCGTCGACGGACCGTCGGGCCCGGTTGCTCACCGGCCGTGCGGCGTCCGCCCGCATCCGCCCCGTCCCCTCGTGCGCCGGGCGGATGCGCCCGGCGCTTGCCCGACCGGGCCCGAGCCCGGCCCGTGCCGCCCACGGCTGTCCGGTGCCGCCCGTGCCCGCCCCCGCGTGGGGCCGCGCCCGGGGCCCAGCGTTCGATGCCCCGCCGGTGGCCCGGGGCCTTCGCGTCGTGGGGGCGCGCCGCCGCGGCCCGGCGGCCGGCTGGCCTGCGGTGGTCGGCCCGATGACCCGGCCGATCACCCTGCCATTCCGCTTCGCGGTACGGCTCGTGGCCGCTGCAACAAATCCGTCATACGGCGGTGCAGGACGCCGGCCTGGCGAATTCCCCTTTTCGGCCAGACTCCGACCATCGACTAGGTCGGATACCGATCGGGCTTGACTGGGCGAGAGAGCGGATGACACCGTGCTCCCTGACATCTTCCGGTATGCACTATCTCCTCGGCACTTCCCCAGCACGGACCAGGCTCCAGGCAGTCATTGCCCTGAGGAGGGTGTGTGGCTTCGCTCCAGCTTCTCCATCCGTGTCTGCACCAGCAATTCGAGGCGGTAGCGGGTCGCTATCCGCAGCGCATTGCGGTGACGTCGGCGCAGCAAAGCCTCTCGTATGCGGAACTCAATGCAAAGGCCGATCTCCTGGCCGAGGTGCTGCGGGCTCACGGGGTGCGCCCGGACACCCGGGTGGCGTTGTACGTGCCGCGTGGCATCGGTGCCGTCGTCGGCATGGTGGGCATCCTCAAGGCCGGTGGCGCGTACGTGCCCGTCGATCCGGGGCATCCGCCGCGCCGGGTGCGGTGGATGATTCGGGACAGCGCATGCCTCGCGGTGGTCACGGTGGGCGAGTTCAGTGGTCCGCTTTCGCGTATCGCGCCGGCGGTCGTCGACCTCAATCCGCTGTTGGCCGGCATGGCCACGGACCCGGCCACCGGCGCGGGCGGAGAAACAGAAACGGCCGCCGAAAATTCTACGGATTTCCGACCGGAAAGCCCCACGGAATTCCCGCCGGGAAGCCTTCCGCTCGATGTGTGGGGCAACGCGTGGCCGGACCACCGCGCCCAGTGGTCACTGCCACCAACACGCCGTCAACGGCCGACGGCGCGCAGCGTTGACACGCACTTGGCCTATGCCATTTACACGTCGGGCACGACCGGGCGGCCACAGGGCGTCGCTGTGGAACACCGTTCGGTGGTGCATCTATTCCGGCGCGCCCAGCCCTGGTTCGGATTTACGCAGGACGACGTATGGGCGCAGTTCCATTCGGCCGGCTTCGACTTCTCCGTATGGGAGATATGGGGGGCGCTGTTGCACGGCGGGCGGCTGGTCGTCGTGCCGTTCGACGTCGCCCGCTCCCCCGCCGCCCTGCATGCGCTGCTGCGTGCGCAGCGGGTGACGGTGCTCGGTCAGACGCCGGGTGCCTTCCGCCGGCTGGCCGCCGCCGATGCCGAGGCGTCGGAGCCGCTGTCCGCGCTGCGGCTGGTCGTCATCGGCGGCGACGTGCTGCACCCGCGGACGCTCCGGCCGTGGTGGGAGCGGTACGGTGACCAGCGCCCGCGGCTGGTCAACATGTACGGGGTCACGGAGGCCACCGTGCACGCCTCCTACCGGCCGCTGTTCCGCACCGACCTGGCCGCGACCGGGCCGGTCGCGAGCCCCATCGGCACCCCGCTGCCCGGGCTCGCCTTCCATCTGCGCGACGCCGACGGCGAGCCGGTGTCCGCCGGTACGCCCGGTGAACTGCACATCGAGGGGCCGGCGTTGGCCCGCGGCTATCTGGGGTGCCCCGATCTGACGCAGGCCCGCTTCCGGGTGGAGCCCGGCCCGTGGGGCGTGCGCCGGCTGTACCGCACCGGCGATCTGGCGATCGAGTGCGGCGACGGCCAGTACGGCTACCTCGGCCGCACCGACGAACAGATCAAGGTCGGCGGGGTCCGGGTGGAGCCGGGCGAGGTGGAGTCCTTGCTGGTCGGGCATCCGGCGGTGGAACAGGCCGTGGTGCTGCCGCGCGAGCGGGAGGACGGCGACGCGCTGCTGATCGCGTACGTGGCGGTGGCCGCCCCGTACGACGAGGGGGTCGCCCGGCGGCTGCCTGGGGAACTCGCCGCGCTGGCCGCCGCTGAGCTGCCGGCGGCGCTGCGCCCGGCCCGTTACGTGCCGCTGGCCGCGCTGCCGCTCACCGCACGCGGGAAGGTCGACCGGGCCGAGCTCGCGGCCCGGGCCGATCCGGTGCCCGGCGCCGACGGCGGCCCGCTGGCCGACGTGCGTCCGCTACCGCGGGCCGACCGTGCGCGCCGGCCGGGCACCGGATCGGGCTGACCGGGGCGAAGGCCCGGGCGTCGCACGGCACCGGGCCGGCCGGCCGACGATCCGCCCGGCCGCCCTCCCGCTCACCTCTCCGCGCGTCCCTCCGCCGGCCCGACCGGCGGCCTCGTTCCGGCGCGACCGTGCCGGCCCGCCCGGGCCCGCGGCGTCAGTCGTCGTCCCCGTCGCCGTCGGCCCCGGTCTCGTAGCCGTCATCGTCGTCGTCATCGTCGGCCAGAGCCGCGTCCGGGTCCGGGACGCCGAGCAGGCGCCTGGTCAGGGCGTCCTGGTCGGAGAGGAGTTCGTCCAGCGCGCCGTCCAGGTCGGCGGCCGTCACGTGACCGGAGGAGCGCTCCGCGGCGAACAGCGTGGCCCTGCGCATCAGTTCCTTGGCGAACGAGGCCGTGGTGCCCTCGCTGCGTGCCACCGCGTCGACCAGCGCTTCCTCGGGCAGTCCGAGCCCCGCGCCGTACAGGTCGAGCAGCCGGCGCCGCCCCGTCGCGTCCGGCAGCGGGATCTCCACCGCCATGTCCACCCGGCCGGGGCGCTGGGCCAGGGCGGGCTCCAGGATGTCGGCCCGGTTGGTGGTCAGCAGGAAGGCTACGTCGGCGTCGTCGCCGAGCCCGTCCATCTCGTTGAGCACCTGGAAGAGCAGCGGCTGTTCGCCGTCGGTGAAGTCCCGGGACTCGGCGATCAGGTCGCAGTCCTCCAGGACGACCAGCGCGGGTTGCAGATGGCGGGCGAGCGAGCAGGCCGCGCCGACCCGCTGGATGCTCATCCCGGAGAGCACCACCACCGTGAACTCGGGCAACTGCGAGAGCAGGTAGCGCACGCTGTGCGTCTTGCCGGTGCCGGGCGGGCCGTACAGCAGCAGTCCGCGGCGCAGGTGTTGCCCGTGGGCGCGCAGGCGTTCGCGCTGTCTGGCCACGCCCACGATCTGCCGCTCCACGCGCTCCAACAGACCGGGCGGCAGCACGATGTCGTCGGCGCCCAGGTCGGGCCTGGCATGGAAGCGGAACGGGCCGATCCCGTCTTCGAACTCGCTGCCCTGGAAGGAGAGCACCTTGCCGCGGAACACGTTGTGCTCGTGGATCAGCCGGTCCACGCCGGCCAGCAGGCGTTTGGCCTCCTCGCGGCTACCGGCGAGCACCTCGACCTCCACGCGCTGGCGCCCGTACTCCTCGCTCGGGCCGCGCAGCAGCAGCACGGAGCGGTCGTCGCCGTCGGCGCCGAGGTAGAGGCCGAAGTCGACGCAGGCGAGCTCCTCGTCGGGTGAGACGGGCAGGTACGCGTAGTCGACGGCGCCCACCGCGTACCTGCCGTGGCGCTGGGCGCCTTCGACGAGTTCGGCGAGCGAGTCGTCCCGGTAGCGCTCGGACAGGACACCGACGAGCTCGTGGGTGCGGCCCTCGCTGCTGAACCAGCGCTCGACGGCGAGGTGCACGTTGGCGTGGTCGTACGCCGGGTAGGTGGCCTTGACGATGGGCAACTCCTGGGCCGGCCGGCCGAGATGGTCGTGCATCCGGCGCTCAAGGGAGCGGCTCGGGTCGACGGGCTCGTGGTAGACGACCTGGTCGAGGAAGTCTCGGAAAAGCCTGCCGAAGGCGGCGACTTCGGTGGTGTCCATGGCTGGTGGGCCCCCTCTACGACGCCCGTGGTCACCCCGGCGGGGCCGGGCGGGCGGCGTGCGACTCGTTCCGCGACACCCGGGCGGGTGCCGGTCCTTGCGCATCGTACGGGTGTGCCCCGCGGGCCGCCCGCTGCTTTTCCGTTGACCGCGGGGCCGGTGGGGTCGGGGGCAGGCCCGGTGGGCTTCGCGAGGGTACGGCGGGGGCGCGAGCGGGGCACGGGCAGGGTTGCGGCGCCTGCTGGTGGCTGCGGCGGTGTGGCGCGTGGCGGCCCGCCCGGGGCGCACCGCGCGGGGCGGTGGTGGGTTACCCGGCAGGCCCCCGCCGGGTACGCGGCAGGCCCCGCGCGGGGTGCGCGGGGCCTGCCGTGGTGGATCGGGTGCCGGGCCGCGCGGGGCGGCCGGGCGGGTGGCGCCGGTCAGCTCGTACGGGCCGTGCGCCCGCCGTGCCGTGGCGATCAGCCCTTGCGGGACTTGACCTCGTCGGTGAGCTGCGGGACGACCTCGAACAGGTCGCCGACCACGCCGTAGTCGACGAGTTCGAAGATCGGGGCCTCGGCGTCCTTGTTGATGGCCACGATGGTCTTCGAGGTCTGCATGCCGGCGCGGTGCTGGATGGCGCCGGAGATGCCGGCGGCGATGTAGAGCTGCGGCGAGACCGACTTGCCGGTCTGACCGACCTGGTTGGTGTGCGGGTACCAGCCGGCGTCCACCGCGGCGCGCGAGGCGCCGACGGCCGCGCCGAGCGAGTCGGCGAGGTCCTCGATGAGCGGGAAGTTCTCGGCACCGTTGACGCCACGGCCGCCGGAAACCACGATCGCGGCCTCGGTCAGCTCCGGGCGGCCGGTCGACTCGCGCGGGGTGCGGCCGACGACCCGGGTGCCCTTGGACGCCTCGGAGACGGTGACCGCGAGCTGCTCCACGGCGCCGGCGGCCGGCGCCGCCTCCACGGCGGCCGAGTTCGGCTTGACCGTGATGACCGGGGTGCCCTTGGTGACGCGGGACTTGGTGGTGAAGGCCGCGGCGAACACCGACTGGGTGGCGACCGGGCCCTCGTCGCCGGCCTCCAGGTCGACGGCGTCGGTGATGATGCCGGATTCGATGCGCACGGCGAGCCGCGCGGCGATCTCCTTGCCCTCGGCGGACGAGGGCACGAGCACGGCGACCGGCGAGACGGCGTCGTACGCGGCCTGGAGCGCGTCCACCTTCGGGGCGACCAGGTAGTCGGCGAACTCCGGGGCGTCGGCGGCGAGCACCTTGACCGCGCCGTGCTCGGCCAGGACCGGGGCGGCGGTGTCGACACCCGCGCCCAGGTGCACGGCGACCGGCTCGCCGATGCGGCGGGCCAGCGTCAGCAGTTCGAGGGTGGGCTTGCGGACGGCGCCGTCCACGTGGTCGACGTAGACGAGTACTTCAGCCATGGATCTGCTCTCCTGCGAAGAAGGTGCGAAGACGGTGGAGGTGGCGCGGTGCGCGCCCGGCCGGCGGCGCCGCGGCGGGCGCTGCCCGTGGCCTGACGGGCCGGTGCGGGCGGCGCCGGCGGCGCGGCACCGGCTAGATGAACTTCTGGCCCGCGAGGAACTCGGCGAGCTGCTTGCCGCCCTCGCCCTCGTCCTTGACGATGGTGCCCGCGGTGCGCGCGGGGCGCTCGGCGACGGTCTCGACCGCGGTCCAGGCGCCTTCCAGGCCCACCGCGTCGGCGTCAAGCTCCAGGTCTTCCAGGTCCCAGGAGACGACCTGCTTCTTCTTGGCCGCCATGATGCCCTTGAACGAGGGGTAGCGCGCCTCGCCGGACTGGTCGGTGACCGAGACGATCGCCGGCAGCGTCGCCTCCAGCTCCTCGCTGGCGGTGTCGCCGTCACGGCGGCCGGTCACCTTGCCGTCGGCCACGGCGACCTCGGACAGCAGGGTCACCTGGGGCACCTCAAGGCGCTCGGCGAGCAGCGCGGGCAGCACGCCCATGGTGCCGTCGGTGGAGGCCATGCCGCACACCACCAGGTCGAAGCCGATCTTGTCGAGGGCCTTGGCGAGCACGAGCGAGGTGCCCAGCGCGTCGGTGCCGTGCAGGTCGTCGTCCTCCACGTGCACGGCCTTGTCCGCGCCCATCGACAGCGCCTTGCGCAGTGCGTCCTTGGCGTCCTCAGGGCCGACGGTCAGGACGCAGATCTCCGCGTCGTCCGCGTTCTCGGAGATCTGGAGCGCCTGCTCGACCGCGTACTCGTCCAGCTCGGACAGCAGACCGTCCACCGCTTCGCGGTCGGTGGTCAGGTCCTCGGCGAAGTGCCGGTCGCCGGTGGCGTCGGGCACGTACTTCACACAGACAACGATCCTCAAGCTCACGCCGGCTCTCCTACTGCATCGTCTCTTCGCAAACTGCCGTGTGTGGGCAGCATAGGCGCCTTCAGGGGCAGACCCCGATCGGGGCGGCTCGCACCCTCGACCAAAATATTACTCGTCAGTACAGCTACGGTTTTCCCCGTCCGCAAGGCCGTTGAACTGTGACCTTGCCAACGGCGCGGGGCGGGATTCCTCAGTCCCGCAGAGCGTTGAAGCGCCCCTGGTGGTAGAGGAGCGGTCGACCGGCGCCCGTCGGGTCGCCGGCGTGCACCCGGGCGATCACCACCCGGTGGTCGCCGGCGGGTATCCGGGCCTCCACCTCGCACACCGCCCAGGCCAGTACGCCGTCGAGCAGCGGCACGCCCTCGGGGCCGGTGCGCCAGCGGGTGGGCGGGGCGAACCGGTCGGCGCCGCTGCGCGCGAAGGTGGCCGCGAGCTCCCGCTGATGCTCGCCCAGCAGGTGCACGCCGAGCCAGCGGGCGGTGGCGAGCACGGGCCAACTCGACGAGGTGGTGCCCACCCCGAAGGAGAGCAGCGGCGGCTCTGCCGAGACCGAGGTCAGCGAGGTGGCGGTGAAGCCCACCGGTCGCTGCCCGCGGGCGGTGACCACGGCGACGGTGGACGCCTGCCGGCGGAAGAGGGAGCGCAGGACGTCGGCGCCGGCGAGCTGGGGCGCCTGGAGGTCGGACGAGGCCGTCATGGACTGTTCCTTCTGCGGGGAGTGCTGCCGTCCCCCCGTGCCCGCACTCCCACACCGGGCCGACCGGGGTCTACCGTCATCGCCGTCGCCGCTCAGGGAGCCGGACAGCGCGCGCTCGCGTGGCGGAGGAGGTCCACGTGGACCCGCCCGTAGAGAAGGAAACCTGGTCGCATCACGTCAGAGTGACCACGCGTGCACACCGCGGTCAAGACCGTCAGGCCGGGTGGGAGATCCATCACGGTCCGTCACAGGGCCCGGCCCACGGCGGCGATGACGTCGACGGTACGCGGCTGCCCCTCGGCCGCCGAGACCACCCGGCCGTCCGCGTCGAGCACCAGCACCGTCGGGGTGCGCCGGATGTCCAGGCGACGCACCAGCGCCAGCCTTTCCTCCGCGTCGATCTCGACGTGGCGCACGCCGTCGACCATGGCGGCGACCTTGTCCAGGACCCGTCGGGTGGCCCGGCAGGGCTGGCAGAACGCGCTGGAGAACTGGACCAGCGTGGCCCGCTCGCCGAGTTGGCCGGGCTCCAGGTCGGCGGCCGTCAGTCGGTGCGTCATACATCAAGCATGCGACATGCCGTACGGGGCAAACCTCCAGGGAGCCCGGGGGGACCGCTGGGCGGCGACTTTGGTTGCCTTCCGTGACGAGGATCTCCCTCCGGAGCGCCCCGAAGGCTGGCCGCGGCGCCCGACATCAGGCACGATCAGCGGAAAGCCCGTAGCTACGGCAGCGTAACTTCCATCGGGAGAACCTCCCAAGGAATGGCAGAAGGGTCCCCTTGATGGCAGAGCTCGTCTACCCACCGGTGATCGGCGTCGCCCGTTCCATGTTCAAGGCGCTGGATCTGCGCTTCGACATCCAGGGCACGGAGAACATTCCGCGGCGCGGCGGTGCGGTCCTGGTGAGCAACCACATCGGGTACCTCGACTTCGTCTTCGCCGGGCTGACCGCCCGCCCGGCCAAGCGGCTGGTGCGCTTCATGGCCAAGGAGTCGGTCTTCCGGCACAAGGTCTCCGGGCCCTTGATGCGGGCGATGAAGCACATCCCGGTCGACCGCAAGCAGGGCATCGACGCGTACCGGCACGCGGTGAAGTCGCTGCGCTCCGGCGAGATCATCGGCGTCTTCCCCGAGGCCACGATCTCCGAGTCCTTCACGCTCAAGAACTTCAAGTCGGGGGCGGCGCGGATGGCGCAGGAGGCCAATGTGCCGCTGCTGCCGATGGCGCTGTGGGGCACCCAACGCCTGTGGACCAAGGGCCACAAGCGGGACATGGGGCGCAACCACTTCCCGATCACCATCCGGGTCGGCGAGCCGCTGGAGACCCAGCCGGGCGAGTCGGCCGACTCGCTCACCGAGCGGCTGCGGACCCGGGTGCAGGAGCTCCTCGAAGCGGCGCAGCGCGCCTATCCGGTGCGCCCGAAGGACGCGGACGACACCTGGTGGGTCCCCGCCCACCTCGGCGGCACCGCGCCCCCGGCGCCGGTCAGGGCCGCGGGGCACTGACCGGTCGCACGACGCGCTGGGTCCGGCCTGGCCGGCCGGTCCGGCATTTCCAACGGTTGGGCCTCCCGCGTACCGGCCTCCCGCCCCGGCCAGGCGGCGTACGGCGTAGGGGCAGCCGCGCCCAGCACATGGGTGGACGTTCGACGTACCGGCAGTCCCGTGCCGTACGGGCAGCCGCTCGACGTACCGGCAGCCGCGTGACGTACGAGCAGTCGCTCAGCGTACGAGCAGTCGCACGAGGTGCCGGCATGCGACGGCCGACCGGAGGCGAGGCGTCCGGTCGGCCGGTGCGGAGGCGAGTGGTGCGCTGCGCCAACAAGGCTCCCTGTGCCAGCGGTGGCCGGCGTATCAGGTCGGTGTGAGCCGTCGGGTCAGCGGCCCAGTTCCTCCTTGAGCGCGGCGACGAAGCCGTCCACGTCCTCCTCGGTGGTGTCGAAGGAGCACATCCAGCGCACCTCGCCGGCGGACTCGTCCCAGAAGTAGAAGCGGTGGCGCTTCTGGAGGCGTTCGCTGACGTCGTTGGGCAGCCGGGCGAAGACCGCGTTGGCCTGCACCGGATAGCAGATCTCCACGCCGTCCACGGTGCGCACCGCGTCCGCCAGCCGTTGGGCCATGGAGTTGGCGTGCCGGGCCTGGCGCAGCCAGAGGTCCTTGGCCAGCAGCGCCTCCAACTGCACGGAGACGAACCGCATCTTCGAGGCGAGCTGCATCGACAGCTTGCGCAGGTGCTTCATCGCCCGGACCGCGTCCGGGTCGAGGACCACCACGGCCTCGCCGAAGAGCATGCCGTTCTTGGTGCCGCCGTACGACAGCACGTCCACGCCCGCCGCGTAGGTGAACGCCCGCATCGGGACGTCGAGCGAGGCCGCGGCGTTGGCTATCCGCGCCCCGTCCAGGTGCACCTTCATGCCGCGCTCGTGGGCGTGGTCGCAGATGGCGCGGATCTCCTCGGGCGTGTACACGGTGCCGAGTTCGGTGCTCTGGGTGATCGAGACGACCTGCGGCATGGCCCGGTGCTCGTCCTCCCAGCCGTACGCCTCGCGGTCGATCAACTCGGGGGTGAGCTTGCCGTCCGGGGTGGGCACGGTGAGCAGTTTCAGGCCGCCCACCCGCTCCGGGGCGCCGCACTCGTCGACGTGGATGTGCGCCGAGTCGGCGGCGACCACCGCGCCCCAGCGGTCGGTCAGCGCCTGGAGCGCGACGACGTTGGCGCCGGTGCCGTTGAAGACCGGGTAGGTCACCGCCCGCGGGCCGAAGTGGCTGCGCATGACGTCCTGGAGGTGGGACGTGTAGTCGTCCTCGCCGTAGGAGACCTGGTGGCCCTCGTTGGCCAGGGCGAGGGCGGCCAGGATCTCCGGCGGGGCACCGGCGTAGTTGTCGCTGGCGAACCCCCGTACCTGTGGGTCGTGGCGGCGGCGGGCGTCGGTCGTACGGGGCGTTACGGCTTCGCGGTCAGCCACAGGCGGTTTCCGTTCACCTCTCGGGCGGGCTGCTCCCAGACCCCGGCGATGGCAGCCGCCAGGTCCTTGACGTCCGTGAAGCCCGCGAACTTCGCGTTGGGGCGCTCCGCCCGCATGGCGTCGTGCACCAGCGCCTTCACCACCAGGATGGCAGCCGCCGACGTCGGCCCCGCATCGCCCCCCGCCTTGCGGAACGCGTCGGCCAGTGCGAGGGTCCACGCCTCGGCGGCGGCCTTGGCGGCGGCGTAGGCGGCGTTGCCGGCCGTGGGCTTGGTCGCGCCGGCGGCGCTGACCAGCACGTACCGTCCGTTGGCGCTGCGCCGCAGGCCGTCGTGGAAGGCGAGCGAGGTGTGCTGCACGGTGCGGATGAGCAGGTCGTGCAGGAACGCCCAGTCGTCCAGGTCGGTCTCGGCGAAGCTCGCCGAGCCCCGCCAGCCGCCGACCAGGTGCACCAGGCCGTCGATGCGGCCGAACTCCTTCTCGGTGCGCGTCGCCCACTCGCGCGCGGCCAGCGGGTCGAGCAGGTCGACGGTGTCGCCGGTGACGGTGGCGCCGCCGTGTGCGTACCGGGCCGCGTCCACGGCCTCGGCCAGCCGGGCCGCGTCCGCGTCGGATGCGACGACGGTGGCGCCCGCCTCCGCGAGCCGCAGCAGGGTGGCGCGCCCTGCGGGGCCCGCGGCACCGGCCACCGCGATCACGGCGCCCTCCAGGACGCCTCCTGCCTGCGCCGCCGCACCGGCCAGCGTGTTGTCGGTCATGATCGTCGCCTCCTGGTCGGACTGCTGGGACGGGGTCACGCAGCGACCGCGTCCACGTGGTCGGCCGTGATGCCCTTGGCCGAGACGATCACGGTCTTCAGCTTCTTGGCGAGGGCTTCGTAGAACATGCTGAGCGGGAACTCGTCCGGGAGCACCTCGTCCACCAGCTTGCGCGGCGGCAGCGACAGGTCGAGGGCGTCGGGGCCCTTGGCCCATACGGAGCCGGGGTGCGGGGCCAGGTAGGAGGCCACCAGTTCGTACGCCTTGAACCAGTGCACCAGCTTGGGCCGGTCGATGCCGTCGCGGTAGAGCTTCTCGATCTCGCCGCAGAGCTGGTTGGTGACCTGCGGCGCGCGGCCCCAGTCGATGTGCAGGGTGTTGTCGGTCCAGCGTACGACGTCGTGCTGGTGGAGGTAGGCGAAGAGGAGCTGCCCGCCGAGGCCGTCGTAGTTGCGCACTCGGTCGCCGGTGACCGGGAAGCGGAACATCCGGTCGAAGATCACGGCGTACTGCACGTCGCGGGCCTGCGGCAGACCCTCGTCAGCCAGCTTCACGGCCTCCTTGAAGGCGGTGAGGTCGCAGCGCAACTCCTCCAGGCCGTACATCCAGAACGGCTGCCGCTGCTTGATCATGAACGGGTCGAACGGCAGGTCACCGTGGCTGTGCGTACGGTCGTGGATCATGTCCCACAGGACGAAGGCGTGCTGGCAGCGTTCCTGGTCGGCGAGGAGTTCGCGGGCCTCGGCCGGCAGCTCGATGCCGAGCGTGTCCACCGCGGCCGTGCTGACCCGGCGGAAGCGCGCCGCCTCCCGGTCGCAGAAGATGCCGCCCCAGCTGAACCGCTCGGGCGCCTCCCGTACGGCGATGGTCTCGGGGAAGAGCACGGCGGAGTTGGTGTCGTACCCGGCGGTGAAGTCCTCGAAGGTGATGCCGAGGAAGAGCGGGTTGTCGTAGCGGGTGCGCTCCAGCTCCGCCAGCCACTGGGGCCACACCATGCGCAGCACGACCGCCTCGAAGTTGCGGTTCGGGTTGCCGTTCTGCGTGTACATCGGGAAGACCACGAGGTGCTGGAGCCCGTCGGCGCGCTGCTGCGCCGGTTGGAAGGCCAGCAGCGAGTCCAGGAAGTCCGGGACGCCGTAGCCGGAGTCGGCCCAGCGACGCAGGTCGGCGACGAGGGCGCGGTGGTAGGCCGCGTTGTGCGGCAGCAGGGGGGCCAGCTCCTCGACGGCCGCGACGATCCGCTCGACCTGGTGCCGCAGGGCGTCGACGGTGGGCGCGCCGTCCGCCGTCAGGTCTACGGAGCCGTCCTTGGCCTGCCACGGCCGTACGGTCTCGACGGCGTCCTTCAGGCCGGGCCAGGCCGGGTGGTCCACCACACGCTCCGCGGACAGAACGTCACTGACCGCCGCTTCCGGCGCGAGAATTTTCGTCATGATCACTCCTCCACGGAAGAACCTCTCGTGCTGTCACCGTATCCATGGAGGGATCAGCTCCTCAAGTGGGCCTCCGGAAATCATCCTGCCCAACCCGGGTTTAGACCGCTGTTTTTCCTGTACTCACCGGGGTTGGGGGCGAGGAAAGTCCGTCCGGGCCTCCCGGCCCGGGGCTCGGCCGGGGCGAGCGCGCGGGTGGGACCGGCCCGGCGCGGGGCCGTCGCCCGACGGATTCACGCCGTACACCCTCCGTACTCGGGCGGGCGCTACGCTGACCGCCGCCACGAGCGGCCGACGTGAGCTCGCCCCGGCCGGGCCCGGGGGCGAACCGGGCCGCGCCCACCTCCAAGGGAGCCAGCGTTGACCTTCCGCACCACCGGACACCGCGGCGCGATGGGTGTCGAACCCGAGAACACCCTGCGCTCCTTCGTCCGCGCCGAGCAGGAGGGGTTCGACTTCATCGAGCTCGATCTGCACCTGAGCAAGGACGGTGCGCTCATCGTCATGCACGACGAGGACGTCGACCGCACCACCGACGGCTCCGGGGCCATCAGCGACCTCACCCTGGCCGAGCTGCGGGAGCTCGACGCGGGCCAGGGCGAGCGCGTGCCCGTCTTCGAAGAGGTGGTGGACGCGGTGGCGGCCCCGCTCCAGGCCGAGATCAAGGACGTGGCGGCGGCCAAGGTACTGGCCGACGTGCTGGACCGGCGCGGCCTGCTCGACCGCGTCGAGGTCATCTCCTTCCACGACGAGGCGATCGCCGAGGTGGCCGCCCTGCTGCCTCAGGTACGCACCGGCCTGGTGGCCAGCCGGTACGGGCTGGACGTGGTGGACCGCGCGCTCGCCGTCGGGGCCGCGATGCTGGTCCTCAACATCCGTCGGCTCACCGTGGAACTGGTCGACCGCGCCCACGCCGCCGGTCTCGACGTCTACGCCTGGACCGTGAACACCCCAGGTCACCTCGCCATCGCCCGGGGCATGGACCTGGACGGCGTGACCACGGACTTCCCGCAGATCAAGGACGCGGCCCGACAGACGGACTGACCTGCGGGATCGTTCCCGCCCGCCGGCTGCGGGCCCGCAGCCGCCGAGTGCTCACCGCGCACTCGCCGTGCACCGTGCGGGCCTGCGGCCGGGGCGGCCGGTCGCGGCGGCGCACACCGCCGCGTTCCGGCGCCGCGGCGCGTCGGGGCTGAAGGTGGCGGGGAAGCGAGGTGTGGCGGCTCCGGACACGCCATGCCGGCTGACCCGTTTCGCCCATTCGCCCACATTCGCGCGGTGCCCTGCGTAGGGTCACGGCCATGGTGCATGTGCTGAGCAGCCGCGTACTGTTGCGTCCCACCGACCCCGAACGTTCTCGTGCCTTCTACGGACGCACCCTCGGTCTTGAGATCGCCCGCGAATTCGGCACCGGACCCGAGCGCGGAACCGTCTACTTCCTGGGCGGCGGCTTCCTTGAGGTCTCCGGACGCTCGACCGCTCCCTCCTCCCCCGACCTCCAGCTCTGGCTCCAGGTCGCCGACGCCGCCGCCGCACACAAGGAGGTGTCCGAGCGCGGAGCGCAGGTGCTGCGGCCTCCCTTGCAGGAACCCTGGGGGTTGGTGGAGGCGTGGATCGCCGATCCCGACGGCGTCAAGATCGTTCTGGTGGAGGTGCCCGTCGACCATCCACTGCGCTACCGTCCCGGCCTCTGACCCGAGCCCCACCCCCGACCGCGCGCCG
>NZ_JBLIWA010000023.1:47333-114094 GCF_047525675.1 Streptomyces sp. 796.1 | reverse complement strand
CCCCCCCCCCCCCCCCCCCCCCCCCCCCCGGGCCCGACTCACCGGCCCCGGGCACCCGTACGCCGCCGGTACGGCGCAGCCGCCGCGGACCCCACCCGCCGGGCCCGCGCCGGCGCGGACACCGCGAGTACCCTCACTCGTATGGGCTACCGCAGCCGGCATCAGGGTCGGCCGCTCAGCCCCGGCTCCGCACTCGGAGGTCGTGGTGTTCAACCTGGTCGAAGAGCTCTTCGCCCCTGGCCGTAAACACACCCAGGACGAGCGGGAGCGACTTGAGCTGTGCGTGGACGACACCGACGACGCCGATCCCGCCCGCGGGCCGATCGACTTCACCACGGGCCGCGTGACGATACGGCCTCCGGCGCCGCCCGCCGACTGACGCCGGCCCCGGCAGCACACCCACCGCGCCGGCCCGCCGCCTCCTCCCGGCACGAGCCGATTCACCCAGTTCGCCCGCCGGCCCTTCCCCTGCTCCCGGCCTCCGACTGCCGCCGCCGGCACCGCCCGCCCCGAGTGCGCGATGACGGTCAAGTGGCCGTGATGGCAAGCGAGTTCAGCCGTGCTGCTCACCTCCCTAGCCCCGGTGCGAGCCATTGCGCAGCGTTGCCACCGCACCACCGTGCCCCCCTCCCGCCCGGCGTCGGCGTGGCCGCCCACGGCCGGGCGCAGCAGACCGGCCCCGCCCTGTCATGCAGTCGACAAATAGCCCTTCCCCGGAGTCCTCGACTCCGCAAGCTCGCCGTCACGTGTCGTACGTCACTTCGGCGCCAGGACCGTACCTGCGCCAGCGCGCCCCTCATAGGCTGAGGAGCATGATGGTCCCGCTCGTGCTGCTGGTCCTTGGCACATTGGCCGCGGCATTGGCACCGCGGATGCTGACCCGCTCCGACTGGCCCGACCGCGAACCGGTGCTCGCCCTGTGGGTGTGGCAGTGCGTGGTGGTCGGCGTCATCATGTGCTGCGCCATGGCGATGGCCCTGAGCGCGGCGGCGGCCTGGGAGGCCGTGCGGGGCAACATGTTCGCGCCTGCGCCGAACGGCGTCGTGGAGGCGTACGCGCTCACCGCGTACGGCACCTGGGCCGCGCCCATGGCCGTCGCGCTGGCGCTGGGCGCGGTCTGGACCGTCGTCATGCTCACCCGCGAGGTGCGCGGGTCCCGCGCCCAGCGCAAGCAACGCCGCCGGGAACTTCTCGTACGCGCCCCGCAACTGCCCGGCGAAGAGCCCAGCGGAGACCGGCTGGTGGTGCTCGAAGGCGACCGGCCGGACGCCTGGTGGCTGCCGGGAGCGGCGCCACAGCTCGTCATCACCACGGCCGCGCTGCGCCGGTTGAACGGCCGCCAACTCGACGCCGTGCTCGCCCACGAACAGGGCCACGCGCAGGCCAGGCACCACTGGCTGCTCAACGCGTCGGCGGCGTTGGCGAGCGGGTTTCCGCAGGTCCCGGTGTTCGCCGCGTTCCGGGACCAGGTGCACAGGCTCGTGGAACTCGCCGCCGACGACGTCGCGTCGCGCCGCTTCGGGCGGCTGGCCATCGCGCTCGCGCTGGTCGAACTCAACGAGGAGCGCGGCGTCTTCGGGCCTTGCCCGAGCATCGCCGAGGTGCCGCGCCGGGTGGACCGGCTGCTGACCCCGCGGCCCCGCTTCACGACGGCGCGCCGCTGGCGGTTGACCGCGGCGGCGGCGCTGGTGCCGGTGGTTCCGGTGCTGGTCACCTTCGTACCGGCGTTGCGCGCCCTGAGCTGACCGCGGTCAGGCTCCCGTCCGGCCTGCCCCGGCACGAGCTCCTCTGCCGGCCGACGCCGATTCGCAGTCCGAGCTGCTGGCCCTGGCCCGGGCCCCTGCTTCGGCCGGCCGACCACGATCCGCATTCCGGCCGAGCGGCCCTGGTCCGAGTCCCCACCGACGACTGCCCCGGCCCGTCCGCGTTCCGACCGGCCGGCCCCGGCCCACGTCCCGACCGGCGCCAATCCGTGTCCCGACCCGTCCCGGCCCACGTCCCGACCGGTCTCGGTCCGCGTTCCCACGGCCGCGGCGCCGCGGCGTGCGCCAGCGCGGCACCGACCGGGTGGCATGGGTGCGCCGTCGGCTCCCCAAGGCGTGCGCACGGTCCGCGCACCACGCGTACGGGCCCTTGCCCCGAACCCCTGAGCGTCCACGATCATTCACCCCATGGAACCCCCGCCCCCCACCCACGCCGCCGCTCGCCCGAACACCCACGCCAGGCCGGGGCGGCGCCCCTGGCTGCTGGCCGGGGCGGGGTGTGCGGCGCTGTTCGCCGTACTGCTCCCGCTGGTCGCCGCCGGGTGGGGGCCGCTGATGTCCCTGGATCACGACATCGCGGACGGGCTGCACCGCTCCGCCGTCAACCACTCCGGCTCGACCCGGACCCAACGCATCCTCTCCGACTGGGTCTGGGACCCGTGGACGATGCGCGCGCTGCTCGCGGTGGTGGCCGGCTGGTACGTGTGGCGCGGGCGCTGGCCGATCGCGCTGTGGCTGGCGGTGGCCACGGCCGCGGGAACGGTGGTCCAACAGGGCCTCAAGGCGGCGGTGGGCCGGGACCGACCGCAGTGGCCCGACCCGGTGGACTCCGCCCACTACGCCGCCTTCCCCTCGGGGCACGCCCTCACCGCGACCCTCACCTGCGGCCTGCTGCTCTGGCTGCTCGCGGCACACCGGGTGCGCCGACCGTGGCGAGGTCTTGCGGCGGCGCTGGCCACCGTCTCCGTGGTCGGCGTGGGCTTCACCCGGCTGTACCTGGGCGTGCACTGGGCGACCGACGTGCTCGCCGGGTGGCTGCTCGGCGTGGCCCTGACCGCCGTCGCCGTCCTCCTCTGCCCCACCGTCCCCACCCCGTACGACACGAACGCCCCGGCCGCCACTTCGGCACCCGAGCCCCCACACCGGCGACAGCCACCCGACGGTGACCACCACCCGCACGCCCCCGACACTCCCTAACCCACCGCCACCGCCACGACCAGCCACTCCGTACGCTCCCGTCCTGTTCACTCCCCGCCCCACGGGTCGTGTGGCCCCCCGCACCACACCCACCAAACGCCGCCCCCGTCCCATGGGTGGGACGTGGCAGAGTGCTCCCATGAGCAACTTGGATCTGCGGCCCGCGCCGAGCGTCTGCGGCGGGCGCGCCGACGTCACCGCACAACCCGTCCGAGAGCTACTGCCGGCCAAGCCCGTCATGCTCGGCGCGAGCACCGAGGTGCGCCGACTGCTGCCCAGCATGGGGCGGCGCATGGTGGGCGCATGGTGCTTCGTCGACCACTACGGCCCCGACGACATCGAGCGCGAACCCGGCATGCAGGTGCCCCCGCATCCGCACATCGGGCTCCAGACGGTGAGCTGGCTGCACGACGGGGAGGTGCTGCACCGCGACAGCCTGGGCAGCGAACAGGTCCTCCGCCCCGGCCAGCTCGGCCTGATGACCTCGGGCCGCGCCATCGCCCACGCCGAACAGTCTCCGCGCGAACACGCGAAGCTGCTGCACGGCGCCCAACTGTGGGTGGCCCTCCCCGACGCGCATCGACACACCGCCCCCGCCTGGGAGCACTACGCGGAGTTGCCTCAGGTCAGCGGCGGGGGCGGGGTCAGTGCCACGGTCATCCTCGGCGAACTGGACGGCGCCCGCTCCCCCGGTACCACCTTCACCCCCCTGATGGGCGCGGACCTCACCCTGGCCGCCGGCACCGACACCCGCCTCCCCCTGGAGCCCGACTTCGAGTACGCGGCCCTCACGATGTCGGGCGAGGCCGAGGTGGACGGCGTACGCCTACCCCCCGGCTCCCTCCTCTACCTCGGCTGCGGTCGCCACGAACTCCCCCTCCGCGCCGACGTGGACAGCTCCTTCCTCCTCCTCGGCGGCGAACCCTTCGACGAGCGGATCGTCATGTGGTGGAACTTCATCGGCCGCACGCACGAGGAGATCGCCGAAGCCCGCGAAGAGTGGATGACGGGCACCCGCTTCGGCGAGGTCAGCTCGTACGAAGGATCCCCCCTACCGGCTCCTGAGCTGCCGCCGGTGCCGTTGAAGGCGCGGGGGCGGGTGCGCTGACCTGGCGCTTTCGCTCTCCACGCCGTGAGGCGATGCCTGAGCTCTACCGAGGCCGGGGCCCAGGCCAACTCGACACCGCCTGGGCCCGGCGCCAACCGACCAGGGCGTCACGCACTCCGGTCAGAGCATCGCGCGATCCAGGATTCAGGCCGGTGTGGGCATGTCTGACAGACCGAATGCTGACCCAATGCTGACTTTCCTGACGTAGCGTCAGCTAACCTTCGCCGACGCCCTGGAAGGTCAGGCGATCCCCGCTCCCCTGAAGCGGCTTCATAGCCGAGCCCCTCCGCTTCGCGCGTCTGTGTCCTCTTCGACCGCCTCGTGCACGACGGGAGCACGAGCGATCGGGCTGTTCACCAAGGGCTCGCCCTACCGGCCGTGTTGGTGGAGTACGGCTGAGAAGTCGAAGGGAGTGGGGCGCGGATGTGGGGTGATCCGCTCCTGCCACCGACCAGCCAAGCTCCACGGCGACAAGAATTTACAGCTACGCCCACCTGCATCGATGCCCCACGGCAGAGGCATTCGCCACCACGTCATCCGCAGGGGCTTAGCCAATCGAGGTGTTCGCGTGCCGGTAAACCATCACAGCGTCCGCGCGGCCATCCCCGTTGAGATCCCGCCGTGCGACAGAACGGAGAATTATTCTTTCAACCCAATCGCTAATGTCGTCGATCCGGGCCGAGACGGCGTCGGTGCGGGTTCCGGTGGTGGGTGTGCTCAAGCAGCCGCCTTGCCAGGAGCGAATATTGATGCCGGTGAGCTCACCGCCCGCGTTGAGGAGAGGGCCGCCGGTGTCGCCTTTGCAGAGAGAGTCGGTGCCCTTGCCTGAGATGGTGAGTGTGGTGGCGTCGGTAGAGTTGACGGTGAGCGCACCGGTGTGGAGGGCGTTCGGGAGCCATGCGGTCTTGGTGCGTCCGAACCCGGCGGTGCTGAGCTCGGTTCCTGCAGAGGCGGTTGCGGTAGCGCGTTTGATGCCTTTGATGTCGGAGGCGGGGGCGGCCAATCGCGCGAGGACCAAGTCACGGTCAGAGCGAGGTACGAGTTCAACGTCCGTGACTACCTGTCCAGTACTGAGAGTGGTGGTGACTTTGGTAGCTGGTTTCCCGGCCGACGCCTGGCCGCCATCATTGGTGGTGAAGTAACTAGCAGCGCTGGCTAGCCTTAGTTCATCCACCAGTGTCGCGCTACAGGCTCGCTGTTGCCGCCAGTCGCCGATCGTCAGTCGCGCAGTGTGAGTTGGAGCGTCCCCCGACGCCGGATGGCCGACAGCCCCTCGCGCCGTGCCCGCCAACCGAACAGCGTGAGAGGGGTCACCAGGAGAGTCCCACTCACTGCGGCCCAGGCCACATGCTTCGTGCCGTACATGCCGTTTTCTCACCTTCCAGAGGTGGAGCACGAGAGTAAATGACGGGGTGGCTGAGCGGGCTGTGATGACTCACGCCGGCTGCCCGTGACAATGGCGCGATGTGGGAGGCAGGGACTTCAAAGGGTGCCGGTGATCGCGAGGGAGCCGAAGGTGCCAGTGATGCCCCGCGTAACGACCGGGAGGGTCGGGTCCCAGTTGCCGTCGGTGTGACGAACGGTGTGCAGGAGACGGTTGTCGGAGGTAAGGGCAGCGACCTGGAGCTCTCCGGCGACAGCGGCTGCGCCGAGTGACGTGGTCTTGACGTTGCCAAGCAGCCCAGACAGCTCCCGGAAGGGCTGCCAGGTTCCGTTTGCAAAGCGGATCGCGTGGTGCTGGCGAGCTCCCTGGTCCGTGGCGACGACGAGGTGAACGTCGTCCCCGACGCCGGCCATCGTCACGGACGTGAGGGAGCTGATCGGGCCCGCGGCCTGCGCGATATCGCCCCAGCCGGCCCAGGTCCCGTCTCTGCCGCGAGAGGTGTGGAAGGCCTTGCCCCCGCTGACGGCTGCGATGTGCATACGGCCTCCGGCACTGGCGGTGGCGACAGAGGTGACGGTCCCTAGGGGGCCGACGACCGAAGTGACGTCGCCGAATCCCGCCCAACGGCCGTTGGCGTCTCGTACCGTGTGGAAGAGCCTGCCGTCCGCGACCACGACTACGTGCAGGTCACTGCCGATGGACACAGCGGATATCTGCGTGACGTTGCGGAGGACTCCGGCGACAGCTCCTACATCCCCGTAACCGCTCCACCTGCCGTCCGCGGCGCGTCGAGCGTGACGGATACGGCCGTCGCCCCCGAGTATCAACACATGCGTGTCACCGTCGATGCCGGCGGCAGCGGCGGTGCGTACGCCGCCGATGTCTCCCAGCTTCGCCTGAACATCGGAGAATCCGGTCCAGGAACCGTCCGCGAGCCGTATTCCCTGGTAGAGCGTGCTTCCTGCTTGGATGAGTGTTTCGGCCTTCCAGCCGGGGATCAAGGCGCGGGCCTGCTGTATCCAGTCATCGAGGTCGTCGATCCGTACGGAAACGGCGCCGGTGCGGGTCTCAGTGGCGGGCGTGCCGAGGCAACCGCCTTGCCAGGAACGGCTGTTGATTGCGACGAGCTCACCGGCGGCGTTCACCAGCGGCCCGCCGGTGTCACCCTTGCAGAGGGTGTCGGTGCCCTTGCCGGTGATGGCCAGCGTGGTGGCGTCGGTTGCGTCGAGGGAGAACGTACCCGTGTGCGGCTTACTCGGGACCCATTCGGTCCGGGTGCGCCCGAACCCGGCTGCCGTGAGGTCGGTGCCGACGTCGCTGACCGTGGTGGCGCGCTTGACGCTCGCGATACCTGTGGCTGGAGCGGCGAGCCGGGCGAGGGTCAGGTCCCGGTCGGTACGGGGCAGGAGTTCGACGACTTCGATGGTGCGTCCGTCGCTGAGAGTGGCGGTGCTCTTCACCGCCGGTTTGCCCGCGGGGACCTGCTCGCCGGGTGCGGTGGCGAAGCAACTGGCAGCCGTGGCCAGCCACCGCTCGTCTACGAGAACCGCGCTGCAGGCACGCGGGCTGGGTCGGTCACCGATATTCAGTCTTGCCACGGAGGCGTACGCCCCGGCAGTTGCGTCGGGGCCGGTCACCGCCCGGGCCGGAGCAGACCCGATCATGCCGGTTGAAACGGCGGCGACGGAGACCAGGACACCCGTGGTACGCGCCGAGCGTGAACGTGGTGCGAGCATGCTTTTCCTTCCGCGAGATGGGTTCAGAAGAAGGCAGTGAGCGTGCCCTGTACACGAGCAACGCGTCGATGTGGCGAAGTGCAGCGGAGCTTGGTCTGGGGCTTCTCTCGCCGAGGGGTGGCATAGGCGGCTGATCATCGATGCCTACATCCGCGCCGACGAGACGCAAGGTGTGGCCGGTGGAGGGCTGATGCTGAGAATGCGTGTCGAGTGGTCGCCAGGTGCCCGACGCCGGCAGGAGCGAGGGGTGTCACCGCCGCAGCTTGGCGCTGCTGTGAGAGCGCGCCTGACGGAAGCGGGCTGTAGCGGGGCGGTGAGCGCACGGTGGCTTGAGCGCCGAGGCCGCACGACGAATGGATCGCTGAGCGGGCGGGCAGCCCGGTACGCGTTCGGTGGCAGCTACTTCACGCTGATGATTTCCACCAGGGTGTGCGGGCGTCCCTGGTCGTCGTTCGTCTCCCCGACCGGAGTCCATATGTTCTTCTCGATGTCGAAGGACCTCGTTGTTCCAGCTACGGTCATGTTCACCTCGGTGTCGTAGCTGTTTCCCTTGACGCCGAATACGGCAGGGAGATCCAGGCTCAGGTACCCCCTGTCCCCGGTCACCTTGAAGCAGTACCTGTCGCGCGGGCGGCTCCGTGTCCAGACTTCGAGCAGTCCGGACTCGCTGTCGCACTTGGCCAGCGTGATGTGGCCATCGCCACTTTTCAGGCGGATGCCCTCTTCGGTGAAGATCTTGTCTGCGTTCGGGTAACTGAAGTCCTCTACGGCCAAGGGGGGTTGAGCGGGCTCGTCCCCGGGAGCCGCGCTACTCATTCCCACCATTCCCGCGCTCACGCCGAGAACCGCTACGCATGCGATCGAGCCGGAGAAGATCCATCGTGACAGACGCATTGCGAACCTTTCGGTAGTTGCCTTCCGACCACCGACTGCAGGGCACGCCCCGGCACTCCCGGCGGTTACGGCCTCAAGGGCACACGGCGAGTGGCCTCATCCTTCAGTCACTTCGTTTCCACCTCGATACAGTTATCAGCCATTCTGAGCCGAAAAGCACACAGAGGTGACCTTGACTTCTCCCGACTATCGCCATCCGCAACTGTGACGGTTCCGTATAGCCCCCTAAGCTTTCACGAGATGACCATCTTTCTCATTTCTCCGCATTCCAGTCATACCGCAAGACCTTTGATGCAAGTATGTCGCATACGCGAGCTTCCGATGCACTCAAACGTCGCGCCGAAACATGAAGAATTTGTGAATGTAAACGGAATTGCCAGGCCTGTTTAATGGCGGGAGCTGACTCTTCCGATGGCGTGTGCACGTGTGTGAGAATTCCGTCTCACATCGCCCCGCCCGGGGCCATCTCGGAATAGAGCACTCCCCGTTTCTCGCATGAAGCCTATGCGTCTTCCTCCAGGAAGCTCGGGGCGGGAAAACCACCCCCCTCACCGTGCACCACATGGTGTCGACACCGCGCGGACGGCACGTGTGGGCTTCCCGCCGTAACGGCCAACCACCGGTCTGCTCATCGGCAGGCCCGACGTGAACGGTATTCGCATGCAGACAACCTTTTGGAGCCGGCGTCGCCTCGTCGGTGCTCTGGCCGCCGTCACGGCCGCAAGTTCCTCCCCCTGGGTCTTCTCTCTCCCAGCCCGGGCCGCTGGCCCCGAGGGCCAGCCGGTCGATCCATTCGCGCTTCCGGACACCGAGCGCGCGAAGGTGGTCAAGGCATGGGCGCTCGGTGGGCGGGCGGTCAAGCAAGCCGCCACCGACGCGCTCACCGGTGACGACGCCGCCGTCTCCGCTTTTCTCACCGAGCAGTTGCCGCGACTAACCGTGGAGGACAGCCGCGTCGCGGTCCTGACCTACCTGGCCCACGGCGGCACGGGCACGCGCCGCGAGGCCGGCCTGGCCCTCAGTCAAGGCGACGACGCGATAGCGGCATTCGTCAAAGACGGCTTCCGCTCGGCCATCCTCGAGGACCTGCGCGTCACCACGCTCACCGTGATGAAGAACGCGGGCCTTGCGGTCAAACGCGAGGGCTCGGCAGCCCTGGACACCAACACCCGCAAGGCCCTGGAGGACTTCCTGACGTCCGGTCAGTACGACGCGCGCGCGGAGGACGCCAGAGTCGAGATCCTCAAGTCCATGCGCACCGCGGGCCCGGAGGTCCGTAAGTACGCTGACCGGGCCCTCAGTGGCACGGCCGAGGACGTGCAGTGGTACCTCGACACAGGCCAGCACCTCGCCCGAGCCCGCGACCAGGAAGCCTCCACGATCGAAGAACTCGTCGCGGTGGTCGAGCGGGAGGGGCAGCGCGCACGCAACCAGACCGACCTCGCCGTCGAGGCGTCCGAGCGCGCGAAGAGTTCGGCCGAGAAAGCGAAAGCCGCGGCTGAGAAGGCGGCGGCCGAAGCCGAGCAGGCCAAGGAGGACGTTAAGCGGTCCGGTGCGGCGGCGCGCAAAGCAACCGAGGCAGCCGAGGGCGCTGCGAACGCCGCTCGAACCGCCATCCAGGCGTCCCACGCCGCCGTGGCCGCCTCGCGCCGGGCCTCCTGGGCGGCCACCGCCGCCTCCCAGGCCGCCGCGACGGCCGGGGCCGCCGCTTCCCGCGCGTACAACGCCGCGATCGCCGCGTCCAAGGACGCCGCACACACCAACGCGGCAAAGAACGCCGCGATCGAGGCACGCAACGCGGCGGCCCAGGCGCGGTCGGCGGCAACGGCGGCCGACCACGCGGCGGTTGCCTCCTCCCAGGCGGCCGAGGCCGGCCTCAGCGCCGCCTCCGCCGCCCGCAACGCCTCCGCAGCGGCGCACGCCTCGGCCCAGGCCGCGGTGGCCGCCGGCAAGGCGCAGAAGGACGCGGCCGAGGCACGACACCAGGCGGAGATCGCGGCGACCGCGGCGAACCAGGCCACCAACGCCGCCTCTACCGCCCAAGCCTTGGCCAACACCGCTGCGACCGCGGCGCGCGCCTCGCGCGACGCCGCCAACTCGGCGGCCGACCACGCGGAAAAGGCGGCAGGCGCGGCCGAGGAGGCAGTGCGGCACGCGGGCGAGGCCCTCGACTACGCGAACAGGTCCACCGCCCACGCGGCCGAGGCGGTGAAGGCCGCGGACATCGCCACCGCGACGGTCGAGAAGGCGATCGCGGTGGAGCAGGCCGCCCGCGAGGCGGAACTGGCCAGCCTGGAGGCGGACAAGAAGCAAGGCTTGGAGGAAGCCCGGGAGCTCGCGCGCATCGAGGCGGAGGAACAGGAAGCCTACCGGGACAAACACATACAGGCCGACCTGATCGACAAGGCCCTCAAAGAGACGATCGCCAAAGCCGAGCAGGCGCTGAACGACGATGACCTGACGACGGCGGTGCAACTGGGGCGCAAAGCCGCGGCCGGACTACTGAACGCGCCGGGCACCTGGACCCGGGAGGCCGCGCAGTTCGCCTTGGCCGCAGGCGAGAACGACGTTCTCTCCTGGATCGACCTGGACCGGGCCATCGCCCAAGGCCAGGACGACCGGGAAACCGCCCTCTACATCGCCCAGGTGGGCGACCCCGACGTCGCGGAAGCCGCGCGCAAGGCGCTGGAAAGCAACGACTCCCGCGCGGTCGGAGACTTCATCACCTCGGGGGTGATCGGGGCAAAAGAGACCGACAACCGCATCAACATCTTCCGTATCCTGGCCACCAAACCCGGCACGGCCGTGAAGACGGCGGCGAACAACGCCCTCAACGCCAACACGGCCAAGGCCCTCCAGGACTTCTTCGACCGCGACCTGGCCGAAGCGGTCCGCGAGGACGACGCGGTCGCCACCGGACGCATCATCGCTACCGCCGCCCCCTACACCAAGGCGCACGCACAGGTGGCGATGGAAGGTCCCACATGGATGCGGCGACGGTTCATCGAGGTCGTGCAGTACGAGACCGCGCAACTCGACTACGACTCCGCCACCCACATCGCCGCCATCCGCGCCGCGATCGCCGGAGCAGCGAAGATCGCCCAGGAAGCACAGCGAGACGCGGCCCGTGCGTCGCAAGCCGCGGCGCAGGCACGGCAGGCCGCCGCCGAGGCAGCCGAATGGGCCGGCAAGGCGCAGGCATCCGCGGACAAGGCGGCCGGATTCGCCAAGGAGGCGCGCGAGCACGCCGACACGGCCGACAAGTCCGCCGCCGACGCCCGAGCCGCAGCGGACACCGCCAAGGCCGCAGCACGCACCGCACACAGTGCTGTGCGCAGCGCGAACTACGCGGCGAACAGGGCCATCGACGCTTCCCAACAGGCCGTGGCCTCGTCCAACAGTGCACGGGCAGCCGCCACGAACGCCCGGCAGTCCGCGATAGCCGCCGGCCAGGACGCGGCACAGGCAGCCGCGGCGGCCACCGAAGCCCGCCACATCGCCGTGACCAAGCGGCAGGCCGAGATCGCCGAAGCCGCGCGGAAGGCAGAGGCGGAGGCCAGGGAAAACCGGGAGAAGCAGCAAGTTCCTGCCGAGACCCCGGGGAACGATCAGGTCAACCCACCCCCCGGCACCGGCACCAGCCCTGGCGGACAGGAGCCGGGGCAGGGAACCGCCGGCCGATGGGCCGACATCTTATACGCCATCAGCGACAGTGCGGCCAAGGTATCGATCGCCCTCCGACTGGCCTCCCTGATCCCCGCATTCCGTCCCCTGCAGTCGGTCTCGCAGTTCCTGTACGGCTTTTCGATAGCGACCGGGGGGCTTAGCACCATCCTCACAGGCTTCGAGTACGGGTTCACCAGTGACGAGTTCGTATCCAGCGCCTCGCGGCTCGCCTTGAAACTCGCCACGGGGGGCCTGAGCGCCGTAGCACCCAAGGTCTCACCCGGCAAAGCCATCGACAAAGTGATAAAGGTGGGCGGGGGGATCGGTTCCTCGGTCACCAAAAAGCTAGCCCGTCTGGGATGACATCCACCAAATCAGCGGCCCCCGCTAGGGACTGTCCGGCGGATCATGTGACTGTCGGATTGCTGTCTCGTTGTTCCCGGCATGGGGCGGGGTGATCTGACGAATGCCGAGTGGGTCCGGTTGGAACCGCACTTGCCGGCGTTGGGGCGACGTGGTGGTCGATGGAGCGATCACCACAGGGTGATCAACGGGATCTTGTTCCGGGTCCGGACGGGCATACCGTGGCGGGATCTTCCCGAGCGTTTCGGCAGCTGGAAGACCGTCTATGAACGGCACCGGCGCTGGTCAGCGGACGGCACGTGGGACCGGATCCTGCGTGCCGTCCGCCGACGCCGACCTCGCAGGGCGGATCGACTGGAGCATGGTCAGTGTCGACTCGACGTCCTGCCGGGCCCATCAGCACGCGGCAGGGGCCCGCAAGAAGAAGCCACGCGTCCCGAAAAAAGGACAACGCCCCGGCACCACCGCCCCGACGAAGGACTCGGACGATCCCGGGGCAGCCTGACCTGCAAGATCCATCTCGCGGGTGAAGGTGGATGCAGGCCGATGGCCTTCCTGATCACGCCCGGGCAGTGGGGCGACGCCCCGCAGATGATCGAGGTCCTTGAACGCAGTCGGGTGCCCCGCCCACAGGGCGGTCATCCACGCACCCGGCCGGATCGCGTCGGTGGCGACAAGACATACAGCTCACGCCGCAACCGCCGTTACCTGCGAAGACGCCAGATCAAGCACACCATCCCGAAACAGAAGGACCAGCGGGCCAACCGCAAACGGCGCAGCAGCAAGGGCGGCCGGCCCACCGGCTTCGACAGTGAGATCTACAAGCGTCGCAACGAGGTCGAGCGCACGATCAACCGGCTCAAGAACTCCCGCGCCATCGCCACCCGCTACGACAAAAGGGCCTACGTCTTCCACGGCACCCTCACGGTCGCAGCGATCCACCTACGGCTCCGACCGTGATCCGCCGGACAGGCCCTAGGCCTGTGATTCAGTTACCGAGGTTGAGCGTCCCGGTGTTTTGCAGGGTGTTGGTGACGTAGACGTTGGGAAACAGTTCTTCTGTCGTCCCGTTCGCACGTTGAATTGTTGCGCTCATCGTGACACCCACTGGGATGGTGCTGTCCATGTTCTTGTAGACGGGCGACACCCGGTAGAAGATCGCGTCGTTCGCTCCAAAAGCGGATTCGGACCCCTGCATCCGATCCTGGGCCATCTTCTCGAACGTCCGCATACTGGGCGTACCTGTGTTCAATCCACTATGCCAGCAGGGAACGAGATTTTTCCGTGTGCGTTCACTCGTACCTTGCCCACCAAGTTTGCGGGCGATGAGATGACAGCGGTCCAGCCCATAAGTGACATTATTCCTTATCTTAAAATCCTGCGCGTCTTCCCAACCTGTAATGGGATCGCTGGTGTCAGTCCCCTGCTCGACGTTCCGACCTATACAGGCCAGCGCCTGGGCAGGCCGTTCTCCGGGCCCACTCGACGGTTTGGTCTTGTTGATGAGGGCAACTGGGTCAGTTGTGTTCCAGAACCAGCCGTTACTGGTGAGAATCGCATCATCCGGGGGCTTGGGGTCATTCCGACAGCTGATCTGCAAGTCAGTGCTCGGCGCCGAGACCTTCAGCTCAAACTCATCACCGTCGATCACCCGCTGCGCCTCGAATCCACCAGCGAGTTGCACGTCGGCAAACTGCTTCTCATCGGGCGTGACGTGGACCTGCACGCAGGGCGAGGCGGCGAGGTCCGAGACATGGGCATCGTTCAAGACGTAGGCGTCCCATCCCCCCTTGCCGAGGTTGGGGATCACCTGGGCGCACTGAGCTCCGGCGGTCCCGCCCTCCTTGGCATCGCCGAACGGGAAGTCGCCGCAACTGTCAGTGTCCACTAGATCCGTCTGAGCCAGGAAGCCCCCGCACGTGCTGGCAGTGCGTGCGGCCACACCGCTCGTCGAACGAGTCAAAGGAGTGCCGCTCTTGCCCCAGGCGCCGTTGAAAGTCCTCTGCGCCCACCCGTAGGCGGCGACGAGACCACCAGGATCCGACGCCGCTGCGTTCATCGGCACGACGGGCATTACCGTTGGTACAACGCAGCCTGACGAGGAACCCTCTGGGCGGGTGGCATCCCCTGCGGCGTCGTCGCACCGGAGCACGCGAGGGTTGTCCCATGAGGCGTTCGGGTCAGTGATCTGGATTTCCGGGATCGTCACATACATCCTGTACGAGGTGGTGAACTCCACCTTGGCGCCCCGAGCAGGGGTTGAGGAGTAGGAGACGAACCCGCTCTTGGACTTATTTACGGTGAAATTGTTACCGTAGTAGGGCGCATCCTTTGTTACCGTACAGCCGGTCGTGCAGTGAGCGCGAAAGCTCGCGTTAAGGGTAGTGACAGCATCTTTTGCTTCGGTCATCTTCACAGTGACCTGCTCATCCCAGCCCGTACCCTCCTTCGGCAGCGTAGCGCTGGTGGAGACCTCCAAGGTTCCACGTCCGACTTCCTTGCCGTTGTTATCGCGGAGGAAGTAGACGACGTTTACCTTGGCGACGCAGTACCCGAAGCGCGTATACGTATATTCATTTGGGCTATTTACGGTGCAGCTGCTCGTGTCCGCAGTTCGAGGAGGGCCTTGCTGCTCTGTCGACTCTTGCTTGCCGTTGTGCATCGATGAAGCAGGGCTCGTTCGCACGCATGTGTCGACAGCGCCTGTCTGACGTGCTTTCGAGCCCTTAGGTATCGGCATGCAGTTTTCCCCGGAGGTCACCGCGATGGACTGTGTCTCAACGGGAAGAGGGGTTGTGGCCGGGCCGGGCGGATTGAGCCTGGTTTCCTGGCGCGGCGACGATTCCGACGCCTGTGAAGGTGGCGCCACACCTATGGTGGTGGCGCCTAAGGCTAGGGTGGCTACCGCTGTGACGACCGCGCGTCTGTACCGTGTGGTGAGCGAGGGGTGTCGCATCGTTACGGAATCCTCTCAGTGGGACATGCCGTGCGACGAGCTCGCTGGGTGGAGCAACGAGCATCCCAGGGGCCGCACCTGTCCACTGGGCGACGCACTGCGGGTGGCCTGGCCGGACTAGCAGCAGATTTGAGGGCAAGCCGCGGGCCATATGCATGGAGCTCTCTGCCCACGAATGTGGGGCCCGAGGGCGGCAGGCGACGTGTCGCTCCACGGAGTGGCCCCCTATTGGCATAGACGGCAGCCGCACAGGGCTATGAGAGCACACACCGCTGACATGGCGTCATCAGACACATCATCTGGCGAACCGTTTCAGCCAGCTCCCTGTACCCCGGTTAACTTGTACAGCCTGCACTTGTGCCCGACCGGGTCAAGCCGGTCACCGGCCCTGCCGCCGCACCCGGTACTTCCGGTCGAGGACAGGCCCGCGCCAACAAGGAGCCTTCGTCGCCCAGGCACCACACTCGTGGAGGCGGCCTCCGCCCCAGGCTGCCAAGGCCTGTTGATGCAGACCAATCCCCATGAATGCCCTGAGGGAGCGGTTGGAACTGATCCGCTTCTTCCTGCCCGCAGTCTTCTTCCCGCAGGCGGCTCCAGTCGCGCCAGGCGCCTGTGCCCTGGGGGAAGAGCCTGATCAGCTGTCAGCGCTCCTGCGCCCCGACCAACATCCGGTGGATACAGGTGGGCCTCACATGGGCTGCCTCCCCTGACAAGCGATGCGGGCCGGGCCGGCCGCACACCCGACCGCTGCGGGTGGCCGGCGACAAGGACTGCTTGTCCCGCAAGATCCGTTCCGCTTCACCAGCGTGGCGACCTGCTCGTCAGTGACCGGTCAGGGAGCATTCGGGCGGGGCATGTCGCCCAAGCCGGCGATCCGGTGCTCGACAAACCTGGCCCGCCAGCGGCCCACCGCGGGCGCGGCCGAGTCGAGCCGGGCCGCAACGTCCTTGTTCCGAGCACCTTCAGCGCAGGCCAGGATGATCCGACACCTCAGAGCCCACGCCTGCGGCGTGGAACGGCGCCGCGCCCACCCTTCGAGCGCGGCCCGCTCCTCATCCGACAGGATCACTCAGCCTTCGGCCGCCGGTACGTGCCACAGACCAAGCTCATACATCTGAACAGAATTCCCGACTCAGACGACTAGGCGTAGTTCTGCAACCAGATCTCGCTAGTGTGCTCCTGGCCGGAGAGCTGGATCTGGGCGCGGTAAGTGGCACCCTTCTTCGCCTTGTCGCTGCGGAAGCGGTTCACGTTCCCGTCAGAGGGTCGCCACTTCGTGGTGAACAGGGTCTTCCACTTCTTGCCGGACCGCTGCTGCCAGCGCACCCGGAACTTCGTACCGTCCCCGCCGTTCCACGACCGGATGACGATCTGGAAGACCTTGGACCTGGACTTGACCGCTCCGGTGTTCCAGCTCTTGCTCTTCTTCGACTTGTGGTAGAGCGTGACCCACTTGGCCTGCGCGGACACCGAGGACGCCGCTTGGTCGGCCGTCGTGCTCGAACCGATCGCGACCGACGTCGCGCTGATCGCGGACTTGGGTGCCGGGGAGGCCGCCTCGGCTGGGGCCCCGACGGCAAGGCCCGCGCCGAGCGCGGCGGCGGCCACGAATACGGTGGCACGCAGGCGAATGTTGCGGTTGTCGGTTCCGTTTGCGGAGTCGGTCGACCCGGTCGAGGGCGACGACGCCTTCATACGCGATAACACTCCTGCTTCTCCTTCGTGCGATTGCTGTGCCGATTTCTGCGATGGAGCATGGAGAGTTCCCCCGCAGTGCCGCGCAGTTCGCGCCGCACCGAGGAGTGCTGCTTGCGACGTCGAGTCTTCAAGGGTCGCGGAATGTTGCGCAGGGGGGTCAGGCACTCGCAACAATGGGCAGAGGCCAGCCCCATCCGATGATCGCCCCCACGGCTGGCCGAATCCGCCGCTGGTCACGCCCCATGTCACTCGGTAGGTTCCACGCTCGTACGGGCTCAGGAACTCCTTTGACAGTGACCGCGAAAGAGGGATCTGTGGCAGGACGTCGCGAGAAGCCGGTGGATCCTCATGCCGGTCCGGTACAGCAATTCGCCCACGGGCTAAGGCAGTTACGAGTCGAAGCCGGCGGCCCGACCTACCGCGAACTGGCGCGGCGGGCCGGCTACTCGGTCGCCGTGCTCTCCCGTGCCGCGGGCGGTGAGCGACTGCCCACCCTGGAGGTCACGCTGGCCTACGTCGCAGCCTGCGGTGGGGAAGCGGAGGAGTGGCGGCGGCGCTGGCGCGAGGCCGCCGAAGCGGATCTCCCCTCGACCCTGGATGATTCCCCCTCGCCCTATCCGGGGCTGGCCCGGTTCGAGCCGGAGGACCGCGATCGGTTCTTCGGTCGGGACCAGTTGATCGGCGACATCGTTACCCTGGTGCGCACCAACCGCCTGACGGCACTCGTCGGCGCGTCCGGCAGCGGCAAGTCCTCCCTGCTGCGCGCGGGGCTGGTCCCGCGGCTCCAGCAGGTCGACCGCGATGACCCCGCGACGACCGGGCGGCTGGCCCGCATCCAGATCCACACCCCAGGCCCCCACCCCGGGCGCCTGCTCACGGCGCTGGCACCCCGGCACGGCGAACTCGGGGCCACGAGCGGGAGCGGAACCGCAGTCGAAGGCGGGCACGCAGGCAAGGACCTGGGGCGGGACAGCGACACCACTCAGGTCACCGGCACCGCCACCACGGGTACGAGGGCCGGGCGTCCGGCCACCACGCGCACCGATGCAGCCTCCACGGCACACACGGTGACCGGTGCCAGTCCCGATGCCGGCACCGGCGAAACCGTCGTCCTCATCGACCAGTTCGAGGAGATCTTCACGCTCTGCCAGGACCAGGCCGAGCGCACCACGTTCCTGGACGGTCTCCTCGCGGCCGTGCGGCGGCCGGGGAGCCGGATGCGCCTGGTCATCGCGGTACGCGCCGACTTCTACGGCCGATGCGCGGAGCACCGGCCGCTCGCCGACGCGCTGCGCACTGCGACGCTCCTGGTCAGCCCGATGACCTCGGACGAGCTGCGACAGGCGATCGTCGGCCCCGCGCAGACGCAGGGCCTGAGCGTCGAACGGGCCCTGACCGCCAGGTTGGTGGAGGAGGTGCGCAGCGAGGTCGGTGGGCTGCCCCTGTTGTCGCACGTACTGCTGGAAACGTGGCGCAGGCGGCGCGGTCGCACCCTCACGACAGCGGCGTACGAGGCCGCGGGCGGTGTGCACGGGGCGATCGCGGCGACGGCGGAAGAGGTGTGTGCGCAACTCTCCGCGGAGCAGTTGGTTCTGGCACGCCGGGTGCTGTTGCGGTTGATCACTCCGGGTGAGGGCGCGCAGGACACCCGGCGTCCGGCTTCCCGGGCCGAGTTGGCGGGCATCGGCGGCGCGGGGGAAGGGACATCGGCCGGTACGGAGGGGGTCGAGCTGGTCATCGAACACCTCGCCAGGGCTCGGCTGGTCACCCTCGATCACGAGCACGTCGAGCTCTCCCACGAGGCGCTGATCACCGCTTGGCCGCGGTTGCAGGGGTGGATCGAGGAGGACCGTGAGGGGCTGCTCACCCATCGACGGCTGACCGAGGCGGCCACGGCGTGGGACGAGTGGGAGCGGGACCCCGGCACGCTGTACCGGGGCGCCCGGTTGGAGGTGGGCCGCGAGTGGGTTGCGAGGGGAGACCACCGTGCGGCCCTCACCCCCTTGGAACTCGCCTTCCTCGACGCGAGCGTCACCGCGGCGGACCGGGAGCGGGCCGTGGCCACGCGGCGCACGCGTCAGTTGCGGTACCTCGCGTTGGGGCTGGCCGCGCTGCTCGTCGTGGTCACGGCGGTCGGCACGTTGGCGGTCTATCAGCGGCACAGCGCCGTACGGGCCCGCGAGGCCGCGCTCTCCCGGCAACTGGCCGCCCAGTCGTTGAGCCTGGCCGACTCCCGGCCGGGCACCGCGATGCTGCTGAGCGTCGAGGCGTACCGCACCGCACACACCCAGGAGGCTCGCGGCGCCCTGCTCAGCATGTCTGCACGCGGGCACTACCAGGCCGAGCTCAGCGGGCACACGGATGCCGTGTCGGAGCTGACGTACGGGCCCGACGGGACGCTGTTCAGCGTCGGTCGGGACGGGAAGGTCACCGTGTGGGACGCCCTGCGCCGGGCCCGGCTTGCGACGCTGGGCGCGCACGCCACCTGGTTGCGGGCGGTCGCAGTGAGCCCGGACGGGCGCCGACTGGCCACCGGTGGCGACGACGGGAAGGTCCTGCTGTGGGACGTGGCGCGACGCTCCCCCACAGACACTCTGGTCAGCCCCCGTGCCCCGGTAAACGGTTCAACCAGCGAGTCAGCCAAGGGGGCGTCCGGTGACTCGATCAAGAGCGTCGCGTTCAGCCCCGACGGCCGCACCCTGGCAGCCGCCGGCGACAGCGGTGCCATCGCGCTGTGGGACATCGACAGCGGGCACCGCCGGCTGACGCTGACCGGGCACGGGGCCCGGGTGTGGTCGGTCGCTTTCAGTCCGAACGGTCGTACCCTCGCCACCGCCGGTGCGGACGGCACGGCACGGCTGTGGCGCACGACGGACGGCCAACCGCTCGCCCGATTGACCGGCCACACCGGCTCGGTCGACTCACTCGCCTTCAGCCCCGACGGGAAGCGGCTGGCCACCGCAAGCCAGGACCACTCGGTCCGGCTCTGGGACGCCGTGCACGGCACACGCGTGGCCGTGCTGGCCGGCCACAGCGCGGAGGCCAAGGCCGTGGCGTTCAGTCCCGACGGTCGCACCCTGGCCAGCAGCGGTCAGGACCGTACGATCCGGCTGTGGGACACCGCTCGGCACACCCTGCGGGCCACGTTCACCGGCCACGGCACCAACGTCTACAGCATCGCCTTTCATCCAGGGGGCCATCAGTTGGCGGCAGCGGGTGAGAGCGGCACGATCTCGTTGTGGGACCCCACCCGGGGCCCGCTCACCGAGCACACGGACCGGGTGAACGAGGTCGCTTTCAGCCCCGACGGCCGCACCCTCGCCACGGCCAGCCACGACCGCACCACCCTGTTGTGGAACCTGACCCACCGTTCGCCCTACCGGCAGTTCGCCGCGGACGTGGGTCCGGTACGGGCCGTGGCCTACCGTCCCGACGGCCGGGTGCTGGCCATGGTCACGGGCGTCGCCGCGGACAACGCCGGCGGCCTCACCCGGCCGCCCCGGCCCCGGGACCAGGCGCTCCTCCTGGTCGACCCCACCCGCAGCGGCCGTCCCCTCCGACTCACCGGCCACGCCGCGTACCTGACCGACGTGGCCTTCAGTCCCGACGGGCGCACCCTGGCCACCGCGAGCGCCGACAAGACGGTCATCGTCTGGGACGCCGTCCGACACACCCGCCTGGCCCGGCTGACCGCCGACACCGGCGCGGCCGGAACCGGCGTCAACGCCGTCGCCTTCAGCCCGGACGGTCACACCCTGGCCACCGCCAACTACGACGGTCGAGTCACCCTGTGGGACACGAACCGCTGGGCGCGCACCGCCACCCTCAGCGGGCACGCGGGGCAGGTCCGCGCGGTGGCCTTCAGCCCGGACGGCCGCACACTGGCCACCGCTGGCATCGATCAGACCGTGGTGCTCTGGGACGCCGCCCGACACACTCGCCGCGCCACCCTCGCCAGCAGCGCGGGCGCCGCCTACTCCGTCGCCTTCAGCCCTGACGGGCACACTCTGGCCACCGTGAACGCGGATACCTCGGTCGTCCTGTGGGACCTCGCCAGCCACACCCGTCTCGCTACCCTCACCGGCCATACGGGGCAGGTTCGCGCCGTGGCCTTCAGCCCCGATGGACACACGTTGGCCACTGCGGGTGAGGACCGTACCGCCCGACTGTGGGACACCGATCCGGCCCGCACGGTTGCTCGACTCTGCCGGACGCTGGACCGGGACCTGACACGGGAGGAGTGGCGCCAGTTCATCCCGGGCCGGCCGTACGCCAGGACGTGTACGGGGTGACTTCTCGCCTGGGCGCCTTGACCGGCTGCGACGGCCGAGGTGAGAGTGGTCGGTCTGCCTGGCGTCAGAAGAAGCGGCGGACGAAGACGTCCGACGCGCCGTTGGTGTCGCCGGGGACGATTCCGTCGGCCGTCGACTGGAAGACCACGTCGCGCCCACCGGCGCTGACCGAGTCGACCTCGGCCGTGGCGGGCTGGTCGGAGACGGTTTCGTCGGTGCCTGTCTGGAGGTCGCGCAGGGCCAGCGACGGGCCGCCGGGGGTGTTCGGGGTGTGCAGCAGGTAGCGGCCGGTGGGGTCGATGGCCACGGCCTTGACGTTCGGCACCTGTTGGGCGTTGCCCGAGCTGACGTCATGGACGTAGGTGTCGGAACCCGACTGGTAGACGACCTTGCTGCCGTCGTCACTGAGCTGGACGAGGAGCCCGCTCGTGGACGGGCTCTGGAGTGGACCCGACGTGGCGCCGGTCGTCCGGTCCCACAGGTAGACGCCCTGCTTCTGGTACGTGAGGTCCTGGTAGGCGACGTAGCGGCCATCGCCGCTGATGGAGGGGCGGGCCGGGGCCCCACTGCCGAGTTCGGCGATGGTTTCGTAGCCGCCGTTGCGGTCCGCAACCAGGACGCTTCGGTAGAGCTGGGGGTAGCGCAGGAGTCCGAAGGCGAGGTAGCGGCCGTTCGCGCTGAGAGAGGGTTGGTTGCAGCGGGAGCAGGAAACCGGCAGCAGGCCCAGGTCGACAGAGTGCTGTCGGATCTGCGGGGCGGTCATGCCCTGCGCGGGGACGTTGACGGCGACCTGCCTGCCGTCACCGCTGATCGCCGGGGTCCAACCCTCGACCAGGGGCTCCGTCCTGGTCTGCGCTGTCCGCCGGTCGTGGACGTACACCTCGTTGCCGCCCTGCGACGGGCCGTTCTTCGACGAGGTGAAGACGATGTTGCGGCCATCGGGTGTGATCGAAGCGGCGCCGTAACCCTCGTCGGTCGCGACGCTGATCCTCTCGACACCGACACCGACACCGACACCGACACCGCCGATCGCGGCGGTCGGCCCCGGTGGGGCGGCCGTGGCGGCCGTGGGCCCGGTGACCGTGACCGCACCGAGCACGACCGCCACGCCGAGGGCCGCCCGCAGGCGTCTGGTGGTGTTCCGGTTCGCGTTTCCCCTCACGATTCCCCCAAGTAAGACACGCCACCTCCGCCGGATCTTCACCGGAGGACCATCCAGCATGGAACCGTGGCGGCCCTGGGGGAAGCAATACCTCACCTGACGTAGAGTTGATGCGCCGTCAGAATGCTGCGTTTGAGTGGGTACGGCTGCTACCTCGGTCGGGCGGCGGTGGGGCCTGCGGCGACGGGCTGTACGGCGAGGGGCCCGTACGGCCGCGGCGCGTCCCGAGACGAGTGCGGCGCACGCTCGCTGCGACGTTTCACGATGGTCGGGGGCGCTGTCGAGCCATGATCGCGCCACCGACGCGCGGGGACGGGGACCGCCTTGCGGGGTGCCCGCCTGGCCTGCCCGATCCCCCTGTCTCCCGCGCTCGTTCCCCCTCCGCCCGCGCCCGCGCTCGCGCCCGTCCCCGCTCACGTCTGTCCCCGTATCCGCGACCGCTCTCCTGCTCCTCCCCCACTGCGGCCGACCGGCCCCACCGCGTCCTCCGCTGCTGGCCTGTTTCCGACCGGTTCCGCCCAGGGTGAAGATCGGTCCACAGCGGCCCGACCGTGATTACAGTCCCCTGCATGACGACGATCACCACGCGTACGGTCAGCTATCCGGCCGACGGGCTGACGATGGTCGGCCACCTCGCGCTGCCCGCCGGTGTCGGGCGCCGGCCCGCGGTGCTGGTCGGGCCCGAGGGGCCGGGCTTGAACGACTTCCAGCGGCAACGGGCCGACGCGCTCGCCGAGTTGGGGTACGTGGCGCTGGCCTTCGACATCAACGGCGGGCGCTGGTTCAGCGACCCGCAGGAGATGCTGGCGTACATCACCCCGCTGCTCGCCGACACCGACCGGATGCGGGACATCGGCCACGCGGCGTTGGAGGTGTTGCGCGCCGAACCGCGTACCGACCCCGAGCAGATCGCCGCCATCGGGTACGGCACCGGTGGCGCCATCGCGCTGGAGCTTGGGCGCGCCGGGGTCGGCCTACGGGTGATCGGCACGATCAACGCGCTGACCACCGGCCGGCCGGGAGAGGCGAGCCGGATCACCTGCCCGGTGTGGGCCGGGGTCGGCTCGGAGGACCCGATCATGCCGGCCGCGCAACGGGACGCCTTCGCAGCGGAGATGCAGGCCGCGGGGGTCGACTGGCGGCTGGTGGTCTACGGCGGGGCGCTGCACGCCTTCCACCACCCGTCGGTGGAACACGAGGTGCTGCCCGGGGTGGGCCACCACCCGCGACACGCGGCTCGGGCCTGGCGCGACGTCGTCAACCTGCTCGCCGAGTGCCTGCCGGTGGGCGAGATCGTGCGCTGACCCCGGCGCCCCTTCACCAGCACGTGCACGGCGCGGGCCGGCCCCGCCGTGGGGGGGGCCTGTCGCGTGGGGCGGCGGCCCTGCCGTGGGTGGAGTGGGCTGCCCGCCCCGTCGTACGTGAGGGGGCAGCCCTTCCGCCGATGGGGCCGGCCGCGGGCCTGTCATGCGTAGGGGTGGGTCTTGTTCGCGAACACCCAGCGGTTGCCTTCCAGTGCGTCGTTCGGTACCGGGAGCGGGCCGCGGCCGAGTCGTCGGCTGTGCTCGAAGGGGGTCTGGACCAGGGTTGACCATCCCCGGCCCGCCAGGTCGCCCGCGGAGTCGGGGCGTGGCGAGCCGTCGAAGAGGGTGAGGAGATCGATGCCGATCTGTTCTCGCGTGGCGGTGTAGATCGAACTGTCCCGGTACACCCACAGGTCCTTGTCCACCTTGACCTCGAAGGCCAGGGCACTCCCGTGGGCACTCAACTTGTCTGCTATGCCCATGAGTTGGGACTCGGCCAGGGCTGGGAGGTAGAACAGCAGCCCTTCGGCGAGCCAGGCGGTGGGCCGGGCCGGGTCGAAGCCGGCGTCGGTCAGGGCGCCGGCCCAGTCGTCCCGCAGATCGGTGGTGACAGGTATTCGGGTCGCCTTCGGGGTGGCGGACAGGCCGTCGAGCACCTGGTGCTTGAAGGCCAGCACCCCCGGTCTGTCGACCTCGAAGACCGCACAGCCCGCTGGCCAGTCCAACCGGAAGGCCCGGGTGTCGAGCCCGGCCCCCAGCAGCACCACTTGGCGGGCGCCGCCGATGTGCGCCGCCTGGAGCAGGAAGTCGTCGAAGACCCTGGTCCGTAGGCCGAAGTAGCGTGCGAAGCGGCCCCACAGCGGGTTAGCCTCGCCGTCCGGCACTTGGTCGGGGTGGACCGGCCAGCCGGCCGACGCCGGCGCCGCGAGCACGAAGTGTGCTGCGAAGTCGTCCCGCGCCAGGCTGTCGCGACGGCCGCCTTCGAGCGCCCGGCCGGCGGCGACCATGAGCGCGGTCAGCCCGACGCCCCCTGCCACCCCGTCCGCTCCGGCGTTCCGATGTGCTGTGTCGACCATGGGTCCTCCCGTGTCACGCGTGAGAGACAGGACAGCGCGGGTGTCTGCGGCGGGGCGACGCTGCCCCGTGGCATCTCCCCGCGAGACCACCTGCCGGCGCCCCGCCGGCGGCGGCCGGTCAGGTGGGCCGGCCAAGCTCGCCAGCGTGGGCCACGACACCCGAACCGAGACAGAAGGCCGAACAAAGGCCCGTAGAGAAGCGCAGGCGAAGATCCAGGCGGGGGCCCCGGAACGGGGGCGGGCCCGGCCCCGGTCCGTACGGGGCGGCGGCCCCCCACACCGTGCCGCGCGACGGCCCCTTCACCGGGCCACCCCCCTCGGCAGCAGTACGGGCTTGACGACCCGACCGGCCGCACAGTCGCGTTCGGCCTCGTTGACGGCCGTCAGCGGGTAGGTGCGGATCAGTTGCTCGAACGGGAAGAGCCCGGCCCGCCATAGGGCGGCCAGCCGCGGGATCAGCAGCCCCGGCACCGCGTCGCCCTCGCAGACGTGGGAGATCCGTCGCCCCTTGTCCAAGGTCCCCGGGGCGAGCGGCAGCGCGGTGTGCAGCCGGGCGACCAGGCCGAGGTGTCCGGTCGGGCGCAGACAGCGGAGCGCTTCGTTGATCAGCCGCGCGTCGCCCGTGGTGTCCAGGGCGTACGCGGCTCCGCCGCCGGTCAGCCTGCGTACCTGGTCGGCCAGGTCGGGCGCGGCGGCGGGCAGAGCGACCGCGTGCAACCGCCGCGCGGTGGCCAGCCGTTCGGGGTGCCGGTCGACGGCGATGGGCTGTGCCCCGGCGGCGGTGGCCGCGAGGACCGCGGCCAGGCCGACCGCGCCCGCGCCGATCACCAGGACGGTGTCGCCCGGGCCGGCACCGAAGGTGTGCAGGACCGTCCCGGCGCCGGTGAGGAAGCCGCAGCCGAGCGGCCCGAGGAGTTCGACGGGCAGGTCCGGGTCGACCCGGACCGCGTTGCGCGCCCTGACCAGTGCGTACTCGGCGAACGAGGACTGGCCGAACCAGCGCGGGGCCAGCGCCCCGCCGGCCGCGTCCGTGAACCGTGCCGCGTCCCCCGGGCGCCCGCCGAAGAGGTTGAGCGCGGCGAAGGAGTCACAGTAGGCGGGGGCGGCGGCCAGACAGCTCCGGCACTTCCCGCAGGAGTCGAAGCTGAGCACCACGTGGTCACCCGTGCGCAGGCCGGTGCCCGGGCCGCCGGTGGCCACCACCACGCCGGCCCCCTCGTGGCCGAGCACCGCCGGCAACGGTGAGCGGCCGGCCGAGGCACGGACGGCGAGGTCGGTCCGGCACATCCCGCACCCGGCGATCTCCACCAGGACCTCGCCGTCGGCCGGCTCCCCGCTCCAGCGGACCTCCTCGATGGTGAACGGGCCCGCGTACGAGCGCAGCACCGCCGCCCGGAAGGCGGTGGCGGGCCTCACGGCGCCTCCGGGCGGTGCACGACGAACGGGCGGAGGTTGCCGTAGAAGCCCCAGGGCCCGCCCGCGACGCCGACGCCGCTCTCCTTGATGCCGGCGAAGGGCTGGGCGAGGGAGAGTTCGGCGTGGTGGTTGATCCAGGCCGTTCCACACTCCAGCCGGTCGGCCACCGCCTCAGCCCGGTCCAGGTCGGTCCCCCACACCGAGCCCCCGAGGCCGAAGCCGGTGTCGTTGGTCGCTGCGACGGCGTCGTCCAGGTGGTCGTACGGCAGCACCGGCAGCACCGGGCCGAACTGCTCCTCGCGGACGACGGCGCTGTCGGCGGGGACGTCGGCGAGGACCGTCGGGGCGAAGAAGTACCCCGGGCGGTCGAGTCGGTGGCCGCCGGCTGCGGCCCGGGCACCGGCTGCCAGGGACTCGGCCGTGACGTGCTCGACGCGGTCGCGCTGCGCCGGGTTGTTGAGCGGCCCGATGCGGGTGTCGGGGTCGAGCCCCGGTCCGACGGCGACCGTCCGCGCGCGGTGCGCGAGGGCCTCCACGACCTGCGGGTAGAGCCGGGCCGGGGCGTAGACGCGCTTGACGGCCATGCAGACCTGGCCGCAGTTGCGGAACGCCGCCCAGAACAGCCGGTCGGCGATCCGCTCGACGTCCACGTCGTCCAGCAGGACGGCCGCGTCGTTGCCGCCGAGTTCCAGGGTGAGTCGGGCGAGCGAGGCTGCCGCGCCCGCGGCGACAGCCCGCCCGATGGGCACCGAACCGGTGAAGGTGACGTGGCGGATGCCCGGGTGGGAGACGAGGCGGGCGCCGAGGGGTTCGCGGCCGGTGACGACGGTGAGGACGTCCGCGGGGAGCACTGCGGAGATGACGGTGCCGAGCAGCCTGGTGGCCAGCGGGGTGTACGGGGACGGCTTGAGCACCACCGTGTTGCCCGCGGCGAGCGCGGGCGCGAACTTCGCGGACGCGAGTTGCAACGGGAAGTTCCACGGCACGATCGCCGCGGTGGGCCCGACCGGGCGCCAGCGGACCTCGCTGCGCATCGGCCGGCCGTCGGTGATCTGCTGCGGCTCGGCGGCCAAAGTGGCGAAGTAGCGCAGCCTGGCGGCCGTACGGGCCACTTCGGCCTCTGCCTCCACCAGGGGCTTGCCCTGCTCCCGGGTGAGCAGCGGGGCCAGTTCCGGGCCGGCCGCTTCGACGGCGTCGGCGGCTGCGCGCAGGGCGCTGCTGCGCGTCTGTGGGTCGGCCCGCCACTGCGACCAGGCCCGGTGGGCCCGGTCGACGGCGCCGTCCAGGGTGTCCGGTTGCTGGTCGGGGGCCTCGTCGAAGACCTCGCCGGTCGCCGGGTCGGTGACGGGGAGCCGTCCGGGCCCGGTCGGGGGCGCGGTGCGGGGTCGGCGCGTCGACATCCGGTAGTCAGTTCGTGGTGGTGGTGGCTGCTGCGTGTTCCCGGGCGTGTCGGTCCATCTCCGCCCGGAAGGCGGCCACCAGGAGTGGCCGTATGCGCCCTGCGGTACGGTCACCGCCCTCGCACACCGCTCCGCGCACCCCGACGATGTCGGTGCCGATGCGGGTGAGCGTGCCGAGGTCGGTGGCCTTGATGCTGCCGGCCAGCGCGGCGAGCAGGTCGGCCGCGTGGGCCCGGTGGACGAACTCCGCGCAGGCGTCGGGCGATACGTGGTCGAAGAGCCGCGTGCCGTCCTTGATCGCGGTGTCGAGCATGGCCGCGTCGCAGCCGGCGCGGTGGGCTATGTCGGGCAGGGCGAGCGGGTTGACGGAGCCGATGCGGTGCGCGTCGGCGTAGCCCGACGCAACGACGAACGCATCCGGGCGGTGGTCCTTCACCGCCCGGACGACCCCCTGCATGACCTCGATGGCCTGGCTGGGCGTCGTACATCCGTAGAGGCCGACCTTGATGTACGTGGCGCCGGAGACGGCGGCGCCGAGTGCTGCCTGGGCGACCGTACCGGGCTTGTACGGCACGTCCCCGACGGTGGCCGATACGGGCTTGTCCGCCGGGACCGCGGCGCGAATCTCCCTGATGACCCAGGGGTAGTTCGCCCCGAGTGAGCCCTCGTCGGGCTTCTTCACGTCGACGATGTCGAGGTGCTCCGCCGCCAGTGCGCAGTCGCGCGCCTCCGCGACGCTGTCCGGGGAAACGAGAAGCAACAACCCAAACCCCCTCCGCCTGGGCCCGTCCGGTCAGGACGCACGGGCCACGTCACATATGCATCACGCGTGCCGCACATCTTCTCCACGAGACTCGGTTCCGAGGCAGGGCGCGCAGAAGACGAACCAGCGCACCGCCACCACCGCCCCGTGCTCCCCGTGCGCCCCCTGACATCCGTGATGCGCGTTTGTCCGCGCCGGCCCCGGCTCAGCCGTACATGGCCACCCGGTACAGCGCGGCGAGGGCCTCGTCGATGGGGTGGGGCCGGGGGCGGCCCGCGGAGTCGAGCGCGTTCCACCGTTGCAGGTTCACCGCCACGGCCACTTGCCGTCTGCCGTCGGCGCGGGTCACCGCCAGCGCCCCGGAGCCCCAGACGGTGCCGCCGTGGCCCCAGAAGGTGGGTTGCCCCGCGGCCCGCGTCGGGTACAGACCGAGGCCGTAGTCGATGACCTTGCTCTCCTGGGAGACGACCGGGACGGTGCGCTGCATCTGCGCGAGCGAGGCCGGGCTGATGAGTTCGCCCGCCAGGAGCAGCCGGTAGAAGCGGTTGAGGTCGGTGACGGTCGAGACCAGGGCGGCCGTCGGACCCACCCAGGACATGTCGAAGACGCTGTAGTCACGCGGCGGGTCGATCATGCCGAACCACGCCTCGTAGCCCTTCGCGTGCGGCCCGGCGATCTCCGGCCGGGTCGGGAGCCCGGTGTTCCGCAGGCCGGCGCGCTCGATGACGTGCTCGCTGAGGTACTTGTCGACCGTGATGCCGGTGACGTGCTCGATCAGCGCGCCGAGCAGCAGGTAGTTGGTGTTGGAATACAGGCCGGGCGTGCCGCCCGGGGCGCCGGCTGCGGGTGCGTCGACGCCGAGGGCGATCAGTTCGGCGGCCTCGAAGCGGGTGAACCGGTGGTCGTCCAGGCTCTGCGGGCTGGTCTCGGCGGCGTTCGGGAACGCCCGCAGCGAGGGGTAGGCGTACGGCAGGTACTCGGCGAGGCCGCTGGTGTGGTTGAGCAGCATCCGCACGGTGATGCACGCGCCACGCTCGCCGGGGACCAGGTCCGGCAGGTACCGGCCGACGGGCGCATCGAGGTCGATCAGGCCGCTCTCGACCTGCTGGAGGACGGCGACGGCAGTGAACGTCTTGGTGACGCTGCCGACCCGGTGCCGCATGTCGACGGTGACGGGCTCCCCGGTGTCGAGGTCGGCGACGCCGGCGGCGCCCTGCCAGACCCGGCCGTCGGCCCGCACCTCGGCGAAGAGGCCCGGCACGCCGGCGCGGTGCACGTCTGCCAGGGCGGCGTTCAGGGCGGTGTTCAGTTCCTCGAAATGCAGCGGGTTCGGCATGGCGCATGTCCTTGTCTGAGGTCCCCGAGTGAGCGCACGTCGGCCGCCGGCCACGGCACCGCGACGTGCAGGGCACGCCGAACGGGCGGGAGCCGCGTCGCCGACGTACTCATGAATCCATTATGCACGCGCTGCGTGCAACAACAAGCGCATGGGCGCACGCACCGCCAAGTGCGCCACTGGCGCACGGAGTCGGATGGGGGCGCGGCCAGCGCGCCGCCACGGATCACGGCACGGGCCTCCCCCATCCGCCGGACCCGCCTCCACGCGTCACCGCCAAGCCTTCGCGCGATCGGCCGGTACGCCGTACGGGCAGCCTCGGCGCGGTGTGGAGGCGATCCCGATACGCGGCGCGATCGGCCGCGGTACGCGTCCGGACCAGCAGAAAAGGGCTCGCAGGAGAACGCAGCGGATGGCAGGGTGCGGCCCAGGGGGCCGCGGACCGGTCGCGCGTCGACCGTGCCGCCGCGGCACCGAACCGGCCGTCTGTGGAGGCGACATGAGCAGTGCCCTACTCGTGATGGACGTCCAGCGGGACATCGTGGACGTCGCCCGCGCCGACGCCGACTACCTGGCCCGGGTACGTACGGCGATCGACGCGGCCCGGGACGCCGACATCCCCGTGATCTACGTGGTGATCGCGCTGCGCCCCGGCTTCCCCGAGGTCGGCACGCGGAACAAGGCGCTCACGGCCATCGCCCGCGCCGGCCACTACGTGGCGGGCGCGCCCGGCACCGAGATCCATCCGCAGGTCGCGCCCCTACCCGGCGACGTGGTGATCACCAAGCGCCGGGCGAGCGCGTTCTCGGGCAGCGACCTCGACGTGGTGCTGCGCGCCCGCGGCATCACGAGCCTGGTCCTCACCGGCATCGCCACCAGCGCCGTGGTCCTGTCCACCCTGTGCCAGGCCAACGACCTGGACTTCGACCTGACCGTGCTCGCCGACGCCTGCCTCGATCTCGACCCGGAGGTACACCGGGTCCTCGTCGAGCGGCTGTTCCCCCAGTGGGCGGAGGTCCTGACCGCCGCGGAGTGGGCTGAGGCGGTCACTACCGGCTAGCCGGGGCTGTCCAAAAGGCGGCTGCGTTCGCGACCCGTACGCCCAGGTCACGCCTCACCTCGCCGTCCGGTCCCGCTAAGTCTCCGGCGGCGCCCCGGCCGGCACCGCTCCCGGCAGCCAACCGAGGACGGCGCCCCCACGCGGCAGCGAGACGCCGAAACCGACCGGGGCAAGCACCCACCGCACCGCCAACGAAGCAACCCCAGATCCCCACGGCCCGCATCAGCCGAGCACGCAAGACACCGGTACCCCCCCCTCCCCGACGAGGGGAAGGGGGGTTACCGGCCCAAGCCCCCTACGCACAACACCTATGCCCAGGCCCTACACCCGGGCCTGACGAAGACGCGTGCGGGTCGCGCGCACAGGTTGGGGCGTCAGCGCTGGTGGCGGACGCGGACGTCGCGGATTTCCACCTCGCCGTAGTTGGAGGCGCTGCACGGCTTGGAGTTCTTGCAGTTCGCCTGGGTGTAGGCGCCGGTCTTGAAGTAGTTGCTGGAGTCGGAGTGCTTCAGGGTGGTCTCCAACTTGCCGTTGTAGTAGATCTTGACCTTGCCCTTGGACACCACGTACGTCAGCTTGAAGACCGTGCCGAGCTTGTACTTGTCGGTGATCAGGTGGTGGTGGGTGGTGTCACCCTTGGTGATGTAGAGCTTGGTGCCCTCCAGGCGCAGGGCGGTCACGTCGTCGTCGCCGCCGTGGATCTGGGCGCCGACGACGTGCGGCTTGTCCTTGGGCAGGTGGGTGAACGCCTCACGGACCGTCAGGGTGTGCTTGCCCGAGGTGGATGACCACTCGGTCTCGTCACCGCCGCCGCGTTCCATCTCCCGCAGTTCGGTCCTGGGGTTGCTCGAACCGCTGGTGGTCACGCCGTTGACGGGCGCCCGGAAGCGGACCGCGCGGCCGGAGTCGGTGACGGTGAAGTAGGGCTTCTTGGCGTAGCCGTCGAGCTCCGGTTGGAAGATCTCGGTGGGGTGTTCGTCCTTGCCGATGGGCAGGGTGACCTTCCAGTCCCTGAGGTTGAGCACGTCGGACGGCAGCTTGGCGCCGTGGCCGCGCTCGCTCGCCGTTGTGGCGGCGGGGTGCGCGTCGGCCGCCTGCACGGACGCCGGCGCGATGAGCGCCGTCAGCACCGCGGCGGGCAGCGCACACGCCAGCGCCACCCGGCCGCGCCGACCCGCGCCGTTGTGTGAAGAGCGGGTGTGTGTCACGGGGTTGACCTCCATGGTTGCGTGGCACCTGCGCCCGCGCCCGGCCGAGGGTGTGGCCGGTCCTGCGGGCGTTCCGGGCGACCGTAGGAGGAAGTGGTGGGGACGGGTCCCGTAACGGTGATCGGTGAGGCCGGGAGCGGTCCCGGGGGCAGGGCGGTGACCGCGGCGGGACCCGGCGCAGTCCCAGGGCCGGGTCGGTGACCGCAGTGGGCCGGGGCGCGGCCCCACGGCCGTGACCGTGGCCGCGCCCCAGGCGGGCGGGCGAGCGGCCCGTCAGCGCCCCGGGCCGTACGGCGGTTGCGCGGGCCAACCCTGTGCGTCGTCCATCAGGTCCAGGTCCGGCGGCACCAGGGTGGTCGATGCCACCAGGCCCTTGAGCAGGTTGTGCAGCAGGGTGTTGTCGGACGGGCGCTCGTCCGGGTTGTCGTGGATGAGCGGGTATTTGAAGCCGGTACGGTGCAGGCGGCGGCGCACGGCCTCCACCCGGTACTCGATCTTGCGGGCGGTCCAGCCGCCGTCCGGGCGCAGGAAGCCCAGTTGTTCGGCGGCCCGGCTGTAGGTCAGCGGTCGCGGGTCCGGTTCGTACTCCAGGTAGTGCTGGCCGAGGACCACCAGCAGGAGCCGTTCCTCGTCGCTGAGCACCCACCGCTCGGGCCGTACGGTCTCCGCCCGGCGGCTGGAGACCGGCCCCCGGTCGTCGTGGTCGGTGACGTACAGCTCGACCAGGTGTTCCCGGTGGCCCGAGCCCTGGACGAACAGCGGGGTGTAGCCGGTGGCCAGCGGGATGGGTTCGGAGCTGGTGTGCATCATGCGGCCCTCCGGCAGCCGGACGAGCTGCTGGCCGGTGTTGCGCAGCCACCAGCCGCCGGCGCGGAAGGTCAGTTCGCCGTGCCGCCGGCTCACCCGCCGGTCGTCCACGCCCACGCCCAGGTCCGTACCCGGCTTCTCGCCGCGCCCGAAGCGCACGGTCAGGCCCGGCCGCGGCGGGGCGGTGAGATCGCCGCAGACGGTGCGTGCGTGCAGCGTGCCGGGGCGGCCGGGTGGCACGCCGCGGGCCAGGCTGTCCGAGCCGTTCATCGCCGTCTCCTTGAGATCGTGGTGCCACTCGTACGAGACTCGGTGCCAGGGCCCCCGTGCACCGCTGACGCCTGCCGCACCCGGGCACCCCGAGGGCCGCGCACGCGCCCTTCGGAGCATGGTCCACCCACCACTTCGGGACCCCTCCAAACTCCTTACGGGCAGGCTGTCTTGCGGGCGCCCGGCGGTAGGTCTTCGGGCGCGCACGCCCGCGGCGCCAGCACCCTACGCCCGCCGCGGCCGATCCCACCGCGTTGGTGGGCCACACCCTCGATGGATGGAGACCAGTGCACCAGCAGGTGGGGACGGGGAGCCGCGGCCGGCGGGCCGACGGCGACGGGCGGCGTGGCCGGCATCCGGCGGCTGCGACCCGGGTACCGGTCGACAGCGCCTTCGGGCTCGTCTGAGGGGAGTGCGCCGTGCGCCGCGGGGAGAGGGTCGGCAAGTACAAGCTCACGGACGGGCCCGTCGAGGGAGGCCAGGGAGCCGTCTGGTTCGCCTTCGACACCGAACTGGGCCGCAACGTCGTCCTCAAACACGCCAGGCCGGAGAGTGACGACAGCGGTTCCTTCGATGAACTGCTGCGCGAGGCAAGGGCGTTGGCGAGGTTCAGCCACCCGCACGTGGTGACCCTCTACGACGTCATCCGTACGAACAAGAACAAGCGGGCCACCCTGTGGCTGGTGATGGAACACGTGACGGGCGGCAGCCTGGACATCTCGGTGAAGCTGACGCCGCCGCACACCGCCGGCATCGGCGCGCAGATCGCCGACGCGCTGGCCGCGCTGCACGCCTCTGGCCTGGTGCACTGCGACGTCAAGCCCGGCAACATCGTGATCACCAAGAACCACGTGGCCAAGCTGGCCGACTTCGGCGCCGCACACCGGATGGACTCCAGCGCGACGATCACCCCCAACGGGCCGATCAGCCTGACGCCTTCCTATGCGGCGCCCGAGGCGTTCCGGGGCGCGCCCGAGGCGGCGTCCGACGTGTTCTCGCTCGGCGCCACCCTGTACAGCTTAGTTACCGGGACGCCACCGTTGCGCACCGCGACCCAGGCGGTGCGGCTCGATGCCGTCGCTTCGACCAGCGGGACGCTCGGCCCGCTGCTCACGGCCATGATGCAGACCGATCCGCGGGCCAGGCCCACGGCGGACTTCGTGCACCGGGCGCTGACGGACCTGGCCGGCGAGGCGGGCAGCCTGGCCACCCTGCCGCTCAAGCGGATCACCGTCTCCTATCCGACGCCCCTGCCGCCCGGCGCCACCCCGACCATCCGGGAGCAGGTGACCACCTTCGTCAACGGCAACCGGCTGCTGACGGCCGGTGTCGCCACCGTCGCCGCGCTGGCCGTCGCCACCCCGCTGGTACTGCTGAACCTGCCCGACGACGGGGAGCCGGCGGGCCGCAGCGGCCCCGCCGCGAGCAAACCGAACCGCTCCGCCCCGGCCTTCCTCGGCGACCAGAAGACGGCCGACCCCTGCTCCCTGGTGCAAGCCAAGGGCTTCACCGCGTACGACAGCGCCGAACCCGACCGGTACCAGGGCAACTTCAACCGCTGCGACGTGCTGCTCCAGGTCGACAAGGAGAACGTGGTCGACGTGCGGGTCGAGCTCGACGACGACGACCTGCCGGAGGGGACGAAGCAGCGTACGGAGGGCCGGGTGACGATCGCCGAGCCGGAGGCCGAGACCGACGAGTGCGTACGGGCCATGACGGTGACCGGCGTGCGCGGCACCAGCCTGCGGGTCACCGCGGCGGCACGCAAGCCCAAGAAACTCCGGCAACCCCTGTGCGAGACCGCCAACATCGCCACGGCCTTCACCGTCGCGCAGCTCAACAAGGGCGGTGAGGTCGAGCGACGCGAAGGGGTCTTGCCTAGGGGCTCACTGGCGCACAAGGACGCCTGCCTGATGTTGAGCCCGTCGGCGCTGGCCAAGGTGGTACCCGGCGTGGACGCAGAGGATCCCAAGTCCGGGTACGGGCATTGGAGCTGCCAGTGGGAGTCCACGGTCAACGACCTGGAGATCGACCTACAGTTCCAGCAGGGCAAGTGGCCGCGGAACAAGAACACCACGGACACCAAGCTCGGGAGCCGCAGCGCCGCGGTGCAGCCGGCGAGCCGGGGCCCGGGCAGTTGCCGGGTGGAGGTGTACAACCGCACCTACCTCGGACCTGGGCGCAAGCACGGCACCGAGCGGGTGGCGATCGTCGTCCACGGCGCGGAAGCGACCGACCAAGCCTGCGACCTGGCCAAGGACCTGGCGACCTCGGCGGTGCAGTACCTTCCGGCGCCGGTGCAGGAGAAGTGAGGCTGGGGCGGCCCTGGACCCCCGTGCTGCTGCCGGCGGCCCGTCGTACCGCGCCGGCCAAGCCGCGAGGTGGCCCGGTGCCACCACCACCCCACACCCCCGACTGCCTACCCTGAAGGTGTGTCCGCTTCCGCACTGCGCCCCGTCGCCGTCCTGGTGCTCGACGGAGCGAAGCCCCTCGACGTCGGTATTCCGGCCCAGGTGTTCACTACCCGCGCGAGCATGCCGTACGAGGTGCGGCTGTGTGGTGCCGCGCCCGGTCTGGTCAATGGCGGGGACGGCCTCTCGTATGCACTCGCCCATGGGCTTGAGGCGCTGACCTGGGCAGACATCGTCTTCATCCCCGGGTATCGGTTTCCCGACCGGGAGGACCCGCCGCCGGTGGTGGTGGAGGCGCTGATCGCGGCGCACGCGCGGGGTGCGCGGCTGGCCGCGATCTCCACCGGGGCCTTCGCGCTGGCGGCCACCGGCCTGCTGGACGGCAAGCGGGCCACCACCCACTGGCACTACACCCGGGCGCTGGCCGCGAAGCACCCACGTATCGAGGTGGACGAGAACGTGCTGTTCATCGACGAGGGTGACGTGTTGACCTCGGCCGGGGCCGCGTCGGGGATCGACCTGTGCCTGCACATGGTGCGCGGTGACCTGGGGGTGGCGGCCTCCAACCATGCGGCGCGCCGGCTGGTGGCCGCCCCGTACCGCAGCGGCGGTCAGGCGCAGTACGTGCCGCGCAGCGTGCCCGAGCCGCTCGGCGAGCGGTTCGCCAGCACCAGGGAGTGGGCCCTGCACCGGCTCGACCAGCCGCTGACGCTGGCGGCGCTGGCCCGGCACGCGGTGGTTTCGGCCCGCACCTTCTCGCGGCGCTTCGTCGAGGACACCGGGTACACACCCATGCAGTGGGTGATGCGCGCCCGGATCGACAGGGCACGGGAGCTGTTGGAGCGCTCGGGGCTGAGCATCGAGCAGATCGCCAACGATGTCGGTCTGGGCACCGGGGCCAATCTGCGCCTGCACTTCCAGCGCATCCTGGGCACCACACCGAGCGAGTACCGGCGCACCTTCACCAAGGGTGGGTAGCGGGCTCGGGCCCGCGGCGGGCGATCGTACGGGGGCGGGGCCGTGCCCCGTTGGTGGTGGGCGGACACCCGGCCCTGGCAGCCACCCGGCACACCCGGTCCGGGCCGGCGGACGCCCGCCCGCAGCGACCGGACACCCATCGGGGGCCGGCGCGCACCCGCTGGCCGCAGGCAGACACCCATTGGCGTGATCCTTGCGAACCATGGCGCTCCCGCCACGGCCATCGGCGTCCGTGGCGCGCCAGGCTGGGTGGCGGAGCGAGCGGAGCGAAAGGACACCTCTCATGACGCGCATCGCCATCAACGGATTCGGCCGCATCGGACGCAACACCCTGCGGGCGCTGCTGGAACGCGGCAGCGACCTCGAAGTGGTCGCCATCAACGACCTGACGGAGCCCGCCACCCTGGCCCGGCTGCTCGCCTACGACACCACCGCCGGCCGGCTCGGCCGCCCGGTGACCGTCGACGGCGACACCCTGGTCGTCGACGGCCGGCGCATCCAGGTGCTCGCCGAGCGCGAGCCGGCCAACCTGCCCTGGGCAGACCTGCGCGTCGATGTCGTACTTGAGGCCACCGGCCGCTTCACCTCGGCCGAAGCCGCCCGCGCCCACCTCACCGCGGGAGCGAAGAAGGTGCTGGTCAGCGCGCCGTCGGCCGGTGCGGACGTCACCTTGGCCTACGGGGTGAACACCGAGGTCTACGACCCGGAGCAGCACACCATCGTCTCGAACGCCTCGTGCACCACCAATGCGCTGGCCCCGCTGGCCGCCGTGCTGGACGACCTGGCCGGCATCGAGCACGGCTTCATGACGACCGTGCACGCCTACACCCAGGAGCAGAACCTCCAGGACGGGCCGCACCGCGACGCCCGTCGAGCCCGCGCCGCCGCCGTCAACATCGTGCCGACCACGACGGGCGCCGCCAAGGCGATCGGTCTGGTGCTGCCGCAGCTCGACGGCAAGCTGTCCGGCGACTCGATCCGGGTTCCGGTGCCGGTCGGCTCGATCGTCGAGCTGAACACCGTGGTCGGCAGCGACGTGAGCCGGGAAGAGGTGCTGGCCGCGTACCGGGCGGCGGCCGATGGGCCGCTCGCCGGCATCCTGGAGTACTCGGAGGACCCGCTGGTCTCGGCCGACATCACCGGCAACCCGGCCTCCTCGATCTTCGACGCCGAGCTCACCCGGGTGGACGGCCGGCACATCAAGGTGGTCGCCTGGTACGACAACGAGTGGGGCTTCTCCAACCGGGTGATCGACACCCTGGAACTGCTCGCCGCACGCTGAGCCGACCCGGGCGCGGGGTGCTCCCCTGCGCCCGCGTCTGTTTCTGTGCCTGGGGGCCATGTCTGTTTCTGTGCCTGGGGGCCGGGCCGGTGCCCGCACCTCGTGTCCGTGGCCGGGCCAGTGGTGGGCGCGGTCCCGCCCGGCCCGGCCCGGCAAGTACGTTGCCGGTGACGTGGGTGGCCGCGGGCCCGCCCGTACAATTTGGTCCCGAACGACCGGGCGGGCCAGCAGACCGTTCGGCGGCACAGGCAACGCAGGCGACGCAGGGAGCACTCTTGCCCGGGCAGCGATCCATCACAGAGGCCGAGCGGCTCGCGGAGGCCAAGCTGGGCGGCATTCCGCTGCGGCGGGAGCAGATGGCGGCCGTGGCCAACATCCACCGGGCCGCCGCCACCGTGCGCCACCACTTGGAGAACTCCGTACTGCGCGACGCCGACCTGACCTGGACCGCGTTCGTCGTGCTGTGGGTGGTGTGGGTGGGGGGCGAGTCGGAGACCCGGCACGTCGCGGAGGAGGCGGGTGTGTCGAAGGGGACGCTCACCGGTGTCGCCCGCACCCTGGAGTCGCGCGGGTTGCTGCACCGGGCCGACCACCCCAGCGACGGCCGGCTGGTGCTGTTGCGCCTCACCGAGCAGGGTGAGGAGTTCATGGGTCGGGTGTTTCCCGAGTTCAACGCGGAGGAGGCGTTCGTGACCTCGCAGTTGAGCGACGAGGAGTGCCGCAGCCTCGCGGACGGGCTGCGGCGCGTCGTCCTCCAGGTGGAGCAGCACGGCGAGGAGCGTCGCAGGTCACTGCTGAACGGCGCGGAGCCGGCGCCGCGCCGCAGCGGCCGACGCGCGAAGGGCTGACCGCACCGCCACACACCCACGGCGAAACACCCACCGTCAGACCCCCACAGCGAATCACCCGTGCCACACACCCAGCGTCAGCCTCCCACGCCAAACACCCCGCCGGCCGACGCCCGTCGCCGGGCCCCGGCCCTCGTCAGGCCCCCGGCGTCAGCGTCCGGGCGTACCCGCCCTGCGGCTCATCCGCGCCGCCCGGCCGGTGCGCTGCGGCCTGCACGAGCGCGTCGAACAGCCGCTGCTGGGCCGGGTCGGTGTGGGCGGTGTCCTCGGGGTGCCACTGGACGGCCAGGAACCAGCCGTCCGGCCCGGTCGACTCCACCGCCTCGATCGTGCCGTCGGCGGCGTGCGCGGTGGCGAGCAGTCCCGCGCCGAGCCGGTCGACGTGTTGGTGGTGGTAGCAGGACGCGTCGACGGTGGTGGCTTCCACGGTGGCTGCGAGGGCGGAGCCCGCGGCGAGCTTCACCGGGTGGCGCAGGTGCCGGTGCTCGCGCCCTGGCCCGCCCATGTCCTGGTGCAGGGTGCCGCCGCGGGCGGTGTTCACCACCTGGAGCCCGCGGCAGATCGCCAGCAACGGGATCCCCAACTCGGTTGCCTGTCGGGCCACTTCGAGATCGAAGGCGTCCTGTTCGTGGTCGACGTCGTAGACCGCCTCGTGTGACTCACCGGCCCCGTAGCGGTGCGGGGACAGATCACCTCCGCCGGGGAGGAGTACGCCGTCGAACCGGGAGATGCGGGCGGCCGTCAGCGTGGGGTCGCAGTCCCCGCCGGGCGCGTATGGATGAAGGGTGACGGGCTCGCCGCCGGCCCGCCAGACGGCCTCGATCAGGGCCCTGGCGTTGACCTCGGCGGCGTAGCGCAGGGCCGACGTGGTGGCGGCGAAGCGGGCCGGGACGGCGATGAGGGGGCGTTGGTTGGGGGTCACAGTTGCATCCAGGTGGTCTTCACTTCGGTGTACTTCTCCAGCGCGTGGGCCGACTTGTCCCGCCCGTTGCCCGACTGCTTCATGCCGCCGAAGGGCACCGTCAGGTCACCCTCCTCGTAGCAGTTGACCCAGACGGTTCCGGCCTTGATGGCACGGGAGACCCGGTGGGCGGTGGACAGGTCGGCGGTCCACACGCCGGCGGCCAGGCCGTAGTCGGTCGCGTTGGCCAGCGCCACCGCCTCGTCCAGGTCGTCGAAGGTGAGCACGGCGAGGACCGGGCCGAAGACCTCGTCGCGGGCGAGCGCGGAACCGGGCGCCACCTGGTCGAAGACGGTGGGCGCGAGGTAGCTGCCGCCGGTCTCCACCAGGATGCGTTCGCCGCCGGTACGCAGCCGGGCCCCGGCGTCGACGGCCGCGTGGACGTGACCGAGCACCCGGTCCAGGTGGTCCTGTCCGACCAGGGCGCCCATCTCGGTCGTGGGGTCGAGCGGGTCGCCGACGCGCAGCGCCCGGGCCCGTTCGACGATCGCGTCGGTGACGCGTTCGGCGATGGAGGAGTGTACGAGCAGCCGCGAGGGCGCGGTGCACATCTCACCCTGGTTGAAGAAGATGCCCCAGGCGGCGGTGGCGGCTGCCCGTTCCAGGTCGGGGGCGTCGGGCAGGATGATGTTGGGTGACTTGCCGCCGAGTTCGAGCCAGACGCGCTTGAGGTTGGAGTCGGCGGCGTAGTGCAGGAAGTGGCGGCCCACCGCGGTGGAGCCGGTGAAGGCCAGCACGTCGACGTCCTGGTGCAGGCCGAGGGCCCGGCCGGCGACCGGCCCGTTACCGCTGACCACGTTGAGGACCCCGGGCGGCAGGCCCGCTTCGGTGGCGAGCGCGGCGAGCCGCAGTGCGGACAGGGGCGCGTACTCGGACGGCTTGAGCACGACCGTGCAGCCGGCGGCGAGTGCGGGCGCGACCTTCCAACCCGCCAGCGTCAACGGGAAGTTCCAGGGCACCACGGCACCCACCACGCCCACCGGTTCCCGGGTGACCAGGGCGAGAGTGTCGGGTGCGGTGCGGGGTGACTCGTCGGTGAGCTTGTCGGTCAGCTCCCCGTACCACCGGAAGGTGTTGATCAGGGCGCGCAGTTCGATGTCGTGGGCGTCGGTGACGGGCTTGCCCATCTCCAGGCTGACGGTCAGGGCGAGGTCGGCCCGCTCCGTCTCGATCAGGTCGGCGAGGCGCAGCAGCGCCCTGCCCCGTTCGGCGGGAGCCAGGCGGGGCCACGGCCCGCTGTCGAAGGCCCGGCGGGCCGCGGCGACGGCCAGGTCGACCTCGGCCGCTCCCCCGTCGGCCACCTCGGCCAGCGGCCTGCCGTCCCGTGGCGAGACCACGGTGAAGGCCCCGCCCCCGGAGTGCTCGCGCCCGTCGATGACGTGCGCACCGGGGAGCGCGAGCGCGCTCGCCCGACGTATCCAGTCCTCATGCGTGGCATCCACCGTGCGTCCTCGTTTCGTCGGTGCTTCGGGCTGTCCGGGGTGGGTGGGCTGATCTGGGGTTGGCCTGGCTTGGGTGGGGCGGCGGCCCCTCGTACGGGAGCCTTCCGCGTACGGCAATCCTCCGCGTACGGGCCTTGCGGCCGGGCAGGCTGGCTCGGGGCGGCGACCCCCGCGGCGGTCGAGGCAGGGTGGGACGGGGTCAGGTCTGCCGGGGCTGGACGGGTGGGTTGGTCTGGGTTGGTCTGGGTCGGGTTGGACGTCGGAGCCGCAGCGGTCGGGTCGGCTGCTTCGGCCGGGGCCTACCGTCAGGTCGGACGGGCTGACCGGCGCCGAGACAGCCGGGGGCAACCAGGGACAGCCAAGGAGCAACGTGCAGCGTGGAGCGGGTCAGGGGCCGAGCGTCCCCGGCAACGGCCCCTGACCCTTGGTCCGGCACCGGATCGATGAGCTGCGATCCGGCGCCGGACCAAGTCCACTACCGGGTGGGTCAGTCGTCGGTCGGAGCCGCCCCGGGCCGGTCCGTCCGCTCCCCCGCGGCCGGCGCCGGGCGCCCGCTCCCGGCGCCGAGCCCGGCCAGCAGCACCCGCAGTTCGGCCAGCGCCTCCTCGGTCACCTCGCGTTCGCCGAAGACGAGTTGGTGCAGGACCAGCCCTTCGAGTGCGGCGAAGACCAGGCGCGAGGTGCCCCGCTCGACCGGCCGGCCGAGCACCTCGGTGAGCTCGCGCCGGGCGGCTTCGAAGTACTCCTCGTACAGGTCGCGCAGTTGCGGCATCAGCTCGGGGCGGCGCCTGGCCTCAAGCAGCAGTTCGTACTGGAACGCCTGGACGTCTGGCCCCGCGTCGACCATGGCGCCCAGGTCGCGGGCGAAGTCGCGGGCCGTACCGGAGCCGCTGTCGAGCGCGTTGACCCGCAGCGAGGAGCGGATGGCGTGGTTGACCGCCTCTTCGATGAGCGCGTCGCGGGAGCCGAAGTGGTGGACGACCAGGCCGTGGGTGACCCCGGCCTCCTCGGCGACCGCCCGGTAGGTCAGCTTGCGCAGACCGCCCTGGGCCACCACCCGCACGGCGGCGTCCAGCAGGGCGATCCGGCCGGTGCCGTAGTTGGTCACGCGCTTGCGGGTGCTGTGCTCGCCGGGCTCGGTCATGCCGTCGACCCTACCCACGTCGGGCCGCTCAGCGTTGCGGCGCTCTGATGCCACGGAACTCCCAGTCGCCGCCGAGCGCGGTGGAGAGCACCTCCTCGGACTCGGTCGGCTGGGCACCTACGTCGGTCCGGATGGCGGTGGGTCCGGTGACGATGTGGTTGGTGAGGCGGCCGAGCCCTTCGACGTCCACCTCGACCACGTCGCCCGGCTTGACCGGCCTTGAGCCCGCAGGCGTGCCGGAGAGCAGCACGTCGCCGGGGTAGAGGGTGATGGTGCGCGCGATGTCGGCGACCAGGTAGTGCATGTCCCAGGTCATCTCGTCGGTGGAGCCGTCCTGCACCACCTCCCCGTTGACCAGGGTGCGCAGCCGCTTGCCGTGGAAGTCCCAGTCGGTGACCAGGCCGGGACCGAGCGGGCACAGGGTGTCGGAGCCCTTGACGCGGAGCATGGACCCGGCGTCGGTGTCCCGGAAGTCGTGCAGACCGTAGTCGTTGGCGACGGTGTAGCCGGCGATGTACTCACCGGCCTCTTCCGGGGCGATGTTGCGGGCGGTCCTGCCGATGACGATGGCCACCTCGCCCTCGTAGTTGAGCCACTTGCACCCCTCCGGGCGGACGATCTCGCCGCGGTGGCCGTTGAGGGCCGAGGTGGGCTTGTGGAAGTAGGTGGGGGTGTCGGACAGGTCGATCTGGAACTCCGTCACCCGGCTGCGGTGGTTGAGGTGGACGGCGATCACCTTGGAGGGGACGACCGGCGGCAGGTGGTGGGCGTCCTCGATGGCGACGCGCCGGCCGTCCCCGGCGACGAGTTCGTCGCCGTCGCGGACGGTCTCCACGACGGCCCCGGCGAGGAGGATGCGGCGGTACTCGGGCATGGCGTGGGGCCTTTCTAGGCGCTGGCTGGGGCGGGCGGGGCGGGTTGGCGGGGGCCGGTCCAGCCGGCGGCCGGGCGGTCGAACCACAGGTGGACCTGGCCGGTGCCGACGGAGTTTTCGTACTCGCCGTACTGGCGACCCGGCGCGCTGCACGCCTGCTCGCCGAGGGCGCCGGCCATCATCAGGTAGTGGAAGAACTTCGCCTCCGGCTTGACCTTCCAGAACTCGTCCATGGTGTCGATGACCTTGTCGTGGCGGCCCTGCTTGAGCCAGTCGATGCGCTCGTGGTCGGCCGCCCGTGCCTCGGGCGAGAAGATGTGCACCGGGTCGCTGGCCTCGTGGTCGCGCAGTTCGCGCAGCGGCCAGAAGGTGTGCGAGAGGGCGCCGGAGGCGATGAGCAGGACGCGCCGGCCCGGCGTGGTGGCGATGCCGTCGGCCACCGCGCGGCCGAGCCGCAGGTGGTCTTCCATGTCGCCGGTCTGACAGACCCCGATGGTCACCCAGCGCTTGTTCGGCAGCCCCTGGCCGAGGAACTTCCACAGGTTGATGGTGGCGTAGTAGATCGGCAGGTACGGGTCGGCGATCGGGGTGATCCAGGTGCCGTGGGTGCCGGCGAACGAGGCGATGTTCTCGGCCAGTTCGGGATCGCCGGGGAAGTCGTAGGGCATCCGGCACATGCCGCGCGGCAGCTCCTCGGAGGTGAACAGGCCGGCCCTGCGGGGTTGGGCGGTGATGACGAACTCGACGGTGGTGGCCCAGTGCGAGTCCATCACCACGACGGTGTCGTAGTCGTCGCCTTCGAAGACGTCCTTGCGGAGCTGTTCCAGGCCGGTGACGAGGGTGACTTCCTTGCCCTCGTTGAGTTCGAGCCGGGTGGCCCTGGGCAGCACGATGGTGGGCACGTGGGCCAGCAGGCCCGCCCCGACGATCTCACCCATGGTGCTGCCACCCCTTCGGTGCGGTGACGGTGTTCTTGAGGTCGCAGTAGAAGTCGAAGCTCCAGTTGCCGCCCTCGCGACCGACCCCGGACTGGCGCGAGCCGCCGAAGGGTGCCTTGAGGTCGCGGACGAAGAAGCAGTTGACCCAGACGGTGCCGGCGACCAGGCGGGCGGTGACCCGTTCGGCGCGCTCGGGGTCGCCGGTGGCGAGGGTGGCGGCCAGTCCGAAGCGAGTGTCGTTGGCCAGTCGTATGGCCTCTTCCTCGGTACTGAAGGTCTGGAGGGTGAGGACCGGGCCGAAGACCTCTTCCTGCACGACCTCGGAGTCCTGCCGTACGTCGGCGAGCAGGGTGGGCGGGTAGTACTGGCCCTGGCCCGGGGCGCCGCCGATGACGGCGCGGGCGCCGGCGGCCAGCGCCCGCTGCACGAAGCCGTCGATCTTCGCCAGTTGGCGGGGGTGGATGTTGGGGCCGATGTCGGTGGCCTCGTCGCGCGGGTCACCCTGTTTGATGTCGGCGGCCTTCGCCACGAAGCGGCGGGTGAACTCCTCGGCCACGCTCTCCTCGACGAGCAGCCGGGTGGCCGCGAGGCAGACCTGGCCCGCGTTGTCGTACTGCTCGACGGCGAGGTCGACGGCGAGGTCGAGATCGGCGTCGGCGAAGACCAACAGCGGGGATTTGCCGCCCAGTTCGAGGCTGAGCGGGGTGAGCTGGGCGGCTGCCGAGGCGGCGATGTGCCGGGCGGTGGGCACGGAGCCGGTGAAGCTGATGCGGCGTACGTCGGGGTGAGCGGTGAGGGTGTCGCCGACCTCGGCGCCGTAACCCTGGACGACGTTGAGGACGCCCGCCGGCAGTCCCGCGTCGGCGGCGATGTCGGCGAGCAGCGAGGCGGTGAGCGGGGACCACTCGGCGGGCTTGAGGACGACGGTGTTGCCGGCGGCCAGGGCCGGGGCGACCTTCCAGGTCGCGAGCATCAGCGGGGCGTTCCAGGGGGTGATCAGGACACAGGGTCCTGCCGGGTCCCAGGTGACGTGGTTGGTGTGGTCGCGGGTGGTGAAGTCCTCGTGTTCCAGGGTGAGCAGCCAGTCGGCGAAGAAGCGGAAGTTGTGGGCGACGCGGGGCATCACGCCGCGCCGGTGCGAGCGCAGCAGGGCGCCGTTGTCGGTGGTCTCCACGATCGCCAGCTCTTCGATGCGCCGCTCGACGCCGTCGGCGATGGCGTGCAGGATGCGGGCGCGTTCGGCGCGCGGGGTGGCGGCCCAGCCGGGGAAGGCGGCCTTCGCCGCCGCCACGGCCGCGGCGGCTTCGGAGGGGCCGCCGCGGGCGATCTCGCCGATGGGCGCGCCGTCGATGGGTGAGGTGTCGGTGAAGGTCTGCGGTGAGGCGACCCGTTCACCGCCGATCCAGTGCCGGGTGTCGACGGTGACCCCGGCGACGGTGGTGAGGTGTGCGGTCATGCCCTGGTGCTCCTGACGGTCGAGGTGGTGTGGTGGGGTCACTGGGCGTCGGAGGTGCCGGACTCCAGGAGTCGGCCGCCGTCCCACACCACGCCGACCTGCCGGTAGTAGGCGGCGATCGGTTCGCGGATCTCCAGTCGGGCCAGTTCTTCGGTGGGTGCCTCGAAGAGTTCGAGTTCGGCGTCGCCCGTCCAGGGCTGGCCGCCTTCGAAGGAGGCGGCGCCGGAGGAGACGAGTTCGTCCAGGGCCAGGCCGCCGCCCTTCTCGATGGAGGGCAGCCAGCGGTGGTGGGCCATCGGATGGCCGTTGACGAAGCCGTTGGTCTCGGACGGTTCGCGCAGCGTGACGACGGCCTGGGCCAGGCGGCGGTCGGCGGCGGCCAGGGTGGCGCCGAAGCGGGCGCCGGCCGCGATCCGTGGGGCGGGCCCGTACGGGTGCGGGCGGGTCTGGTGCACCGAGCCGAGCTTCTTCGGGTAACCCTGGTGCAACCCGCGGGCGATGGCGAAGTCCTTGTCCACCCAGATGTACACGCAGCGGGTGTAGGTCTGCTCGCGGTACTTGCAGCGGACGACGGCGAACGCCTCCTTGTACTGCGAGAGGACCGGGTCGAGCAGTTCCCGCCCGGAGGCGCTGCACGACTGCCAGTCGGCCCAGATCAGCGCGACCGCGCCGGGGTCCTCGTCGGCGAGTTCCAGCGGCGCCGGCAGCAGTTCGCGCACCCGGGCCGGGTCGGTGCGGTACTCGATCGTCAGCAGGTCGCCCGAGTAGTGCCAGGGGGGCGACGGGATGAGCGAGGCGTCGCCGGTGGCGGTCTTGGGGTGGAAGTATCCACGGACGCTGGTCAACGGGGGCTCCTTGCGGTGGTGACGGTCGGGGCTGGCGTGGCGAGCAGGTCGGCGCGGAAGCGGGCGGCGGCGGCCGTGGCCCCCGGGCCGCCGATGGCGACCACGCCGACCAGTCGGCCGTGGCGCAGGTGGCCGACGACGAGGTCGCCCTCGTCGGCCGGGTCGCCGTGCAGTACGCGGACCTCGCCGGTGCCGAGCGCCGGGGCGCCGAAGGACTGGAGGCGGAAGTCGTGCTGGTCGCTCCAGAACGTCGGCAGCGGGGTGAAGGGCGGCAGGTCGTGGGCGTCGGCCCGGGCGTCGCCGAGGTGGGCGGCGAGCACCCGGGCGGCGTGTTTGGCGGTGTCGGTGGGCATCGACCAGTGCTCGACGCGGCGGGGCAGGTCGTCGTAGCGGGCGTTGGGGAAGCGGGCCACGTCGCCGACGGCGACCACCTCGGGGCGGTTGCCGACCCGTAGCCGGTCGTCGGTGCGGACGCCGTCGGTGAGGTCGAGTCCGTTGTCGGCGAGCCATTCGGTGTTGGGGAGCGAGCCCACCGCTTCCACGACGACGTCGGCGGCGAGTTCGCTGCCGTCGTCCAGTTGCACGCCGGTGACCCGTTCGGAGCCGGTGAAGGCGGTGACGCCGCGGCCGAGTGCGAAGCGCACGCCGCGCCGCTGGTGGCGAGCGAGTACGGAAGTGGCCAAGAGTTCACCCAGCGAACGGAGCAGGGGCAGCGGCAGCGGGTCGATGACCGTGACGCTGGCCGCGCCGAGCGCCACGGCGGTGGCGGCGACCTCACAGCCGATGAATCCGGCGCCCACCACGACCACCCGTACGCCCGGTGCGACCAGCGCGGTGCGCAGCCGTTCGGCGTCGGCCAGGGTGCGTACGACGTGCCGTCCGGGCAGTGGCCCCGGGCAGGTCAGCCGGCGCGGGCGGACGCCGGTCGCGGCTACCAGGGCGCGGTAAGGCAGCGTCCGGCCGTCGTCCAGGTGCAGCAGGCGGCGGTCGAGTTCGGCGCGTACCACCCGGGTGCCGAGTTGCCAGGTGGCGTCGGCGACGCTGGCGCGCGGCCGGAAGGTGAGGGAGGCGGCGGAGGCCGTGCCGGCGAGGAAGTCCTTGGACAGCGGCGGCCGGTTGTACGGGGGCTGGGGCTCGGCTCCGACCAGGGTGATCGGGCCGAGCCAGCCTGCGGCGCGCAGTTGTTCTGCGGTGCGCAGACCGGCCAGTGCGGCGCCGGCGATGACGACGGGGGCGCTCACGGCTCAGTCCTCGATCCGGATGGCCTGGAGGGGGCAGACGTCGGCCGCCTCCTCGACCGCGTCGGCCAGTGCGTCGTCGGGGTCGGAGACGTAGGCCAGGCGGCCGGTGTCGTCGAAGCTGAAGACCTCGGGGGCGGCGAAGACGCACTGGCCGTGGTCCTGGCACGTGTTCATGTCGACGACGACCTTCATGACCGGTCCTCCTGATACGGGTGCCGTGGGGCTCGGGGTGGTGGGGCTGCGGCGCAGCGCTGGGGCGGTGGAGCGGGGTGCGGCTGTGGCGCGGAAACAGCGGAGCAGGGGCGGGGAGAAGAGCGGGAGGGAGGGGCCCGGCACAGGGGCCGGGCCCCGGTCAGCCAGCGGGACGGCGGGCACCACCGCAACTCGTTTGGCTTCAAACAAGATAGGAAGCGACACCCCCGCGGTCAATACCTATCCGGATGGATAAATTTCTTCGACCAACCCCTTGCCGGGGCGCGACGGGCTGCCTACCGTTTGACGTCAAATAACGGCGGCTCCCGACGCACCGCAGTGCGCAGCCGCCCCACCGCGGCGCACGTCCGCCCCCCTTACTCCCCTCTCCCCCAGCGCCCCACGGCCTGGGGAGGCGCCCCCTTCCCCTGAGGAGCAACCGGTGAGCGCATCCGACACCCCAGCCGTCCGCCGGCGCATGGAACAACTGGCCGCCGAGGGCATCGACGTGGTCCGGGTGACCTATCCCGACCTCATCGGCACCGAACGGGCCCGGGACGTCCTCCTGGACCACCTCCCCTCGGCGATGACGCACGGCCTGGCCTTCTGCCGCGCCGTCTACCACACCAGCCCGCAGGGCGACACGGTCTCCGTCGCCGGCGGGCTCGACGCCGGGTTGCCCGACATCTGCGTCACCCCCGACCTCGACACCCTGGCCGCGCTGCCCTGGGAGCCCGGGGTGGCCACCGTGCTGGGCAACGTCACCGACCCGGCCACCGGCCTGCCGGCCCCCGAGTCACCCCGCGACCTGCTGCGCGCCGTCCTCGACACCTGGGCCGAACACGGTCTGCGCCCGGTGGTGGGACCGGAGTTGGAGTACTTCCTGTGTGACGCGGCGCCCGAATCCGAGCAGGGTTGGCGGCGCTACAGCGAGGCCGACGGCGTCGTCTACACGGCAGGGTTGCGCGCCGACCCGGACAACCATCTGCTGCGCACCCTGCGCCTGCTGCGCGACTTCGACATCGGCGTCAGCAGCGGCAACCACGAGTACGACGGCGCCCAGTTCGAGATCAACCTGACCCACGGCGACGCCGCCGAGGCCGCCGACCGTGCCTTCCGCTTCAAGTCGGCGATCAAGGAGCTGGCCCGTAAGGAGGGACGGCTGGCGACCTTCATGGCCAAGCCGTTCAACGACGCGGGCGGCTCCGGATTCCACCTCCACCTGTCGTGCCTGGACGCGGCGGGCGGCAACGCCTTCGCCGACCCGGCGGCGCCGCACGCCCTGTCCGCCACCGCCCGGCACGCGGTGGCCGGGGTGCTGGCCCACGCCCCGGCGCTGTCCGCGCTGGCCAACCCGACGGTCAACTCCTACAAGCGGCTCGGGCCCGACACCCTGGCACCCTGGCTCATCGACTGGGGCCTGGACAACCGCAGCGCCATGGTGCGCATCCCACCCGAGCGCGGCGCCGGCTCCCGGCTCGAACTGCGCCTGGGCGACGCGAGCGCCAATCCGTACCTGCTGATCGCCGGCACCCTCGCCGCGGCCCTGATCGGCATCCTGGCGGGCGATGAGCCACCCGCCCCGCTGGAGGGTTACGGCTACGACAGCGCGCGTTCGGCCACCTTGCCGACCAGTCTGCCGGCGGCGTTGGACGCCCTGGAGGCGGACACCGCGCTGACCGAACTCCTCGGCAAGGACTTCACCGCCTCCTACCTCGCGTACAAGCGCGACGAGGTCACCCGCTTCCACCGGCACGTCACCGACTGGGAGTTCACCGAGTACGCCTACCACCTGTGACGGCAAGGAGTCGCGCGCCCATGACCCAGCTCCCGAGCCAACCCGACCGGCAGTCCATCGCCGACGCGGTGCGCGAGCCGCTGCCGCTGGACCAGGTGGACCTCGCCGACCTGGACCACTTCGCGGACGGCGTCACACCCTGGCGGATGTTCCACACCCTGCGCCACGCCGACCCGGTGCACTGGCAGCCCGAGCCCGCGCCGAACGCCGGCTTCTGGGCCGTCACCCGGCACGCCGACATCGCCCGCGTCGACCGCGACGCCGAGACGTTCACCTCCACCAAGTTCGTCAACCTGGAGGAGGTGGACGAGGACCAGATCAAGCGGCGGGCCTCGCTCCTGGAACTGGACGGCGTGCGCCACCGGGCGCTGCGCAGCCTGCTCCAGCGGCAGTTCGGCGCCCGCGTCATCAACAGCTACACCGACTTCCTGCGCGGCCTGACCGCCACCACCTTGAACGCGGCGCTGGCCAAGGGCAGCTTCGACTTCGTCAAGGAGGTCTCGGCCGACTTCCCCATCAACGTGCTGGCCCGCCTCCTCGACGTGCCGCCCGAGGACAACCAGCAGCTCATCAACTGGGGCAACCGCATCATCGGCCACACCGACCCCGACTACGCCGACGTGCTGCTGCACAGCGAGGAGAGCGAGCGCTACCGCGACCTGCCGTTCCGCTCCCCCGCCTCGCTGGAGGTCTTCGCCTACGGACGCGAGCTGGCCCGGCAGCGGCGCGGGGGCGACGCCGGCGACCTGGTGTCCAAGCTGGTCAACGAGGTGCCGCGGGACGGGGTGCCGCTCTCGGACGCCGACTTCGACAACTACTTCCTGCTGCTGGTGGTCGCCGGCAACGAGACCACCCGGCACACCATCAGCCACGCCATGCTGGCCCTGCTCCAGCACCCCGACCAGCTCGCCCGGCTACGGGACGACCCGGCGCTGATCCCCGGCGCGGTCGAGGAGTTCCTGCGCTGGGCCTCGCCCGTCTACCACTTCCGCCGCACCGCCACCCGGGACACCGAGCTGGGCGGCAAGCGGATCAAGGAGGGGGACAAGGTGGTGATGTGGTTCGCCTCCGGCAACCGGGACGAGGAGGTGTTCCCCGATCCGTACCGCTTCGACGTGGCGCGCCGCGACAACGACCACCTCACCTTCGGCAAGGGCAGCCCGCACCTGTGCCTGGGCAACCTGCTGGCCCGTACCGAGATCCGCATCCTGTTCGAGGAGCTGGTGCCACGGCTGGCGGACATCAAGCTGGCCGGCGAGGCCCCCCGGGTGCGCTCCAACTTCGTCAACGGCATCAAGCACCTGCCGGTCGAGGTCACGCTCGCCTGAGACACACCCACCCAGACCAGTTGGCCCCCGCGGACGCCGCCGCGGGGGCCAACTGCCGTTCTGCATAGGGTTGTTTTATGCCAGCCTGGCCGCTCAGCCTGCCGCTCTGACCTGATGCCCGGCCCTGCTGATCACCCCTGCGGCCCGGCGCCCGCTGCCGCATCGCGGCGGAAGAAGGTCTTGCTGGCTATCCGCCACTCGCCGTCCTGGCGGACCAGGGAGAAGTGGTTGGTGAAGTCGTGGCCCTGGTAGCCGAACTCGTCCAGGACGGCCACCGCCACCTCGCCGCTGATCTCCACCGACCGGATGGCGTACGTGTACTCCCGGCTCCACTGCGCGCTCTCCGTGTCGGCGGCGACCACCTCGCAGAACGCCTCGATCGGCGCCGAGACGAACTCCTCGCCCAGATAGCCCCACATGTGCGCGTCGGGGCGGAAGGCCGCCCGCACCGCCTTCGGGTCGGCGACGCTGACCGCCGACACGTATGCCTGTACGGCCGCGTGCACGCCCTCGTGGTCGGCTGGGTCCTGACTCATCTGTCTCTCCTCTTGTGCGGTCGGACGGATCACCCGTGGTGCATCCATACGCCCTTGGTCTCGGTGAACACATCCAGCGCGGCGGAGCCCATCTCCCGCCCCCAGCCGCTGGCCCCGAAGCCGCCCCAGGGCGCGGCCGGGTCGGGTATCGGCGGCATGTTGACGAACACCGCGCCGGCCCGGACGTCGCCCGCGAGCCGGTGTGCGGTGGCCAGGTCGGAGGTCCACACCGCAGCCGCCAGGCCGTAGCGGGTGTCGTTGGCCCGGGCCGCGAGCTCGTCCTCGTCCTCGTAGGTGAGGACGGGCAGCACGGGGCCGAAGACCTCCTGGCGGGCGATGGTCATGTCGTCGCGCACGCCGGCGAAGACGGTGGGCCGGTAGAAGTTGCCGGCCGCCAGGTCGCCGTCGGCGCGCAGCCCGCCGGTGACCAGTTCGGCACCCTCCCCCACCCCCTCCTTGACCAGGGCGTCCACCCGCGCCAGGTGTTCGCCGGTGACCAGCGGCCCCAGTTGGGTGTCGGCGGCAAGGCCGGGGCCGAGGCGCAGCTCCGCGACGGCGGCGGCGAGCTTCTCGGTGAACTCATCAGCCCGGCTGCGGTCCACGTAGAAGCGGGCGTAGGCGGCACACACCTGTCCGCTGTTGAGCAGCGCCCCCTGCACGTTGCCCCGTACGGCGGCATCGATGTCGGCGTCCCTGGCAATGATGCTGGGCGCCTTGCCACCCAGCTCCAGGGTGACGCGCTTGAGGTCGTTCGCGGAGGTCCGGACGATCTCCTGGCCCACCTCGGTGGAGCCGGTGAAGGAGACCTTGTCCACCCCGGGGTGGGCCACCAGGGCCTTGCCCGCGGTGGGGCCGCCGGTGATCAGGTTGACCACCCCGGGTGGGAAGCCGGCCTCCTGGCACAGCCGCACCAGGTGTTCGCTGGTCAGCGGGGTCTGTTCGGCGGGCTTGAGGATCACGGTGTTGCCGCAGGCCAGCGCCGGGGCCAGCTTCCACGCCGCGATCATCAGCGGGAAGTTCCAGGGGGTGATGAGCGCGCACACCCCGACCGGTTCGCGGCGGGTGAAGTGCAGGGTGTTCGGGAAGGAGACCGGGCTGACGGTCCCCTCGATCTTGGTGACCCAGCCCGCGTAGTAGCGGAAGTGTTCCGCGGCCCCGGCGACGCTGACACCGCGCGCCACCCCCAGGGGCTGTCCCTGGTCGCGGGTCTCCAATTCGGCGAGGTGGTCGGCGTCGCGTTCGATGAGTTCGGCGACCCGCCACAACAGCCTGGCGCGTTCGGCCGCTGGCAGCGCGGCCCACGCCGGGTCGGTCAGGGCGGCGCGGGCCGCGTCCACGGCGGCGTCCACGTCCGCCTGCCCGGCCTCGGCGCAGGTCGCCAGGACCGTTCCGGTGGCGGGGTCGTGGGTAGTGAACTCCGCCCCGTCGGTGGCGGCGGCCCACTCGCCGCCTATGAAGAGCCGGCCTCGTACGTCCATACAAGATCCTTTTCTTGGCCTTCGTCACGGCCCCGCGCAGGCACCCGCGGGAACCGGATCAGTCGATGATGTTGCGCATCAGCCGGTCGACGTACGCGCGGTGCTCGGGGATCAGCGCGCCGTCGGGGAACATCAGGGAGGTGACGTTGGCCCCGATCGACATGTCGATGACCTCCCCCGCGAGTTCGAGCACGGTCGGCGCGTCACAGGGCTCGTCCCTGCCGCGCGCCGCCGCGATCCGCACCGCCAGCCGCCGGCGCCACTCCCCGAGGTGCTCGCGGTAGAGCACCGCGAGTTCCTCGTTGGCCATCGAGTGCTCCCACAGTGCGAGCAGCACGCGGGCGGAGTCGATGCGGTACTTGTCCAGCGGCAGCGTCACTTCGATGTCACGCCGCAGCGCCTCCTGCGGGTCGAGCGAGGGGTCCGCTTCGAGGATCCGCTCGTTCATCTCCGCGAGCACGCTCTGGAAGGTGGCGGCCACGATGCTGTCTTTGCTGGGGAAGTAACGCTTGAGCGCACCATTGGCGAAACCCGCCTCAGCGACGATGCTCCTCATGGTCGCGGCCTCGAAGCCGCCCTGGATGATGAGCTTCTTGGCGACGGCGACGATCTCTCGCCGTCGCTGATCGTGGTCGATAATCTTCGGCATAGTTGTCCCTACGGTACTGGCGACCCCGCCGTCGCACGAAGTCCGAGCCAGCTCCGCCGGCGCTCGGCCTGCCGTGCCGGGTCGGCGACCGGGGAGGCCAGCAGCAGCCGGCGGGTGTAGGAGTGCTCGGGGTTGCGCGTGATCGTCTCGTTCGGTCCGGTCTCCACGCATTCTCCCTGGTACATCACCGAAACCCGGTGACAGATGCGCCGGACCACGCCGAGGTCGTGGGAGACGAACAGGTAGGAGACGCCGGTCTCGCGCTGGATGTCGATGAACAGGTCGATGACCGTCGACTGGGTGGTCAGGTCGAGCGCGCTGACCGGTTCGTCACAGACGATCAGCCGCGGTCGGCGCACCAGCGCGCGGGCGATCGCGATCCGCTGCCGCTGTCCGCCGGAGAACTCGCTGGGGTAGCGGTTCACCGTGTCGGCGGGCAGCCTCACCTGATCCAGCATCTCGGCGACCGCCTTGCGCGCGTCGGCCTTGCTGGTGCCCGATGCGGTCAGCGGCTCGGCGAGGATCTGACCGACGGTCAGCGTCGGGTCGAGCGAGCCGTACGGGTCCTGGAAGACGACCTGGAGGTCGGCGGCCAGCCTGCGCCGGGCAGCGCCCTTGGCGTGGGTGATGTCGGCGCCGTCGAAGGTGATGCGGCCCGATGCGACCTCGGCCAGGCCCAGGATGGCCTTGCCCAGTGTCGACTTGCCCGATCCGCTCTCGCCGACCAGGCCCACGCACTCGCCGGGTGCGATGGTCATCGACACGCCCTTGAGGGCGCGGAAGGTGGTGCGGCCCCTGCGGTAGTCGACGACGAGGTCGTCCACCTGGAGCAGCGGGGTGGCTTCGCGCGGTTCCGTGTTCATGAGTGCACCGTCCGTCCGGCCGTGCTCCAGGCCGCGTCCAGGTCGGCGCGGCTCTCGGTGTCGTCCTGCGAGGCGTGGATGAGCTCAGCGGTGTAGGGGTCGCTGGGGTTGGCGAAGATCTGGTCGACGGTGCCGGTCTCGATGACGCGGCCGTCCTTCATGACCGCGACCCGGTCGCAGATGTCGGCGACCACACCGAAGTTGTGGGTGACGATGACCAGCGCCATCTGGAACTCCTGCTGGAGCTCCCGCAGCAGCTCCAGCACCTCGGCCTGGACGGTGACGTCCAGGGCCGTGGTCGGCTCGTCCGCCACCAGCAGGCTGGGGTTGCCGGCGACCGCGCCGGCGATCAGGACGCGCTGCGCCATGCCGCCGGAGATCTGGTGCGGGTGGGAGGCCATGACGCGGTCGGGGTCGGTGATGCCGACCCGCAGCAGCATCTTGCGGGCCCGCTCCTTGGCCTCGGCCTTGGACAGCTTGTGCACCGCCCGCAGCGGCTCGATGAGTTGGTGCCCGACCGTGTAGCAGGGGTCAAGGTTGCTCATGGGCTCCTGCGGTACGTAACCGATCTGGGTGCCGAGCAGGGCGTGCCGGCCGGCCCGCGGCAGGTCGCCCACGCTCTGGCCGCCGAGCCAGATGCCGTCGGCGACGGCTCGGCCGTCGGAGGGCAGCAGGTCGAGCGCGGAGAAGACGGTCTGGGACTTGCCCGAGCCGGATTCGCCGACGATGCCGAGCACCTCGCCGGGGGCGACGTCCAGGCAGACGCCGCGGACGACCTGCTTGTCGCCGTGGGCGGTGCGGTAGCTGACGCGCAGGTTGTCGATGCGCAGCGCACTGGCCTCCAGCGGGTGCACCATGTCGCCGCTCTTGCTGGTCACCGCCTCGCTGACCGGCTCGGCGCCGCGCCGGCTCCGGGGCGCGGGTTCGGCCCGTACGCTCACCAGGTCGGCGAGGGTGGAGCCCATGAAGGCGAGGGCGGCGATGGTGATGCCGAGCGCGGCCGATGGCCACAGCAGGATGAGCGGGTGGTTCAGCATGGTGCGGAACCCGTCGTTCATCATCTGGCCCCAGTTGGCGTCGGACGCGGTGCCGATGCCGAGGAACTGGAGGCCGGTCTGCATGCCCATCGCGATGCCTGCGGTGAGCGCCGACTGGATGATCACCGGGGCGTGTACGGCGCGCAGTACGTGGGTGTGCAGGATCTTGAGGTGGGTGAGTCCGGCGACGCGGGCGGCGTCGATGTAGGGCTCCTGGCGCACGGCGAGCGCCTTGGAGCGCGAGATGCGGTAGTAGCCGGGTGCCATGAACGCGCCCACGGTCACCATCAGGATGGTGAAGTCGGCGCCGGTGCCGGCGGCGACGATGAGCAGCACGATCATGCCGGGTACGGACTGCACGCCGTCGCTGATCCAGGAGAAGACCCGGTCGGTGAGCCCGCCGAAGTAGCCGGCGGCCACCCCGGAGGGCACGCCGAGCGCGATGCCCGTCAGACAGGCGACGGCCGCCCCGTACAGGGTGGTTCGCGCTCCGAACAACAGCCTGCTGAGGATGTCCCGGCCGGCCGAGTCACCGCCCATCCAGTGGCTTGAGTCGGGCGATGCCTGGGTGAGGGCGAAGTCGACGAAGTTGGGGTCGTGCGGGGCGAGCAGCGGGGCGAACAGCCCGGCGAAGACCACCAGGAGGAAGACCGCGAGGGCGCCGACGCCGACGGGTCGGCGCAGGTAGCGGGCCCACAGGCCGTGCTTGGCTGGGACGGGCGCGGTTGCTTCGGGTGATGCGGCAACGGTCATTTCTCGCGCACCTTCGGGTTGACCCACCCGAGCACGAGGTCGAGCAGGAAGTTGACGACGACGACGAACACCACGGTGACGACGGTGAGTCCGAGCAGGACCGGGATGTCACCGATCTGGGAGGCCGACTGGGTCAGGCTGCCGATGCCCGGCAGGTTGAAGATGATTTCGACGACGACAGCGCCGCCGAGCAACCCGACGAACATGACCGCGAGCACGGTGAGCGCGGCCGGTGACGCGTTGCGCAGCACGTGCACCGTCACCCGGCGCGCGGAGAGCCCGCGGGCCCGCAGCGTACGGACGAAGTCCTGGTTGTTGACTTCGAGGAAGCCGTTGCGGAGCTGTTCGGCGATCATCACGATGGCGCCGAGCGCCAGGGCGATGGAAGGCAGGGTGATGGAGCGCAGCCAGCCGCTTCCGGAGTGGGAGAACGGTACGTAGCCGACGGCCGGGAACCACTGGAGTTTGATCGCGAAGGCCATCACCAGCATCAGGCTCACCCAGAAGCCGGGGAGGGCGAAGAGGACGACCGAGGCGAGCTTGAGGACGCGGGAGAGGACGCCGGTCGGGCGCAGCCCGGTGGCGACGCCCACGACGAGGCCGATGACTGCCGCGAGCAGCGTGGCGGCTATCACGATCGAAAGGGTGACGGGAACGCGTAGGCTGATCTGGTCGGAGACGGGCTGGAAGTTACGCCACGAGGTGCCGAAGTCGCCTCGTACGGCGTGGCTTGCCCAGTCCCAGAACTGTGTCATGAGCGGGCGGTCCAGGCCGAGTTGCTCGCGCATCGCCGCCCGTTGGGCCGGAGTGGCGCTGTCGCCGAGCAGGGCGGCGGTGGGATCGCCGATGGCCAGGTGGGCCAGGAAGAACGAGGCGGACGTGACGACCACCAGGAGTACGACTCCTGACAGCAGACGCCGAATGGTGAATCTGATCATGTAAGGACCCCTCTGGGGGCGGTGGTCACCCGCGCACCGGGTGACCACCGCCGTTACGGGAACTAGCCGCGCTGGATGAACCGCAGGGTCGGGAACATCATCCCGGTGATGGGGGTCACCGTGACGCCCTTCTTGCTGAAGTAGGTGTTGTCCGCCTGGTACCAGACGTTCTGCCAAGCCTGGTCGGTGACCGCGGCGTTGAGCTCGCGGATGTGGGCGAGTTGTTCCTTGCCCGTGGTGGCGTCGATGTCCCCGAGGAGTTGGTGGAGCTTCGGGAACGCTTCGGTGGAGGGGTTCGGGTTGAACCACTGTTGGGAGGCGATCCGGCCGTCGACCGACGCTGCCGAGTTGGAGTCGAGCGCCACCACCGCGACGAACATGGGGTAGGTCGACGCGTTCTTCTGGTAGTCGGCCGGCGACAGGTTCTTCCAGGTCACCTTGATGCCGAGCTGGCCGAGAATCTGCTGGACGGCCGGCTGCCAGGCTTGGAAGATCGACGACATCGGCATGGTCACCTTGAAGCCGTCGGCGTAGCCGGCGTCGGCCATCAGTTTCTTGGCCTTGTCCATGTCGAAGGCGTACCGGTCGTTGAGCGTGGGGTCGTAGGCGGGGTCTCCGGCGGGGAAGACCTGGTTGGTGGCGACCCCGGCGCCCTGGCCGACCGACTTGAGGATGGCGGCGCCGTCGAAGGCGTGGTTGATCGCCTGGCGGACGCGCAGGTCACCGAGTGGCTTGAGCTGTTTGCCGGTGCGGTCGGTGAACTGGATGCCGACCCAGGTGGCTACCTTGGCTGAGATGTTCCAACTGTTGCGCTTGGCGTGCGGGATGTCGGCCGCATTGGCGTAGGCGACGTTGAGTTGACCCGAGAGCATGGCGTTGAAGCTGGCGGTCGGGTCGGAGATCGGGAAGATGTTCACGGAGTCGAAGGGGTAGGTCTTCCGGTCCCAGTGCTGGGGCTTCTTGCTGAAGACGTACTCCGAGCCGGGTGTCGACTTCCCCGTGTTGAAGGTGTAAGGGCCCGAGCCGACGGGTTGCATCGCGAGCGACTTCGCCTTGATCGCGGCGGGTGAGGCCATCCAGCTCCGCCCGAGCCCCATGTTGTAGAGGAGGGCGTCGTCCTTCTTCTTGAGGTGGAGGGCGATGGTGTTCGCGTCCACCTCGCGGATGCCGGTGACGTTGGCGTACGTCTGGCCGGAGCGCACGCCCCTTTGCAGGTGCTGGAGGTTTTGCACCGCGGCTGCCGCGTTGAACGGCTGCCCGTCGGTGAAGGTGACACCGGAGCGCAGTCGCATGGTGAGTATCCGCTGGTCTCGCGAGTACGTCCAGGACGTGGCGAGTGCGGGAACCGGGTGGGAGTCCTTGTCCAGGGCCACCAGGGGGTCGTAGACGGCTGACAGGTAGGGACCGTCGAAGCCGATGTCGGCCAGGGCCGGGTCCCAGGAGGTGACGTCGAGGAGGGTGCCGATCTTGATCTTCTCGACGGGTCCGCTGCCGGAGTCCGCTCCGGCGTTCGTACAGGCGGCCAGCGCGAGGGCGATGACCGCGACAAGTGTGGCTCTCCAGATCCTCTGCATGGAATCTTCTCTCAAGTAAGAGGGGCGCTGATGCCAGATCGAGCCGGGAGAGGAAAACCGCTGTCCTCTTCGCCATCGCAACGCTCAGCCCAAAGACGGGGGGTGGATCAGATGTTCCCTTGCCCGCCATCTCACGTGTCGTGGCCGTTAGTCTACGGACGTCGGCAAAAAAGGCAATGGCCCCGCCACAGCCAAATTGGCAGGGGCGGGGCCGTTGTTCAGCCGGGTGTTACGGGTCGGCGTCAGACCGCTTCCGCGACGATAACGCGCGGGCTGCCGGGCAGCGCAAGTACCTCGCGCTGACGCCATCCGGCGGCCGTCAGCCACTCGGTCACCTCGGACTCGGGGTAGACCACCGTACCGTCGATGACCAGGTATTCCCCGGCGTGCAGGGCGTCGATCGGGCGCTGCCGCTCGTCGTCGTCGAGCAGGAAGTCCAGCAGCAGCAGGGTGGCGCCCTCGCGGGCGGCGGCCCGGGCGTTGGCCAGGATGACGCGGTTCTGCTCGGCCGTGAAGCGGTGGATCACGTGGTTGACCATGACCAGGTCGTGATCACCGCCGGGGTTGGCCGAGTCGGTGGGCGCCGGGTCGATCTGACCCCGCTCGGTGAGGCCGGCCGCGGCCAGCGCCTCGGCGATGGCGTCGGTGGAGGCCGGGTCGAAGACGAAGCGGGCCGAAAGCTCGGGGTTGGCCTGGAGCGCGCCGATGGCGAAGGCCGGCGAGAGACCACCGAGGTCGAGCAGCGAACGGTAGGGGCCGAAGTCGAAGGTGCGGGCGAGCATGGCGGCGTGCAGCGCGTTGTAGCGCATGACGCCGGCCATGAACGACTTCCACCGCTCCTCGTCCATGGCCAGGTCACCGGGCTTGGTGGTGTCGACGGTGGTGTCGAACTGGAGCCAGTGGCCGTAGCTGATCTCGTTCAGGAAGGACAGGAAGGGGTGCAGGTCGAGCTCGCCCTCGCCGGTCAGGTGGGCGGCGGTGTCCGGCGTCAGCCGGTAGCGGCCCTCGCGGCGCTCCAGCAGCCCCAGGCCGTTCATGGCGTCGGCGAGTATCCGCGCCATCCGCTCGCTGACCCCGGTCGCGGCGGCCAGTTCGGCCACGTCGCGCTCGCCGTCGACCAGCGCGCGGAAGATGCCGGTACGGGCGGCGGCGAAGAGCTGCTTCGCCCCCATGTAACCGATCGCGATCTCAACGATGCGGTCGGGAGAGCCGGGCGAGGTGGGCGTGCTGGGTGCGGTCATCGTGTCCTCCTGAAGTGTTGTGCTACGGGGGTTGAGCCGGTGCGGGTGCGCCCGTGGGCGGCCCGCTTCACCAGGTGCCGTCCGCCGCGACGTCGCGGTCGAGCCACAGGCCCGCCACCGCCTCGCGCAGCGCCGTGGCACCCACCCGGTCGAGCAGCGCGATCGCGCCGACGTTGTCTTCGAGCTGGGCCTGTCGGGAGACCCCGACCAGGACGTTTGCGGTGCCGGGGTTGGCCAGGCAGAAGGCGATGCCCAACTGGGCGGGCGAGGCCCCCAGGGACTCGGCCAGCCGCTGCACCTCGCCGAACGAGGCGGCGATGCGCTCGCGGATGCCGCCGACGTCGGCGCCGATCTTGCGGGCCGGTTTCAGGTTGCCCACCAACATGCCGCCCTCGAAGACGTCGGACGCCTGAAGGGCGAGCTCTCCGGAGTCGAAGAGCGGCGCGTAGTAGTCACCCTCGGCCATCGACCTGCGCACCAGCCCGTACTTGAGCTGCGCGAAGGTGGGTGGCACCAGGCCGCGTTCGCGTGCGATGTCGATCGCCGCACGCAGGTCGCGGTACTGCCAGTTGTTGACGCCCCAGGTGTCGAAGCGGCCGGCCTCGATCTGCTCGGCGACGTCGGTGACCACCCGCGCCACGTCGAGCTCGCCGAAGTAGTCGCCGACCACCACGGTGTCGGCCCGCTCCACGCCCACCCGCTCCAGCGAGGTCTCCATCTGCTCGGTGAACCCGGTGGTGGGGTAGTCCCAGAGCCAGAGCTTGCCGCAGAACTGCCAGTCGGCCCGGGCGAGGCCGGCCTCCCGTACGGCGCGGCCGAAGATCAGGTCGGTCCGGGCGTTCTCCGCGTGCGGACCCATGTTGTAGTACGCGACGTCGAAGAAGGCGCAATCGAGCTCCGCGGCCCGTGCGATCAAGGCCACCGCGTCATCGAATTCCATCCGGTCCCAGGTGTTCCAGGACCCCAGCGCCAGCACCGGAACATCGGGGCCACCGGGCCCCAACTGGCGGCGCGGCACGGACTGCGTAGTGCTCAAAGCTCCTCCCGGAAGCCTCGGCTTTTTCGTCTACACTTGTATACTATACGGCCGACGCCGCAACAGGGGTTGTGGCGCGAGGGGAGTGATGATGAAGCGCACACGTACCGTGCTCGTCACCGGTGGGGCCGGCGGAATCGGTCGCGCCGTGGCCGCCGCCTTCGCCGCGGCGGGTGACACCGTGGTGATCGCCGACCGGGACGCGGAGCGCGTCGCCGCCACGGCGGCCGAACTCGGCGTACACAGCCGGGTACTCGACATCACCGACGCGTCCTCGATCATCAGCGAACTCGACTCCATACACAAGGAGTTCGGCGCCATCGAGGTGCTGGTGAACAACGCGGGGCTGCTGACCATCCACGGCAGCCTGCTGGAGTTGGCCGGCAGCGATCTGGACACCATCTTGCGGACCAATGTGGTGGGCACCTTCCTGATGACCCAGCACGTCGCGCAGCGCATGGTGGCGGCGGGCACCGCCGGCACGGTCGTCAACCTGTCGTCGATCGGCGGCCGGCAACCCACCCCGGGCATGGGTGGCTACGAGAGCAGCAAGGCGGCGGTGGACGCACTCACCCGCTGGGCCGCCATCGAGCTGGCCGAGCACGGCATCCGGGTCAACGCGGTGGCTCCCGGCCCGGTGCTCACCGAGATGCTGGCGGTCGGCATGCCGGAGGGCTCGCCCCAGCGCCAGGCGTGGGAGAGCCGCATCCCGCTGCGCAAGATGGCCGCCATGGAGGACGTCGCCGCCGCGGTCGTCTTCCTGGCCAGCGACGCCGCCGCGCACATCACGGGTACGAGCCTGCCGGTGGACGGCGGCCAACTGCTCACCTGACGGGTGGGGCCTTGACCCGGGCACCTGACCTGGGCACCTGTCGTGGCCGGCGGCCCACAGTCTGGCGGCGCACGTTCGACGAACGCCACCGCCCCCGGCGACCCGCCCGGCCACCCGGTGGCCACACCCGCCGGGGCGCCCGCGTCTTCCTGGCGCCCCGGACCGCCTCGTAACACCAAGCACATCGGCCCCGCCGCACTTCCGTGCAGCGGGGCCGATGCCGTTCCCCGGCGGGTGGCCTGGCGTCCCCCAGGACGGGCCACCCGCCAGGAGCGGGGGCGGGGCCGGCACCGGGGCCGACTCCCCCACGGCTGTGGGTGGGGGCCGACCCACCCCACCCACAGCCCGTCTGACATGCCCCGGCTCGACCCACCCGGCAACGGCGGGTGGGCGCTGGCGCGAGGGTTGGTTGGCCTGCGCACAACCGACCCGCGGCCACGTCGCGGCCCACCCACCGGCCGGCCCACCCACCACCGGGCAGGCCCGCCGGAGCCGCCGTCAGGCTGTCTCGGGCACCACGGTCGCGGGTGCCCCAGCCTCGGGCGCTGCGGCCTCGGCCGCCACGGCCCCGCGCCGGTAGATGACCTCGCCGTCCAGGACCGTGAGGTCCACCGCGACGTCCGGCAGTTCGGCCGGGGTCACCGCGAGCGGGTCCGTTTCGAGTACGCACAGGTCAGCGACCATGCCGGGGGCCAGCGTGCCCTTCCAGTCCAGGGCGTGGTCCTGGCGGGCGGGCTCGACCGTGTAGCAGCGCAGCAGCCGTGCCATGCGGCGGCGCGGGTCGTTCGTGGGGCCCATCCACTCGTCGGCCGCGGCGATCTGCCGGCGCCAGTCCGGGGACAGCACGGGGGCGTCGGAAGTCAGGCACAGCGACACCCCCTCGTCCAGCACGGCCTGGAGCGGCCAGGCCGCTTCCGCGGCGCCGGGGCCGAGCGCGGCGTCCACCAACGAGCGGGTACGTACCGCGATCTCCGGCTGGGTGTCGAGACCGACCCCGAGCGCCGCCATCCGGCGCAGTTGCGGCCGGGTGACCAGGTCGCCGTGGATGACGTAGTGCCCGAGGTCGGCGTCCTTCTCGGCGCGGGCCCGTTCGATCGCATCGAGGGTGACCTCGATGGAGCGGTCACCGGTGGCGTGCACGCCCACCTGGTGGCCCGCGTGGTGGGCGGCGATGATCATCCGGCTCAGGTTCGCCTCGCGCTCCGCGTCGTCGGCGCCCGCCACCAGCAGGGATGCGCTGACGCCGTCCGCGTAGCAGTTGTGCGTGTAGGCGGACTGCATGGGCGGGATGCCGTCGGCGAATATCTTGACGCCGGCGAAGCGGAGCCACCGCGGGTCGCTGGTGGCGCCGTCGGTCGCGGCGAGCCCGGCGAGGAAGCTGTCGATGTCGCTCGGCCCGTCGAGCTCGCCGAACAGCCACAGCACCGTGACCCTGGCTCGCAGCAGGCCGTCGGCCGCCAGGGCGCGGTACTGCTCGGCGACCGAGGAGCCGAACGCGCCACTGGCGCCCTCGTCCTCGCCGGGCCCGAGGCCGGGCTCGGTGTAGCTGGTGATGCCGAGCGAGGTGGCCAGTTCGCCGGCGCGCAGGATCGCCCGGCGGCGCTGGGCGGCGTCCGCCAGCGGGCGCTGCGGCGGCGGCCCCGGCGCCACGTGGTCGCCGAAGAGCGTGTCGGGCCACATGGCACCCAGCCACGTGGCGTGCAGATGGGCGTCGTTGATGCCCGGGAGGACGGCGCGGCCTTCGAGGTCGATCACCTCGGTGGCCGCGCCGGCCAGCGCCATCACCTCATGGTCGGCGCCGATCCGGGCCACGCGCCCCTCGCGGACCGCGATCGCGGTCACTCCCTGGCCACCCGGGGACAGGGAGTGGACCACACCGCCTCGCAGGATCAGGTCGGCCGGTGCAGGTTGGGCGTCGCCGTCGGCTGTGCGCACGGGTGCTCCTCGTTGCTCTCAGGGTCTCGACATTTGAGTCAACGTCCGTAGACTAACGCATCGTCGAGCCCCCGATACGCTCGATCCGAAGGAGCTTCGATGGACTTCCCCTCCTCGACACGTGCCGCCGTCCTGAGCGAGCACGGCGCCGCGCTCGACCTCACCGACCTGCCGCTTCCGGCGGAACCCGAACCGGGCGCCGCCCTGGTGCGCATCGTCTGCACGACGCTGTGCGGCACCGACATCGAGATCTGGTCGGGCAAGATGACCTTCCCCGGCATGTTGCCGATGGTGCTCGGACACGAGATGGTCGGCGAGATCGTCGCCCTCGGCGATGGCACCCGGGACGCGCTGGGCCGCGAGTTGCACGTGGGCGACCGGATCGGCTGGTCCGAGTCGACGTGCGGCGCCTGCCACGGCTGCACCGTGCTGCGCGAGCCGGTCGCCTGTTCCGACCGCGGCTACGGGTTCCGGCAGCGCGCCGACGTGCACCCGTACGCCACGGCCGGGCTCTCGGAGTACGCGTACGTGGTCCCCAAGGCGGCCAAGCTGCTGCTGCCCGACGGCGTGCCCGACACCTGGGCGGCGATGGCCGGCTGTGCGGCGAAGACCGTGCTGCGGGCGTTCTCCCGGGCCGGCGGTGTGCGGCCCGGATCCCGGGTGGTGGTGCAGGGTTCGGGTGCGCTCGGCCTGTTCGCGACCGCGGTCGCCTACCTCGGCGGCGCGGGCTCGGTGATCACCGTCGGTGCCCCGCAGGCGCGGCTGGACCTGGCCAAGGAGTTCGGCGCACAGCACACCGTGGACATCGCCGACGGCTCGGACGCCGCGGTGGCCCGGGTGCAGGAACTCACCCAGGGCCAGGGCGCCGACCTCGTACTGGACTTCGCCGGCGCGCCCTCGGTCGGTCGGGAGGCGGTGGCGATGGCCGCCCAGCGCGGGCGCGTGGTCATCGTGGGCAGCACCGGGCCGGTCTCCGACCCGCTGGCGCTCGGTGCGGTGATGGGCAAGGAGCTGACCATCGTCGGCTCGCTCAACGGCGACATCGCCGACTACCACGAGGCGATCGGCTTCTTCACCTCCTTCGCCGACCGGATGCCCTGGGACCGCCTGTTCGGCGCGCCCGTCGGACTCGCCGAGGCTTCCGCGCGCATCGCCGCGATGAGCCGGCACGAGGAGATCAAGGCCGTCATCGACCCCCGGCTGCCCTGAGCGCGGCGAAGACTCCCCCTGAGCGAGTGCGATCCGGCTCCGTGAGCCGACCCGCAGAAAGGAATCACGCGTGACCAGCACACTGCTTCCCCGGCGCCGCATCGGCACCAGCGACCTGGAGACCTCGGCGCTCTCCCTCGGCTCGTGGCACATCTTCGACCGGATGGACTTCGCCGACGCCGTAGCCATGGTCCGCTACGCGCTCGACCGCGGGGTCAACCTGTTCGACGTGGGTGTGTACGGCCTCCCCGGCAAGCCCCCGGTCTTCACCGACGTGCTGTGGGGATCGATCATGCGCGCGGTGGGCGTGCCCCGCGACGCCTATCTGGCCTCGGTGAAGCTGTGGATCGAGGGCTTCGGCGAGGAGGGCTTCAAGCCCCAGTTGGACAACGCGTTCCTGCGCACCGGGCTCGACCGGGCCGACCTGGTGATCCTCGGCGACCTGCGGCGCGATGACGTACGACTGGAAGACCTGGTCGACGACCTGGCCGGGCTCACCGACGCCGGGCTGATCCGGGCCTGGGGCGTCAACAACTGGTCGGCCTCCAACATCCGCGAGCTGCGCCGGATCGCCGCCGAGCGCGGGGTGGCCGGGCCGCAGATCGCGCAGCTCAAGTACAGCCTGGCGCGCCGTTCCATCCCGGACGGCGAGCCGTTCGCCGAGTTGTTCGGCGCCGGGTTCAGCATGCAGTCGTCGGACGTGCTTGAGGGCGGCATCCTGGCCGGCCGGACCGCGCCCACCCGGGAGATCGGGCGCGACCCCGGTTCGGTCCGCGAGGCGATCGTGGCCACCGTCCCCGGCATCGTCGAACTCGCCGAGAAGCTGGGCACCACGGCCGCCCAACTCGCCGTCGCCTTCACCCTCAGCCACCCGGCGAACGTCACCACCCTGGTGGGCGCCACCCGGCTTGAGCAGGTGGAGCAGAACATCGGCGCCCTCGACCTGCTGGAGCGGGTCGGCGCCGACGAACTGCGCTCGCTGGTCGAGCCGTTCTGGGTGGACCGCGGCATCGTCGACCCGGAAGGTCCCTGACCGTGCCGGCCGAACCCGCGGTGGGCGGCGTGCCGCGGCCACGCCCCGTCCCCTACGATCCGCAGCTCGAACCGGGGCTGGCCGCGTGCCGCGAACTCATCGAGGGCATCCCGCTGCGGGCCGCGACGATCCTGGCCAACCGCGCCCACTTCGCCACCATCGTGCCGCCGCTTGAGACGGTGATCGGCGACCATCCGGTGGAGTTCGAGCACGTGCGGGTGCCGGGTCCGGCCGGGGCGCCCGAGGTGGAGCTGACCGTGCTGCGGCCACGCGGCGAGGTGCGGGACGCGCCGGGGATCTACTCCATCCACGGCGGCGGCATGGTCCTGGGCAACCGGTTCTTCGGGGCCGCGGGCCTCGTGGAGGACGTGGTGCGCTACGGGGCCGTCGCCGTGACGGTCGAGTACCGGCTCGCTCCCGAGCACCCGGCACCGGCCGCCGTCGAGGACTGCTACGCCGGGCTGCTCTGGTTCGCCGAGCACGCCGCCGAACTCGGCGTCGACGCCGGCCGCATCGTGGTCAGCGGGTCCAGCGCGGGCGGCGGCCTGAGCGCCGGCGTCGCCCTGCTGGCCCGCGACCGCGGCGGCCCGGCGCTGGCCGGCCAGGTCCTGGACTGCCCGATGCTGGACGACCGCAACGAGTCGGTCTCCAGCCGGCAGTACGACGGCATCGGCATCTGGGACCGCAACAACAACGACACGGCCTGGAACGCGATCCTCGGCGCCGACCGGGGCACCGACGCCGTGTCCCCGTACGCCGCACCCGCCCGCGCGGACGACCTGTCCGGGCTGCCGCCGGCCTTCATCACGGTCGGCGCCGCCGAGGTCTTCCGGGACGAGGCACTCGCGTACGCGAGTGGGATCTGGGCCACCGGCGGCCAGGCCGAACTGCACGTATGGGCCGGTGGCTACCACGGCTTCACGGGCTTCTCGCCGGACGCCGAGGCGTCCAGGGCCGCGGCTGCCGTGCGGGACTCCTGGCTGCGGCGGGTCCTTGGGCAGGGCGGCCGGTGTCCATGACGTCGCAGACCACGCCGGGGGGGGGGGGGGG